>JAICJC010000090.1 GCA_025928655.1 Thermoleophilia bacterium | reverse complement strand
CCTGGGCGACATCGGCCCGCGGGCGGCGATGCCGGTCATGGAGGGCAAGGCGATGCTCTTCAAGGAGTTCGCCGGCATCGACGCGTGGCCGCTGTGCCTCGACACGACCGACACCGACGAGATCATCGCGATCGTGAAGGCGATCGCGCCGGGGTTCGGCGGGATCAACCTGGAGGACATCGCCGCGCCGCGCTGCTTCGAGATCGAGGGCCGGCTGCGGCGCGAGCTCGACATCCCGGTCTTCCACGACGACCAGCACGGCACCGCCGTGGTGGTGCTGGCGGGCCTGCTGAACGCGGCGCGGGTGGTCGGGAAGCCGATCGAGGAGATGCGCGTCGTCCTCGTGGGCGTCGGCGCGGCCGGCGTCGCCGTCAGCAAGCTGCTGATGGAGGCGGGCGTGCGCGACATCGTCGGCTGCGACCGCCACGGGGCCCTCCACCCCGGCATCAAGGGGCTGACCGCGATCCAGAAGTGGTACGCCCGCAACACGAACCCGCGCAAGTTCTCGGGCACGGCCGATGAGGCGCTCGCCGGCGCCGACGTGTTCCTGGGCCTCTCCGGCCCCGGGGCGGTCTCGGTCGACGCGGTGCGAACGATGGCCGACGACGCGATCGTGTTCGCGATGGCGAACCCCGAGCCGGAGGTGCCGCCCGAGGAGATCGAGGGCGTCGCCCGCGTGATCGCGACCGGGCGCTCGGACTACCCCAACCAGATCAACAACGTGCTCGCGTTCCCGGGCATCTTCCGCGGGGCGCTCCACGTGGCGGCGACGAGCATCAACGAGGCGATGAACCTGGCCGCGGCCCGGGCGGTCGCCGCCGTCATCCACGAGGATGAGGTGAACGAGGAGTACATCATCCCGAGCGTCTTCAACAAGGCGGTCGTCGAGACCGTCGCGGCCGCCGTCTCGGAGGCGGCCGTCGAGACCGGCGTGGCCCAGCGCAGCGGAGAGCCGCCGACGGACCCGTCGGCGATCTACGGGTGAGAAAACGGGGCCAGGCCCCGCCGTCAGGCGGGGCCTGGCCCCGGGTTTCGCCTCGCGTCAGGCCGCTTCGCTGCGCAGGCCCTGGATCTCGTTCAGGGCTGCGAGCTGGCTCAGCGCGTCGGCCTCGAGCTGGCGGACGCGCTCGCGGGTCAGTCCGACCGCGCGGCCGATCACGTCGTAGTTCTGCGGGTCGCCGCCGTCGAGCCCGAACCGCAGCTCGAGGATGCGGCGCTTGCGCTCCGAGAGGTGCTCGAGACCCGTGACCAGCATCTCCTTGCGGAGCGTCTCCTCGACGATCTCCTCGGCCTTCGGCGCCGACTCGTCGGAGATCATGTCGCCCATCTCCGAGTCGCCGTCGTCGCCGACGGGCGTATGCATGGAGGAGGTGCGCGGAAGCGAGCGCGCGTCGACCACGTCGGGCACGGACACGCCGCTGGCCTTCGCGACCTCGTCGTCGGTCACGTCACGGCCCAGGCGCGCCTCGAGCGACGCGCGGGTCGCATCGACCCGCCGCACCCGCTCGGACACGTGCACCGGGAGCCGGATCGTGCGCGACTGGTTGGCGACCGCGCGCTGCACGGCCTGCCGGATCCACCAGGTCGCATAGGTCGAGAACTTCAGGTCGCGGCGCCAGTCGAACTTCTCGACCGCCCGCACGAGCCCGATCGTCCCCTCCTGGATCAGATCCAGGAACGGCACGCCGTGGCCGCGGTAGCGCTTGGCGACCGACACGACGAGGCGCAGGTTCGACTCGATCATGCGCCGCTTGGCGACCGCGTCGCCCTGCTCGACGAGCTTCGCCAGGCGCTGCTCGTCCTCCTTGGTGAGCAGCGGGTGGCGCGAGATGTCGTGCAGGTACCGGTCGAGGCTGTCGGTGGGGCCCGACGGCACGGCGGCCGCAACCGCCGCGGGCACGACGGCAGGCGCCGACGCGGCTTCGCCGGCGTCGGCAGTGGGCACGATCTCGACGCCCTGCTCGGTCAGCTCGGCCGTCAGCGCCTCGAGATCCTCTTCGTCCAGCTCGAGATCGACCGCGACCGCCTGCAGCTCCTCCTCCGCGAGGAGCCCGCGGTCATCGGCCGACTCGATCATCAGCCGCACACGCGGCTCATTCATCAGCTCGGTCGTCATCAATCCCTCAAATAGCCCGGTGACGGTCAGCCGTCCGGGCCTGGTAGTTACAAACAATGGCTGCCTACGTGATGTTTAACGCTCGATCACGACTATGCATTCCCGGGTGGTTGACCCGGCAAACGACCGCCGGGGGCAGCCCCACCCCGACGAATACATTGTAGCAGAGCAACGCAAGTGTTGCCTGTCAACCTAAACGTCAGATTGACAGCGGATTTGTCCGCTTTCCGCCCTCAGTACCGGTCCATGTATTCGTCGATCTCCCACTGGTGCACCTGCTCGTTGTAAGCCGCCCACTCCTCCCGCTTCAGCCGCACATACTCGGTGAAGATGTGGTCTCCGAGGGCGCCGCGCATGACCTCGTCGGCCTCGAGCGCGTCGAGCGCGTGCGAGAGGTCGTGCGGCAGGCTGCCGATGCCGAGCTCCCGCGAGTCCTCGGCGCTGAGGTGGTAGATGTTCTGGTTCACCGGCTCGGGGGGCTGCATCCCGCGGTTGATGCCGTCCAGGCCGGCCTCGAGCATGCACGCCAGCGCCAGGTACGGGTTGGCGGTCGGGTCGGGCGTGCGCAGCTCGATCCGGGTCGACTGCCCGCGCTTGGCCGGCACCCGGATCGCGGCCGACCGGTTGCCCGGCGACCAGGCGACGTACACGGGCGCCTCGTACCCCGGCAGCAGCCGCTTGTAGGAGTTGACCGTCGGGTTCGCGACGGCGGTGATGGCCGGCAGGTGCTCGAGCACGCCGGCGATGTAGCTGCGGCAGTCGGACGAGAGCGAGAGATCGCCCGACTCGTCCAGGAAGGCGTTCTCGTCCCCGCGCGCGAGCGACTGGTTCACGTGCATCCCGGAGCCGTTCTCGCCGTGGATCGGCTTCGCCATGAAGGTGGCGTGCATCCCGTGGCGGGCGGCGATCACCTTCACCACCATCCGGAAGGTGACCAGGTTGTCGGCGGTCGCGAGTGCGTCGGCGTGGCGGAAGTCGATCTCGTGCTGGCCGATCGCGACCTCGTGGTGGGCGGCCTCGAGCGAGAAGCCCATCTGCTGCAGGGTCAGCTCGATGTCGCGGCGGCAGTCCTCGCCGCGGTCGAGCGGGGCGACGTCGAAGTAGGTGGCCGCGTCGTGCGGGTCGACGGTGGGGTTGCCGTCGGCGTCGAGCTTGAAGAGGAAGAACTCGGCCTCGGGGCCGACGTTCATGGTGTAGCCCATGTCGGCGGCCCGCTTCAGCACCCGCTTCAGATTCGTGCGCGGGTCGCCGGCGAACGGGGTGCCGTCGGGATCGGCGACGTCGCAGATCAGTCGTGCCGTGCGGTTCGCCTCGGTGCCCCGCCACGGGAGCACCGTGTAGGTGTTCGGGTCCGGCAGGAAGTACATGTCCGACTGCTCGATCCGCTTGAAGCCGCGGATCGACGAGCCGTCGAACATGAGCTCGTTGGCGAGCGCCTTCTCGAGCTCGTCGACCGGGATCGACACGTTCTTGACGGGGCCGTACGGCTCCGTGAACTGCAGTCGCACGAACGCGACGTTGTCGCGCCGGCAGCGCTCGACGACCTCCTGCCTGTCCATCCGGCCCCCTTTTTTCGGCTCCCCGTTCCTCGAAGGCGCCAGTCTATCGACGGCGACGGACCGCGGCCGCGCGGCCCGGCGGGGGAGCCGGGCCGCGCGGAGGGGCGCGGAAGCTAGGCCGCCTCGGCCATCGCGGCATCCTCGGCGGGCGCCGCGGTCTCCTCGACGCGGTGGCTGCGGATGAACGCCAGGGCCACCAGGGCACCCAACACGGCGATGGCCGCGGAGTAGCGCAGGCTGTGCCCGAGCGAGTAGATGAACACGTCGGACGGCCCATGGCCAGCCGCCGCGCGGCCGGTCGACAGGTGCTCGAAGAGCGCCGTCAGCGACGCGACGCCGAACACGCCGCCCACCATCCGCGTCATCGACAGCACGCCCGAGGCTGCGCCGGCCTTCGTCCGGTCGACGGAGCTCATGACGGCCGCCGTCATCGGCGACATCGTCATGCCCATCCCCACGCCGCCGACCAGGAAGGCGGGCAGCAGCGTCAGGTAGCCGCTCGTGTCGGAGATGCGCGACTCGAGGAAGAGCGACGCCGCGATCAGCAGCATGCCGCCCGTGAGCAGCCAGCGCGAGCCGTACCGGTCGGAGAGCCGCCCGGCCACCGGCGCCGTCGCGATGATCAGGATCGTCATCGGCAGGAAGCGCACGCCCGTCTGCAGCGGCGACAGCCGCTCGATGTTCTGCATGTAGAGCGTGATGAAGAAGAACGTCGCGAACATCGAGAACGTGACCAGGAACGCCACCACGTTGCCGGCGTTGAACGTCCGGTTGCGGAAGAAGTTCATGTCCAGCATCGGGTCGCGGCCGCGCATCTGCAGCAGCACGAACGCCACCAGGCCGGCGATGCCGACGGCGTACTCGGTCAGGATCCGGGTGGAGCCCCAGCCGTAGTCGTTGGCCTGCACCAGGCCGAGGACGAGGCCGCCGAGCCCCAGCGAGAGCGTGGCGATGCCGAGCAGGTCGACGCGCCGGATGGCGCTCTCGTCGCGCGACTCGCGCACCACGTAGATCGTCAGCGGGACCGCGATCGCGGCCACGGGCACGTTCAGGAAGAAGATCCACTCCCAGCCGGCCTTCTCGACCAGCAGGCCGCCCACGACGGGGCCCATGCCCAGCGCGAGGCCGGAGATGCCGGCCCACATGCCGAGCGCGCGCCCGAGCTCGGGGCCGCTGAAGGTGTTCGTGATGATCGAGAGCGATCCCGGCATCAGGAACGCCGCGCCGACGCCCTGGACGCCGCGGAAGAAGACGAGCTCGCCGATCGAGCCGGAGAGGCCGGCGCCGATGGAGCCCAGCGTGAACACCACGAGCCCGGCCAGGAACATCCGCTTGCGGCCGAACACGTCGCCCAGGCGGCCGCCCGTGACGAGCAGCACGCCGAACACGAGCGTGTAGGCGTTGACCGTCCACGACAGCCCCGAGATCGAGGCGCCGAAGCTGTCCTTGATGGCCGGGAGCGCGATGTTCACGACCGTGTTGTCGAGCATGACCATGAAGAGCGCGAAGCACATCGCCCCCAGGGTCCACCATTTTCGGTTGTCATCCGTTATTGCAGGCACTTCAGTTCTTCCCCTTCGATCCTCTGCTCATGAAGGCTCCCCTGACGGGGAGCGATGATGCGTTGTTCAAGACTGCCGCGCCGGCCACGATCCGGCCATGGGGCTGCCCGCCGTCACGACGTTCGGAGAACCGTCCAGGGGACATCAGGCCGCCCCCTTCGTCTCCGCCGCCGCCAGCACGTGCCGCAGCGACGCGCGCATCTGCTCGAGCTCCCTCGCCGGGAGGGCGTCCAGCAGCTGCCCCATCTGGTCCGTGAAGGTCGGGAGCCGATCGACCAGCGAGCGGCCGGCGTCGGTGAGGGTCACCCACACCACCCGGCGGTCGCGCTGGTCGCGCTCGCGGCGGACGTGGCCGGCGCTCTCGAGCCGGTCGATCACGCCGGTGATCGTGGACGCGAGCATGTGGCACTCGCGGCCCAGGTCGCGGGCCGAGAGCCGGCCGCCGGCCCCGTGCAGCATGTGCAGCGCGAGCGCCTGCGGCAAGGTCACGCCCTGCTCCTCGACGAGGGGGCGGGTCCTCCGCTTCGCCTGCGCCCCGATGTCGTACAGGAGACCTCCGACCTCGGCGGCGAGCTCGGCCTTCTTTGACATCGTTCGTGTGGCCATAGTTCGCGTCGTATCCTTTCGCAAAAAAACCTTTCGCACACGAAATATATCGACGCGAAAGAGATTTTGCAAGTCGAGCGCGCGCGGGGGCTATGCGGAGCGGCGAGGGCGGCTAGACGCGCTCGGCGGCCAGGGCGATCTCCTCGGCCACCTCGCAGATGTCCCGGTTGGCGTTCCACACCTGGCGCTGACGGTCGGCGCCGTTGCCGTTCTCGAGGATCCAGTCGATCCGGGCCAGCTCGTCGGCGCAGCCCAGCTCGCGGGAGATCGGGCGCAGCTCGCGGATCCGGCGGCGGGCGAGCGTGCGCGCCGCCATCTTCACCCGCTTGCCGGCGGCGAGGTCCATCAGCGGCGCGTCCAGCCCGTAGCGCAGCGCGAGCCACTTGTTCTCGGACAGCAGCATGCGGTGGTACGAGAGCACCTGCCCGTTGGCGTAGCGGTCGAGCAGGAGCTTCACCAGGCACTGCACGTACGCGGCCAGGGCGACGGTGTCCTCCACCCTGGTCTGGCAGTCCATCACCCGCACCTCGATCGTGCCGAAGCGCGGGTGTGGGCGCACGTCCCACCACAGGTGCGTGTAGTCGCCGATCGCGCCCGTCGCCTCCATGAACCCGACCGCCTCGGCGTAGTCCTGGTAGTCGGCGAAGCGCGGCGGCAGGCCGCTGCGCGGGAACGCGGAGAAGATCATCGCCCGGCTCGACGCGAGGCCGGTGTGGTCGCCGCGCCAGAAGGGCGAGTTGGCCGAGAGCGCGAGCAGCACGGGCAGCTCGATCAGCACGCCCTCCATCACCGCCAGGCAGGCCTGGGGCGACGGGACGGCAACGTGCACGTGCATCCCGAACACGAGCTCGCGGCGGGCGACGTACTGCAGCATCTCGACCAGGGCCCGGTAGCGGTCGCGGGCGGTGATCTTCTGGTTCTCGAAGAGCGAGAAGGGGTGCGTGCCGGCCGCGCCCAGGCGCATGTTGTGGGCGCGGGCGTGGTTCGCGACGTACTGGCGGATCAGGCGCAGGTCGGCGGCCGCCTCGGGGACGTCCTCGCACACGCGCGTGCCCGACTCGAGCACGCACTGCATGAGCTCGGGCTTGAGCCGGTCGGCCATCTCGGTCTCGGCCGTCTCGGCCAGCAGCTCCTCCACGCCGGACACGAGGTCGAAGCCGCCCGGGTCGAGGAGCATGTACTCCTCCTCGATCCCGACGGTCAGCGGCGGGCCGGCGCCGAAGCGGTGGTCCAGCACGCTCGAGCGAGCGGCCCCCTTGCCGGTCCCCTCCCCTTTCGACTCAGCCATGAGGGCCTTTTGTACCCCATTTCAGCCCCCCTGCCAACGCGGCGGTAGCATTTGCCACCCGGCCCGGCCGAAGTGGCGGAACGGTAGACGCACGCGACTCAAAATCGCGCGGCCGCAAGGCCATGTGGGTTCGACTCCCACCTTCGGCACTCACGCGCAGGCACCCGCCCATGCCGGCTCGACCGGACGGGCTACCGACCGAGCGGCGACAGGTCCCTGGGCACGGTCCGGGTGCCCGGAGGGACATCACGGCCGGCCGCATGAGCCGAGCGGAGCGCCTGGATGCGCGCGAGCTCGGCCGCATAGGCCAGCTGGGCGAGCGGCGTCGGCGGAGGGCCCGCCGCAGCGGGAACGTGCGATGTGCCGTGATCCATCACGTGGGATCCCTTCTCGGCGGCCCGCCCCCCTCGCTGAAGCTCAGCGCGGCGAGCTTCGCCTCCAGCGCGTCTGTGGTCGACGCCTGATGCTCATCGAGGATCGACGACATGTGCTGCAGCTCGTCGTTGCTCAGGCGGCGGATCCCGTGCTCGGACACGATTGCGAGGTCGGTGTCGCGGCCCACGCCGGGAGCGGCCTCTGACCGGCGCTTGGACGCGTAGGCACGGAACACCGTCTCGCCGAGCCTTGCGGTCGAGTCGTGACGGAAGCCGATCATCGACTGCAACGCGTGGATGGCCCCGCTCCCGACCGCTCCGTGCCCGATGATGTCGTGGCATCGGACCTGGTTGGGGTTCGAGATCGAGTAGATGTGCGCCCCGTCCTCGTCGACGCCGCCAAGGAGCAGCTCGACGCCGAGGCTGAACTGCGTCAGGCTGTGATCCAGCCCGACGACGATCTGGCCGTTCAGGCTCGCGTGCGCCCCGTAGTACGAGTTGAGGTCGAGCGCGCGGGGAAGCAGGATCTCGACTTCCATCTCACGCCGGCGGATCGCCTGGAACGCCTGCCCGAGCGCGACCGCGACGGTGTGGATCGACGGCGTCGTCCCCCGGACCTGCGTTGCCACGGTCTGGGCGAGCTCGGTGCCCAGGAGGGTGTCGCCGGCGACCATCACCATGGCCAGGGAGGTGGTCGGCGTCATCTTCGGAACGGTGTGCTCGAACTCGAGGATGCCACCGAACGTGACCATGCGGTCGCTGGCTACCACGACCGTCCGTCCGTCCTCGCACAGCGCCGCCAAGCAGACCGTCATCCCGCCGGCCAGCTTAACCGGCCCGTCTGCGAACATGCGTTCCTCATCCCGGGCAGGCGGGCGGCCCTGGGCCGGCTCGGAGGCGTCCGGGCGGCCGCCGGCGGCTCCGGCGTATCCTCGTCAGCTGCCCACCCGATCGAAGGAGGCGCGCCATGAGCAGCCAGCCCAACGTGATCGCGCAAGGCCACGGTGCCGGCCCCGACCATCCATGCATGTCAGGCCACGACTTCCAGCAGGTGGGAGGCATGTCGGGGAGCGGCAGCATGCTCGTGATGTTCTGCCGCAAGTGCGGGGAGGTCAGGAGGGTTCCGGTCGCGTGATGCAGGCCGGATCGCTCCCGGCGTCGCCGCCCGGCGACGTACGGGGGTTACCCGCACCCCCCGAGACGGGCTCCCACCATGGCCGCGCGCACGCCCATGCGCGAGGCTGGCCCGATGATGCTCGCGATCCCACAGCGCGCCGCGGCGACGGGCGCCGCCCGGCTGCGGTCGGCCCTCCCGTGCGGCCCCCGCGATCTCGTGCGCCAGATCGTGATCGTGTCGCTGTTCGACATCGCGTACGAGCTCTCGCGCGTCCTCGCGACCGGAGGCCGCGGCACGGCGCTCGCGCATGCCCGCAGCGTCGTCGGCGCCGAGCGGTCGCTGGGGATCTTCCGCGAGCTGTCGGTGCAGCGGTTCGCGCTGGACGCGCCCGGCATCGTGATGGACGTCGCGAACTGGACGTACTTCAACGCCCAGTTCACGGTCACGTTCCTGTTCCTCCTGTGGGCCTACCTGCGCCACACCGACCGCTACTGGACGATCCGTAACACCGTCATCGCCGCCGACGCGATCGGCCTGATCGGGTATCTCGCCTACCCCACCGCCCCGCCGCGGATGTTCCCGCGCCTGGGCTTCACCGACACGCTCAACGGGGCCGCCGTCAACCACCATTCCGGCGCGATCGCGTCGCTCGCGAACCCCTACGCGGCCATGCCGAGCCTGCACACGGCTTACGCCCTGATCTTCGGCGTCTCCGGCGTCGTGCTCGCGCGGCGATGGTGGGCCCGCGGGATCTGGGCGCTGTACCCGGGCCTCGTGGTGTTCTCCATCGTCGCGACCGCGAACCACTTCATCCTCGATGCGGTCGTCGGCGCGGCCGTGGCGCTCGTCGCAGGGACGATCACCACGGCCGTCCTCCCGCGCCGGACGCGATCAGGCCGAAACCGGCCGGCGTCGTTGACGCCCGAACGGGCGTGCTCGTGACCGCTCGCCGGGGCCGGTGGCGCTACATGCCCTCGGCGTACTGCGGCGCGTTCCCGGGGATCTCCATCCAGCCGGCCTTGTAGGCCACCTGCAGGTGGAAGCTCGGCTCCATGTCGAGCTCGCGCATCAGGCCGGCGGCCACGAAGTACTTCTCGCCCAGGTCGTCGTAGATGCTCGACCCGCAGTTGCTGCAGAAGTTGCGGGGGGCGAACTCGCTCTCGTAGCAGGTGACCAGGTCCTCGCCCTGCGTGAAGTGGAAGTTCTCCTTGGCGACCACCACGCCCGCGAGGCTCGAGCCCGTCCAGCGCTGGCAGCGGCTGCAGTGGCAGTACCCCAGCCCCTCGGGGTCCTTCACCTCGTACTCGACCTTGCCGCACAGGCAGGCTCCCTTGAGCGTCTCACTCATCTCCGACCCCCTTGTCGAGTGGTGCTTCGCCGCAACGCTACCACCGGTGCCGCGGCCGGGCGTCCTCGCCGCCGCAGTACGATTCCGGGGCGGGAGTCGTACTCGGGGGGAATCAGGTGGTCGCACGGTTCCATGGCGGGTTTCTCGACGGCCAGCTCGTCGCCGACTGGGCGACGCCGCCCGGCACGTCGGTCTGGATCGAGCGGGTCGAGGGCGGCGTCATCGCCACCGAGCGGCCGCCGGACGACCTGACGGAGCCCGGCGAGGAGCGGCCCGGGTATGACCACTACGTGCTCTCCGAGGTCGTGGCCGACCTCGCCGTCTACCACGCGATGGACGGCTAGCCGGACTCGCGCCCGGCGAGGGCGAGCAGGCTGGCGTGCTCCTCCGCGCACGCCGGGCAGCCCTCCAGGTGGGCTCGCATGCCCAGGCACCGGCGCGCCCGCGAGCAGTCCTCGGGCCCGACGCAGGCCGGACAGAGCGAGAATTCGTGCAACTCGTGCCCGAGCTCGGCGTCGACATAGCGGTCGAGGTACTCGAAGCACTCGTCGCACCCGAGCTCGGGCGGCTCGGGACCGAGGAGGCGGTCGCCCGTCGGGGGCTCGTTCACGGATCGACCTCCCGGGCGAGGTGGGCGCGCAGGTTCCGGCGAGCGTCGTGGAGCGTCTTGTAGATCGCACCGCGAGTGGTCTGGAGGCGGTCGGCGAGCACGTCGATCGGCACGTCGTTCAGCGCGATCGCGACCAGGATCTCGCGCTGGTGCGGGCTCAGGCATTCGCGGATCGCAGCCGCGATCGCCCGCAGCCGCTCAGCCTCCTCCGGATCCGCCGCGGCCACCGCCGGCGCCAGGCGCGTCCACGCCTCCGGCTCGAGCGTGACCTCGCGGTGCTGCCACGCCCACCGGCGCGCCTTCACGGAGGCCTCGAGGATGGCGAACTTGGCCGCCCAGGTCGTGAACCGGCTGTCACCGCGGAAGGTGGGGAGCTTGCGCATGAGCGCGACCAGGGCGTCGTTCGCGGCCTGCACCGCCAGGTCGTCCAGCTCCGCCGCCGGCACGTCGCGCAGCGCGGTGCGGCGGCGGGCGAGCTCGAACCGGGCTGCGCGCAGGAGGAAGGCATGCAGCCGGGCGACGTCGACGTCCCGCTCGCCGCCGGGCAGGGTGAGCCCGCGCACCCACGCGCGCGAGTCCGGGTCGAGCGGCGGGGGCGGCGCGGTCGCCGCTGCGGGGGCCGGCTCCACGCCCCGCACCGTACCGGCAGCGGGGCGGCTCAGCAAGGGCGCGCCTTACGGTCGATCGGGGCCATGATCCGGACGGCGAGATCGGGCGGGCACCCGGCCTCGACCAGGTTGATGAGGCCGTGCAGGTCGAACCCGCAGTCGCCCGCCAGGATGACGGCCGTCGCCTCGTCGAACCCGGCCGCCTCGAGCCGCCGCTCCCGCCACCCGGCCACGTCGACGCCGGCCGCAAGTCCCGAGTCGGAAACGATCTTCATGTCCCTCCTGCGTCCGCCCGACCCGAGTTCTTACGCACGTAAGGACCGGTCGCGCGCCGACGCTAGAGCCCCCGACGCGACACCCGCGAGAGAAAGGACGTCACATGACAGACGCCAGGCCATGGGGTCGCCGGCGGCTGACGATGGCGGTCGGCCTGCTCGCCGCGGCCGCCGTGATCGGCATCGCCGTCGGCAAGACCGCCGACGCCCAGACGCATCGGGCGGCCAGCCAATCGCATGCGGCCGCGACCATGGACATGAGCGGGATGGTCACGGCCCGCCAGCTCGCGTTCCGCAACGCGATGCGCGACCTGTGGGAGCAGCACGTCACCTGGACGCGGCTCGCGATCGTGGGCTTCGCCGGCAACCTGCCCGACCTGGGCGCGACCGAGGCGCGGCTGCTGCGAAACCAGCACGACATCGGCGCCGCCGTCGCCCCCTTCTACGGCCGTGAGGCCGGGCACCGGCTGACGGTGCTGCTGCGCCGGCACATCCTGATCGCGGTCGCGATCCTCGGCGACGTGAAGTCGGGCGACTCGGCCGCCCTCGGGAAGGACAACGCGGCCTGGTACGCCAACGCGAACCGGATCTCGGCCTTCCTGCACGCCGCCAACCCGCACCAGTGGCCGCTCGCGGCGCTGCGCAAGATGATGCACCGCCACCTGAAGCTGACCACGAACGAGGCGGTCGCCGAGCTGACGGGCAAGTTCGGGGCCGGCGTGCACGCCTACGACATGGTCGAGCACGAGATCCTCGGCATGGCGGACATGCTCAGCACGGGGATCATCGCCCAGTTCCCGGGCCGGTTCTCCTGAGGGTCGGTCGGTAGCTCCCGCGCGTAGCCGCAGCCCCGACGCGATGCACCATCAGCAGCCGAACGTCCAGGCGCGCGGGAGCTGCCGATCGGGCATCTCTCACGCGGGTCACACGACCGCGGAGGACACTGACGGCCGGGCCCTCCGGAGCGACACTGCCCGCTCGCATCGGAGGGCCCGCCCGTTCGCCCCGGGTAGGCTCCGCCCGTGTTTCTCAACATCCTCGTCGCGGTCGACGGGTCCGCCCACGCGGACCGCGCGCTCGACGAGGCGGCCGACCTGGCCCGGGCGCTCAACTCGCGGCTGACGCTGATCAGCGTCGCGTCGCGCACCGCGTGGCGGTTCATGGCGGGCCCGTACACCGGCCTCCTCCCCACCCAGGACGACGCGGACAAGGAGGCGCAGACGACCCTCCGCGAGGCGGCGGCGCGGCTCGACGAGGACATGCCTGTGACCACCGTCGTCGGCCAGGGGCCCGCGGCCGCCGCGATCATCAGGCAGGCGGCCGACGGCGGCCACGACCTGATCGTGATGGGGTCGCGCGGCCGCGGCGGAGCGGCCGCCGCCCTGCTCGGCAGCGTCAGCCACAGCGTGCTCAACCACAGCCACGTCCCGGTCCTGATCGTGCACGCCGAGGACGCCGCGAGCAGCCGCCGGGGCCCGATGGACTTCGCCCCCGGCGCCGGGTAGAACACCCTCATGCGCATCGGCTTGCTGACCGGTGGCGGCGACTGTCCGGGGCTGAACGCGGTCATCCGCGCCGTCGCGCGCACGGCGCTCGAGCGCGGCGACGAGGTGGTCGGCGTCCTGCACGGCTGGCGCGGCATGGTCGAGGGCCAGATGCGCCCGCTCGCGCCCCAGGACGTGACGGGCCTCCTGCCGCGCGGCGGGACGATCCTGCGCACGTCGCGGACGAACCCGTACGAGATCGAGGGCGGCGTCGAGCGCGTGCTCGGGCACCTCGACGGCCTGGACGCGCTGGTGGCGATCGGCGGCGAGGACACGCTCGGGGTGGCCGCGCGCCTGCACGCCGAGCACGACGCGCCCATGGTCGGCGTCCCGAAGACGATCGACAACGACCTGCGCGGGACGGACTACACGTTCGGGTTCGACACGGCCGTGACCATCGCGACGGAGGCCATCGACCGCCTGCACTCCACGGCCGAGTCGCACGACCGGGTCATGGTGTGCGAGGTGATGGGCCGCCACACCGGCTGGATCGCGGTCATGGCCGGCATGGCGGGCGGCGCCGACGTGATCCTGATCCCCGAGCTGCCGCTGACGGTCGAACACTGCTGCGGGCTGATCCGAAACCGGCACGCCAAGGGCAAGGACTTCTCGATCGTCGTCGTCAGCGAGGGCTACGAGCTGCGCTACGAGAGCGGCGCGTCGGGCGGCATGGTGGCGTCGGGCGACCTCGACGCCTTCGGCCACGCCCGGCTGGGCGGCGTCGGCTCGGCGCTCGCGTCCGAGATCGAGGGCCGCACCGGGTTCGAGACACGGGTGACGACGCTCGGCCACATCCAGCGGGGCGGCTCGCCGACGGCGCGCGACCGCGTCCTCGCGACCCGCTTCGGCCTGCGCGCGGCCGAGCTCGTGCGCGACGGCGAGTGGGGCATGATGGCGGCCCTGCGCGGAGACGAGATCGTCGCCGTGCCCCTGGCGGAGGCCGTCGCAGGGCTGAAGCTCGTCCCGCGCGAGCTGTACGACCGCGCCGCGGCGTTCTTCGGCTAGCCGCGCGAGTCGCCGCGCAGGATGTCGAACGTCGGGGCGATGCCGACCTCGAGCACCCAGTCGCCGAGCAGCGCCGCGTCGACGCCGGCGCTCTCCAGGGCGAGCACCTGCTCGCGATGGCGGATGCCGCCCTCGCACAGCACGACCTTCCCGGCCGGCACCTCCTCGAGCAGCGAGAAGATGTGCTCGAAGTCCTGATCCTCGCGCCCGTTGCGCGGGTTCTGGATCAGGAACGAGTCGGGGTCGAGCAGCTCGAGAACGAGCTCGATCTCGTCCTCGTCGGCGACCTCGACCACGACGTCGAGGCCGAGCTGGGCGGCCACGGACTGCATCTCGGCGAAGCGGTCGTCCTCCCCGTCGAACGCGCCGGCGATCAGGACGACGCCGTCGGCGCCGCCCAGGCGGCTCTCGTACAGCTGGTAGGGGTCGATCAGGATGCCCTTGTGCAGGACCGGCAGCCAGGTCTCCTCCAGCCCCGGCGGCACCGCGTCGCCCGGGACGGCCAGGCCGGCCGCGCCCGCCGCCTCGGCCACCTCGAGGAGCACCGGGTCCGGCGCGCCGACGCGCAGCACGAAGGAGATCTCCTCACCGACGATGCCCTCGGTGAACGGGCGTATCGGTGCCAGATCCGTGACGGCCTGCTCCAGCTGGGACAGCGGCCGGGCGTCCCGACGCTGCTCCAGGGCCCGCCGGCTGGAGGAGATCATGCGGTCAAGCGAGGTCATCGACCGCCCCGTCGGATGAACTTCTCAGCCGATAACGGAGGCATCCAGCGACCAGTGTAGATCAAGCGGGGCCGCTGCTCGAGGCGGTTGATCGGGAAGTCCGGGATGCACCCGCAGCCCCACCAAAGCCCCGCCGAATGCGCACCCGTCGTTGCGTCCGGACGCGCGCGGACTGCCCGATCGACGAAAACTAGACGCCGAGCCGGTCGAGCTCGGCGGCGTCGCGGCGCCAGCGCGGACGCACCTTGACGGACAGGTCGAGGAAGACGGGGCCGCCCACCGCCGCCTCGATTCCGGGCCGCGCTTCGCTCCCGATCCGCTTCACCATCGAGCCGCCGCGGCCGATCAGGATGCCCTTCTGCGACGCGGTCTCACAGATCAGCTTGGCCTCGACCACGGTGCGGTCGTGGCCGGGCTCGATCGACTCGACGAGCACGGCGACGGCGTGCGGCACCTCGTCGCGGGTCAGCTCGAGCGCCCGCTCACGGATCAGCTCGCCGATGCGCTGCTCGAGCGGCTGGTCGGTCGTCATCCCCTCCGGGAACCAGGCCGGGCCCTCCGGCAGCAGCGCGAGCAGGTCAGCCATAAGGGCGTCGGTCCCCTCCCCCGTGCGGGCGCTGATCGGGTGCACCGCGTGCGGGGCGCCGAGGGCGGCGGCCGCCGCCAGCGCGGGCACGACCCGGTCGGCGGCGAGGCCGTCGGTCTTGTTCAGGGCGACCACGCACGGCGGCGCGCCGCCGGCGAGCACGCGCGCGGCGATGTAGCGGTCGCCGGGGCCGATCGGCGTGCGCGCGTCGAGCACGAGCAGCGTCGCATCGGCGTCCTCGAGCGTCTCGTTCACGGACCGCTGCATCCGCTCGGTGAGGCGGTCGAACGGCTTCTGGAAGCCGGGCAGGTCCACCATCACGAGCTGGCTGCCGGGCCGGTGGACGACGCCGATCGCGCGCCGCCGGGTCGTCTGCGGCTTCGCCGAGACCGCGGCCACGTGCTCGCCCACGAGCCGGTTCACGAGCGTCGACTTGCCCACGTTCGGGCGCCCGGCCAGCGCCACCAGGCCCGACCGGCGCACCTCCTCGCTCACAGCTCGAACCGCTCGGGCAGCAGCTCGTCGAAGGCGGCCGCGACGACGTCGCCGCCGCGCCGGTAGACGACGGTGATGTCCGGGGCGAACTCGGCCAGCGCCTGCCGGCAGGCGCCGCACGGCGGGCACGACGTCGCGTTCGCGTGCACCGCCACGGTCTCGAAGCGGCGGTGGCCCATCGTCACGGCGGCGAAGAGGGCGCTGCGCTCGGCGCACATTGTCACGCCGAAGGAGGCGTTCTCGACGTTGACGCCGATGATCGGCTCTCCGCCGTCCACGGGCTGCAGCGCCGCGCTGACGGGGAAGCGCGAGTACGGGGCATATGCGTTGCCGATCGCGTCCTGCGCGAGGGCGTACAGCTCGAGCTCGGCCGGGGTCGGGGCACGCATGGGCTCATCGTAGACGTCGGGCCTACGGCGGCGGGAGCGTCGTGCCGCCCGGCGCGGGCAGCTGGACGGCGCCCGTGGACGGGGGCGGCGGCGGCGGAGGGGTCGTCGTGGTGGTGGTCGTCGTCGAGGCCGGCGACGGCGTGATCGGCGGCGGCGGCTGCGGCACGGGCCTCGCGGCCCGGCGGTGCCGCTTCGGCGCCGGCCCGCGATGGGCCCGGTGGTCGGCGGGCCTGCGGCGG
>JAICJC010000066.1 GCA_025928655.1 Thermoleophilia bacterium | reverse complement strand
GGGCCGGGGCAACCCCCGCCCACCGCGCGGGGGGGCCGGCCCCCCCCCCCACCGGGGTGTTCCCCAACGGGGGGGCACCCCTTGGTCCCCCCACGAGCCCCCTCCTTGGCGGTAGCGGACGGTTGCGGCGCTCCGGCGAGAACGCGGTCTCGCCTCCGCCACCGACCGTCGGGCTCCGGCACCCGGGACATCCTCGCGGCGTCGTGGCTGCCCGTCTCCACGAAGAGCTAGCGGTCACGTGAGGATCCTCTTCATCGCCGATGCCTTTGCAACGCCGGGGCGGCGTGTCATCGAGCAGCACGTGCCCCGCCTGCGAACGGAACGCGACATCGCCTTCGTCGTGGCCAACGGGGAGAACCTGGCCGACGGCACCGGCATCACCAGCCGCCTCGCCCGCCGCCTGCATGGGGCGGGCGTCGACGTGATCACGCTCGGCAACCACGCCTTCCGCCAGCGCGAGGTGTACCCGCACCTGGGCATGGACCCGCGCATCGTGCGCCCGGCCAACTACCCGAGCACCGCCCCGGGCAGGGGCTGGTGCGTGGCCACGGCCGCGGACGGCACACCGGTGGCGGTCATCAACCTGCTGGGGAAGCTCTTCCTCGATCCGGCGGTGAGCCCGTTCGCCGTCGCCGAGGACCTCGTCCGCGAGGCCCGCCGGGAGGCCGCGCTCGTCCTGGTCGACTTCCACGCGGAGGCGACGAGCGAGAAGGTGGCCATGGGCCGGTTCCTGGACGGTCGCGTGACCGCGGTGATCGGGACGCACACGCACGTCCAGACGAGCGACGCGCACATCCTCTCCGGCGGCACCGCCTACATCACGGACGCCGGCATGACGGGGCCGCACGACTCGGTGATCGGCGTGCGCACCGACCTGATCCTGCGCCGCTTCACGACCCAGATGCCGGTGCGGTTCGAGCCGGCCGAGGGCGGCGTCCGCCTCGAGGGCGTGGTGATCGAGTGCGACGGCGACGGCCGCGCGTCCTCGATCGAGGCGATCCGGATCGAGGAGTAGCCGGCTAGGCGGTCGGCAGCGGCGGGCCCTGCCAGGCCGGCGGCTCCGGGGCCGGCGCCGGCTCCGGCGCCGCCCGAGGCACGAGCAGCGCGATCATCACCACCGGCAGCCACCAGCAGATGTACGGGTAGAACCAGTAGCTCGCCGCCATCTGCGCGGCGAGCACGGCCGCCGCGGCGAAGGCGGCCACGGCGGCCGCGTCCTTGCGCCGGCGGCGCGGAAACAGCGCCAGCGCCACGATGCCCAGCCCGGCGACGATCTGGAACACGTGCTGGGGCCAGCGCAGGTCGTACCAGCCGGGGTGGTACGTGCCCAGCGTCCAGATGGCCATCGGCGTGACACGGCCGAGCTGGTAGTCGATCGTGCGGTGCCAGAAGAGCGAGATGCCGCCGGAGTCGAGGGCGAGCATCGAGAGCAGGAGGAGCGCCGCGACGACGAAGCCTGCGAACGTCACGAGCCGGTTGCGCAGCGAGGCGAACAGCGGCACGATCGCGAGCGGCGCGAATTTGGTCAGGGCGGCGGCGGCGAGCATCGCCCCGCGGGCTGCCGGGATGGCGAGCAGGGCGAACGTCCACGCCAGGAGCGCCCCGACGAGGGCGTCGTTCGAGTTCATGTTCAGCGAGTAGAGCGTGAAGGGGTTCGCGGCCCACGCGAACGCGAGCGCGACGCCGAGCCGGCGCGACCCCAGCCGCCAGCCCGCCGCGAAGAGACCCACGACGGCCAGAATGTCGAAGGCCGATGCGGCCACGTGCGCCGCCGGCAGGTGGTCCCACTTGCCGCTCCAGCCGAACGCTGCCACGGCGGGCACGTAGGCGAGGTAGACCGTCGGCCCGTAGGTATCGCCGCTCTCGATGGGCGACTCGCAGCGGCCGTCTGTCTGGCGGTAGCCGACCGGGTCGCCGTTGAAATAGCGGCCGCCGCACGGCTTACCGTCGCGGTTCGGCATGTGCCCGTAGGGGAGGACGCCGTCCATCAGCCGGGACGCGCCCGCGACGCCCGCGTAGCCGACGTCGATCACGTTCGAGTCCTGGTTGTTCAGGCCGAGCCGGAACCCCATCAGGGCGAACACCAGCGCGATCAGGAGGAGCAGGTGGCGATCGCTGATCGCGAACGTGCGCGGCGTCCGCCGCCACCCGATCCACGCCATGCGCGCGGTCAGGTACAGCATGGGCGGGTAGATGAGCGGGGTCGACCAGAACACGTCGCCCTTGTTGAACTCCCACAGCGAGCCCACGAACGAGAGCACGACGACCAGGTCGAGCGTGCGTATCGAGACCGGCCGGCGCCAGTCGATCAGCCCGGCCAGGAAGAGGGCGCAGAGCGGCCACAGCACGTAGGCCGCGTTGGCCTTGCGGCCGTAGGCGGAGGGCTGGCCGCGGGCGAGCTGCCACGCCACCTGCGGGCCGGTCCACACCTCGTAGGGATCCTCGGAGTAGTCGGCGATGTGCACCTCGGCGACCTGCTCCCCCTGCGCGTAGTAGTCCACCGTCCAGACGCGGTGGTCGCCGAGCGTCGACGTGTGGCTGACGTTCCGGTACTGGGCCAGCCAGGCCTTGACCCGGGGCTGGCGGAACGCGATGGCCGCCGCCTGCGCCGAGTTCAGGCGCGGCGATCCGACCCGGGAGACGATCCGCACGTGCGTCACCCTGGCGTTGCGGTCGTTCACCGTGACCGCGGCGAGCACGTTGTGGGCGCCGCGCGGCTCGAGCAGCACCGTCCAGCTGTGGCTGCGCGGGTCGTACTGGGCCTCCCAGTGCGCCCCCGGGTTCCTCGCCTCGAGGGAGGCCGCCCGCGGCTGCGCCTTGGCGACGGTGATCGCCTGGCTGCGGCTCAGATGCGCGGCTGCCTGGGCAGGTACGGCGGCGATGAGCAGCGCTGCCGCGGCCGCCGCCGCGACGCTACTGAAACGTCCAGAGCTTGTTGCCAAGGAAGCTGACCGGCGTCGCGACCAGGATGGCGATCGCCGCGGCGGTCACCTTTGCCAGCCCGCCCGCCTCCACCAGGGCTCGCAGCACGCCCAGGTCGAGGCAGAGCGCCATCGCGCTGACGGTCAGGAAGCGGACGTACTGGTGGTGGGGCACGCCATGTCTGACGCGGAACGTCCAGGCCCGGTTCCAGGCGAAGTTACTGGTCGCGGCCAGCACGAAGGCGAGCACGAAGGCCAGCGTGTACGGCATGCTCCGGTCGGCGAGCAGGAACGCGGCCAGGTTCACCACGTAGCCGGCGCCGCCGACGGCGCAGTAGCGCAGCACCTGCATCCAGTTGTCCGGGTGGCGCACGGCCAGGTGAAACCTGCGCGCATGCCCCCGGACGCGAACGGCGGCGGATTCGACTCGGGCCTCCTCCATCCGGCGGATGCTATCCCACCCCCGCGAGCGCGGACGCCGCCTGGCGCACGGGTCGCGACACGCCGAAGTGCCGGGCGGCCAGCGGCGCCACGTCCGTGATGGACGGCATCCCGTCCAGGGGAGGGCCGCCCTCGAACCCGGCGGTGATCAGCGGCACGATCGAATCCTCGGCCCGCAGGGACCCGTGGCTGCCGCCGCCCACGTGATGGGCGCCGCCCGAGTCGGCGAACTCCCACCCGGGCGCCGCGGACACGATCACCTCGCCGGCGGCGGGGCAGGTGAGCGCCCCCTCGATCCGCTCGAGCGCGTTCGGGTAGAGCTGCGGGCTGAGCAGGTCGGCATCTCCCTCGACGGTGAACCGGTTCCCGCGCGGGTCGGCCTCGCCCGGCCCCCGGCGGAAGCGCATCTCCCCCTCGTCGCGGCGCACGTGCATCCAGCCGTCCTCGGCGTACATCACGACCTCCGCGGCCTCCAGCTCGAGCATCCGCTCGGCGATGCGGCCGTTCGCCTCCCGGGCGCGGGCCAGCCGGTACACCATCGCGACCCGGTTCGAGGCCGTCACGGCGAGCTCGCAGCGATCGGGATCGGAGCGGCGGCTGGACTCGAAGAGGGCCGATCCCGCGAGCGGCGCCGCGGCGTCGGCGGCCTGCACGACCGCGCTCTGGGAGTGATCGGCGACGACGATCACCGCGTAGCGGTCGAGGAACTGCTCCAGCCCGCCCGCGGCCTCCACCAGCATGCCGATCCCGGAGTCGGCCACCTCGACGGCACCGATCACGTCGCCGCCGCGGTGCTGGGCGGCGTCGGTCTCGTAGAGGTAGAAGAACAAAAAATCGAACCCGTCCCGGGTGACCAGCCAGCGGCCGACCGCGCCGCCGTGCCGGTCGATGCCGCCGCCGAAGTTGTGCGGCGCCCCGGTGAGATCGGTGAAGAACAGCTCGCCCAGGAAGTAGCGGCGGGGGCCGTAGACGGCGTCGACGATGCCGATGCGGCGGGCCAGGCGGCGCGCGACCGGCCGCGTGATCGGGTGCCGGACGCGGCCGCGGCACACGTAGGTGTTGACTCCTGCGGTGACGTAGCCGGCGTCCTCGAGGAACTCGAAGATGGTGGTCGTCCGCCGCGACAGGTGCACGAGGTTCATGTTGACGAGGATGTCGTCGACCATCTGGCGCGTACCCTCCGCGAGGGTGGCCGCAAACGACGACCCGTACTCGACCAGGCGCCGCTCGCCGCGGTGGTACCAGGTCATCCCGGGGATGTGCGATCCGGACGGGTGCTCGCCGGTGAGCAGAGCCGCCAGGCAGACGGGCGTCAGCGACGGGAAGGTCGAGACGCAGTCGTCGCGGCGGTCGCCTGCGGCGGCGAGCCTGGCCATGGTCGGCGCGCGGCCGGCCGCGATCGCGCGGTCGAGCAGCTCCGGGCCGAGTCCGTCGACCACGGCCAGGATCAGCTTCTTCCCCGGCACCGGGCGTCGCGCAACGGTCATCGCAGCACGCGCAGGCCGCGGAACTTCTGATCCTCGCGCCGCCGCTGCCGCATCAGGAGCCAGCCCGCGGCGACGGCCATCAGGTACCCGACGAAGGGGATCAGCGCCACCGCCGCCGCCCCGAGGCCGGCGCCGTCCTCGACCAGCGCCGTTCCCCGCACGTCGCCGCCGGCCTTCACCGCCCCCGCGCGCAGCCTCCGCATCGCGAGCCCGACGCCGGCGGCCACGATGGCGCCGATGACCAGCCCGGCGTAGGGGATGTCGCCGCCCGCGGCCAGCTCGAACACGAGCCCCCCTGCGACGATCCGGCGGCCCAGCCGCGCCCCCGCCTGAGCGCCCGGCCATACGGCATCGGCCACGAGCTCGATCGCGACCAGCGCCCAGCACACGGCCACCGTGGCCGCGTCGTCGGCGATGCCGATCGGCGATTCGAGCCACCCCTGGGTGGCGGCGCTGGTCGCGAGCGCGAGCGGCGCGGCCGAGAGCAGACCGGCCGCGGCCGCCAGCCCGAGGCCCTGGCTGATGGCGATCACATGGTCCATGGGCGGCGAATGATAATCCCGTCGCCGCGGCCCTACTGCGCGGGTACGAGCACCCGGACGGCGTTCGGGCGGTAGGAGAAGCGCACCCGCTCGCGGTGGCCGACGTACTCCCCGTCGATCTGGAAGGCGGTTGGCTCGTCGCACTCGACGGCGAACCCGTGCAGGTCGTGCAGGTATCCGACGTGACGGCTACCGCGGCGGGCGTGACGGGGCCAGATCAGGGCGTAGACCGGCAGGCGCCACAGCTGGCGGCCGCTCAGCTCGTGCGTGAACACCGCGTCGAGCCCGTGGGCGTAGTCCGCCCGCGGCGCCGCCCGCACCGGAATCGGGCCGAGGAACGTGTACGGGTGCTGGTTGGCGACGGCCAGGTACGAGCACCGGTACGACGAGCCGTCGTCCGCGATCAGGGTCATGCGCTCATGGAGGGCGTAGCCCTCGGCGCGCAGGACGCGCAGCGCCGTCGCCAGCACCTGCAGGTCGCCCGGGCGCTCGTTACCGGGGCGCTCGTGCCGGGCCGCGTCGACGATCGCCGTCGCTTCGGCGTCGAGGCCGAGCCCGGCCGCGAACGTGAACGCGCGCCCGTCGGCGACGCCCAGACCGATGGAGCGGGTCGATCCCGACCGGAGCGCGGCGGCCAGCTGGCGGGCAGCTGCGGCGGGGTCGTTCACGAAGCCGAGCTGGCGGGCGAAAACGGACGACGCGCCCGCCGGCACCACGCCCAGCACCTCGCCGGCCAGCAGGCCGTTCACGACCTCGTTGTAGGTACCGTCCCCGCCCAGCGCGACCACCGCGTCCTCCGTCGCCGCCGCCGCCAGCTCGGTGGCGTGACCGGCGTACTCGGTCGTCGCGACCTCGATGTCGGCGACCTCCTTGAGGGCTGCGATGACGGCGTCCAGGACGGGTCCGCGCACCCCCGTCGCGGCCGCGTTGACGATCAGGCGTACGCGCATCCGGCCGCTACCATAACCGCCGATGCAGGCCGAACGAGTGCGCACGTACGCGGCCGCCGCGGCCGTCCCCGCGCTGATGGTCATCCTGGCGCACCTGGCCTACGCCTGGGAGCAGCATCCGTCCAGCGCAGACCGCCAGACGACGGCCTTCGGGCACGGCATCGGCCTGGCCGTCGTGCTGGCGGCAGTGCTCGCCGCGGGGCGGGTGGCGCAGTGGCTCGAGGGCGCCTCGGCGCGGCTGTGGCCGGGCGTCGTCGGCGTCGTCGGCACGATCGCCGTGCTCGCCCACCTGGCCGACGACTGGAGCGCCGGCTCGGCGGCCGTGCGCTCCGTGAGCATCCTGCTCGAGCACCTGGCTGCCTTCGCCCTGGTGGCCCTGGCGGCCTGGGCCGCCGGCCGGGCCGAGGCGCGCGGCCGGCACCCCTAGGGGTAAATTCGCAGCCAATTCGGGCCGCATACGCTCGGGTCGTGATGACGGCATACGTGCGACAGGGGGTGCTCGTGGTCGCCGCCGCCGCGGTGGGGGGCGCAAGCGCCGTCGCCCTCGGGCGGGCCGGCGTCGCCGATTCGTCGTCCCGGACGACCACCGTCCGCAGCGTGATCGCCTCGCAGGCGCCGGTGAACGTCTCCTCGACCTCGACCGGACTGAACGCGGCCCAGATCTACCGCCGCGACGCGCCCGGCGTCGTCGTCGTGAACGCGACGACCGTGCGCAAGGTCAGCGACCCGCTCGACCCGTTCGCGCCCAGCCAGACCGAGCGCAGCCTGGCGCTCGGCTCGGGCTTCGTGATCGACCGCCGCGGGCACATCCTCACGAACGCCCACGTGGTCGCGGGCGCCCACACCGTCACGGTCGGCTTCCGCGCGGGCGGCACCTACAAGGCCGACGTCGTCGGCGACGACCTGATCGACGACGTGGCCGTGCTCGACGTGCCGCGGGCGCCGCGCTCGCTGCTCGACCCGCTGGCGCTGGGAAGCGTCCGGTCGGTGCAGGTGGGCGACCCGGTGGTCGCGATCGGCAACCCGCTGGGCGAGTACCGCAGCATCACCGAGGGGATCGTCTCGGCCAAGGCGCGCCAGATCAACTCGCTGAAGCCGGGCTACAAGATCTACAACGCGATCCAGACCGACGCGGCCATCAACCACGGCAACTCGGGCGGCCCGCTGATCGACCGGAACGGGCAGGTCGTCGGCATCACAAACCAGATCCTGACGGGGACGAACAACCCCACCAGCGGGAACATCGGCATCGGGTTCGCGGTGCCGATCGACACGGCCCGCTCGGTCGCCCGCCAGATCATCCGCAGCGGCCGCGCGGTGCACACGTACCTCGGTATCGCCGGCACGCAGGTGACCGCCACGCTCTCCCGGGTGCTGAACCTGCCCGTCTCGAACGGCGTCCTGGTCGGGACCGTGCGGCCGGGCTCGCCCGCGGCCCGCGCCGGCCTGCACGGCGGCTCGGCCACCGCCACGATCGACGGCCGAACGCTCACCGTCGGCGGCGACGTGATCGTGTCCATCGACCACCACCGGATCGTGCACTTCTCCGATCTGGCCGAGGCGGTCGCCGGTCTGAAGCCGGGCACGCACGTCACGCTCGGGATCATCCGCAAGGGCCGGCGGATGTCCATCCCCGTCACGCTGGGGGCGCAGAGCGGATAGCCGAGATTCGCGCCTTCGGGCGCGATCCGCCGGGGTCCCACCCCACCTGCCATGGGACCCCGGCGGCCCTTCGGGGCCGACCGTCTACCGCACCTCGACGATGACGTCGTCGACGGCCGTGAGCTCGTCGCGGACCGCGTCCTCCACCCGGCTCGCCAGGGCATGCCCCTCGCGCACCGTGGTGGCGGGATCGACGGTGAGCGACGTGACCACCAGGAGGCGCCGACCCTGGCGGTACACGACGACCTCGCCCGCGGTGCCGGCCACGGTGCGCACCGCGGCGGCGGCGCGGTCGCGCAGCTCGGGCTCCGTGTCGCTGACGTCGCGGGCCGGCTGCGCGTCGGGCGCCGACGGCTCGACGTGCGCGTAGACGCGGGCGATGCCGACCTCGGCGAGGATCTCGCGCTTCAGCCGCTCGACCGCCTGGGCTGCCTGGCGCAGGGTCGCGTCCTCCGGCAGGCGCACGTGGAGCGTGACGGCGCGGCCCGCGGCGTCCTCGAGCACGGTGATGTTGTGGGCCTCGACGACCCCCGGCACCCGCCGCGCCGCCGCGGCCACCCGCTCGTTCGGCCGCTCCTCGGCGAGGGTGGCGGGCTCGACGTGGACCTGCACCTGGGCCCGCCCGAGCGAGTCGCGCACGGCCTGCTCGACCCGGTCGGAGGTGTCGTGCATCCGCTCGAGCCCCTCGAGCCGGGAGACGCCGATGACGACGTCGGCGAAGCTCTCCCCGCCGGCCTCGCGCACGCGCACCGAGCGCACCTCGGCGACGCCGTCCACGTTGCGTACCACCTGCTGGACCGCCTCGTCCTGTCCCTTCGGCGCCCGGTCCATCAGCACGTCGATGTTCCCCGCGGCCAGGCGGACGGCGGCGACGAGCACGATCGCCGCCACGAAGATCGCCGCGACCGAGTCGCCTCCGGGGACGCCCGCGGCGGCGAGGACGAGTCCGAACAGCACCGCCAGCGTGCCGATGAAGTCGCTCCCGAAGTGCCACGCGTTCGCGATCAGCGCCGCGTTTCGCTCCCGCTGCCCCTGCCGGTACGACAGGGTCGCCCGGCCGGCGTCGACGGCGAGCACGAACACGACGACGACGAAGACGTAGGCGCGCGCGTCGACGGGGGAGCTGCCCGAGCGCAGGCGCAGCACCGCCTCGACGGCGATCCACACGGCGGCCCCGGCCAGGAACGCGCCCTCCGCCAGGGCGGCCAGATGCTGGGCCTTCCCGTGGCCGTAGGGATGCTCGCGGTCGGGCGGCCGCTCCGCCACGCCGACGGCGTAGAGCGTCAGGATTGCGGCCACGGCGTCGATGCCGGAGTGGGCCGCTTCGGCCAGCACGCCGAGGCTCCCGCTCGCAAAACCGACCGCTGCCTTCACCACCACGAGGACGACGGCTGCGACGAGCGAGACCAGCGCCGTGCGCCGCGCGGTCGACATCCCGCCATTGTATTCAGCACGGACGTTTCCTTTTCTCGTCCGGAAGTGCAATGATCCCCGGGTCATGGGCGCTAGCGATACGGGCAACGGGCCGTCCGCCGATCGCAGCCAGGTGCGCTGCCTCGTCGTCGACGACCACGCCGCGGTCCGCGAGGGCGTGAAGATGATCCTCACGCGCGACCGCGAGATCTCGGTGATCGGCGAGAGCGGCTCCGGCGACGGCGCCGTCGAGATGGCCGACAAGCGCCGCCCCGACGTCATCGTCATGGACGTCCGCATGGACGGCATGGACGGCTTCGAGGCGACGCGCAAGATCATCGCCGCGCACCCCGACATCGCGGTGATCCTCTACACCGCGCACGGCGAGCGCGGCCTCCTGGCCGAAGGGCTCGACTGCGGCGCCCGCGGCTACGTCCTCAAGGACGCGCCGCCGGACGACATCGTGCGCGCCGTGAAGCGGGTGGCCGAGGGCGGCGCCTACGTCGACCCGACGCTGGCGTCCGAGCTGGTCGCCCCCAAGGCCACGGAGCGGCTCCCGGCGCTGTCAGGCCGCGAGCGCGAGATCCTGGGGCTGCTGGCGAACGGGTACTCGAACCCGGAGATCGCCCAGCGGCTGTTCATCAGCCCCGAGACCGTGCGCACGCACGTCCGAAACGCGATGACGAAGCTGGAAGCCGACACGCGCACTCAGGCGGTGGCGCTCGCGCTCCGCTATGAGTTCATCGACTGAGCGCCTCGTCACGGCGGGCGTCGCCGCCGCGGCGGCCGCGGCGGTGGTGGCCCTGGTGGTGCTCACCTCGTCGGACTGGCTGCACGGCGTGCTCATGCTCGCAGCCGTCGCCGTGGCCTGGTTCGCGATCGATCGCGCCCTGCGGACGACCCATGCGCTGGCCGAGCGCAGCCGCGAGCAGGGCGAGCTCTTCGACACGATGCTGCACACGCTCGACGACGAGCGGGCGGCGCTCGCGATGCGCCTCCATGACGGCCCCCAGCAGACGATGACCGCCGTGCGGCTGATGTGCGACGTGATCGGCGACGCGATCCGCAACGGCGACGTCGACCGCGCGAACGAGGTGCTCGCCCGGCTGGAGGACGTGGCGTCCGGGGCCGCGGACGACCTGCGCCGCACCGTCGCCCGCCTGCACCCCGTCGTCATGGAGCAGCAGGGGCTGCTCCAGGCGCTCGGGTCGCTGGCCGAGACCGTCCACGAGGAGTACGGCGTCGACGCCAGCTTCTCGAAGCCCGCGGCGGGCTGGGAGGGCGACGTCGAGCGCGACACCGCCATCTTCCAGATCGCGCGCGAGGCGGCGATCAACGCCGCCCGGCACGGGCGCTCGCCGGTCTCGATCAGCCTCGAGCACGAGGACGGCCGCATCTCGCTGGCCGTCGAGGACGCCGGCGGCACCCTGCCGGCGGCGCCCTCCGGCGGGATCGGCATCCGGATGATGCAGGAGCGGGCCACCCAGATCGGCGCAGCCATCACGCTCGACCGCAGCCCCGGCCAGTGGTCGGCCGTGCGGCTGGAGCTCCCGGCGGCGGGCGCGTCCGCGCAGTGAGGATCGGGCTCCTCGGCCACACCGTGATCGACACGGTCGTGGGCCCCGACGGGGGCGAGAGCCGCCGCCTCGGCGGCACGCCGCTCTACGCCCGCCGCGCGGTCGAGGCGATCGGCGAGGAGTGCGTCGTCGTCACCCGCGGCGCCGACCCCGGGAACGCCGTCGTCATCCCCGGCGGGCCGGCCTACGAGTCACGCCTCGACCACCGCAACGGCACCCGCCAGGTGCTGACCCGCTTCGGGCTGCCGTTTTCGGCCGCGGACGTCGAGAAGTACGTGCTGCCGGCGGTGGCCGGATGCGAGTGGCTGCATCTCGGCTCCCAGGGCGCGTCCGACTTCCCGCCGGAGACGATCGCGGCGCTCGCGGCCGCCGGCCACCGCCTGTCCCTCGACGGCCAGGGGCCGGCGCGCGGCTCGGAGCCCGGGCCGGTGCGGCTGCGACCGTTCCCGCCCGAGGCGATCGCCGGCGTCGCGGTCATCAAGCTGAACCACCGCGAGGCGGTCGCGTCGGCCGGCGAGCGGCTCGACGTGGAGGCGCTGCTCGGGCTCGGGGCGCCCGAGGTGTGCGTGACCATGGGCGCCGACGGCGTCCTCACGGCCACCTCCGATGGGGTCGTGCGCGTCCCGGGCACGGGCGCCGGGACCTATCGCGACCCGACCGGCGCCGGTGACAGCTTCGCGGCGGCCTACGTGCTCGCGCGAGCCCGGGGGGTGCCGGCGGCGGTGGCAGCCGCCCAGGCAGAGGCCGCAACCGATCGGCTCTACCTCTGACCGGGATGCACACAAATTGACCCCAGGAGGGTACTCTTCGGCGGGATGGAGGCGAACGGCATCCGGATCCTGATCGCCGAGGACAACGCCCTCCTGCGCGGGGTGCTGCGCGACGCGCTCGAGGAGGCCGGAATGACCGTCGTCGGCGAGGCCTCGGACGGTGCGGAGGCGGTCTCCGTCGCCGAGCGGATGCTGCCGGACGTGGTGGTGATGGATATGCGCATGCCGAACGTCGACGGGATCGAGGCCACCGAGCAGATCGCCTCGGCCGACTGGGCGATGCCGGTGGTGGTCCTGTCCGCCTACGACGAGCCGCAGATGATCGACGCCGCCCTGAACGCCGGCGCCGCCAACTGCCTCAAGAAGGGCGTCGGGCTGGACGAGCTGATCGACGCCATCCGCTCGGCCACCGTCGCCTGATCGCATGGATATCCGGTGCCTGGCACCGGTGATTCACTCGGTCGAGATGAAGACGCTCTTCAGCTCGGTGTTATGGGCCAGCGCCTCCATTCCGAGCTCCTTGCCGATGCCGGACTGCTTGTAGCCGCCGAAGGGCGTCTGCGGGAAGACCGAGGAGTTCGTGTTCACGCCCAGCACGCCGGTGCGCAGGGCGCGGGCGACCCGCAGCTGGCGGGCGCCGTCGCGCGTCCACAGCGACCCCGACAGCCCGTACGGCGTGTCGTTTGCGATCGCCACCGCGTCCGCCTCGTCCCGGAACGTGATCACCGAGACCACGGGGCCGAAAATCTCCTCGCGGGCCACGGTCATGTCGTTGCGCACATCCGCGAGCACCGTCGGCCGGTAGAAGAACCCGCCGGACAGCTCGCCGTTGGGCCGCTCGCCGCCGACCACGATCCGGGCGCCCTCCTCGAGCCCGATGCCGACGTAGCGCTCGACCGTCTCCCGCTGGCCGGCCGAGATGAGCGGCCCGACCTCGGTCTCCGGGCTCTCCGGCATCCCGACGCGGAGGTTGCGGGCGGTCTCGGAGTAGCGCTCGACCACCTCGTCGGCGACCGACTCCTGCACGATCAGGCGGGAGCGGGCGCAGCAGTCCTGGCCGCAGTTCTCGAACACGCCGTAGGGCGCGAGCCGCCCGACCTTGTCCAGATCGGCGTCCTCGAAGACGACACAGGCCGACTTGCCGCCCAGCTCGAGCGTCACCCGCTTGATCCCGGCCGCCGCCCGGCGGGCGATGCCGGCACCGACCTCGGTCGAGCCCGTGAACCCGATCTTGCCGACGCCGGGATGCTCGACGAGCGCGCTCCCGACGGTGCCTCCGGGGCCGGGAACAACGTTCAGGGCGCCCGCGGGGATGCCCGCCTCGATCGCCAGCTCGGCGTAGCGCAGCACCGAGAGCGGCGTCAGCGACGCCGGCTTCAGCACCACCGTGTTGCCGGCCGCGAGCGCCGGGGCGATCTTCCAGTTGGCGATGTTGAGCGGGAAGTTCCAGGGCGTGATCAGCCCCACCACCCCGATCGGCTCCCGGAACGTCATCGCGACCCCGTCGCGCTCCACCGGGACGGTGTGCCCGAAGAACTTGTCGACGGCGCCCGCGTAGTAGCGGATCACGTCGACGATCATCCCGAGCTGGCCGCGGGCGTCGCCGATCGGCATGCCGACGTTGCGGCACTCGAGCAGCGCCAGCTCCTCGGCGTGCTCTTCGACGAGCGCCGCGAACCGGTGCAGGTGGCGGCCGCGGGTGACCGGCGAGAGGGCCCCCCATCGCTCGTACGCGGCCATCGAGGCGGCGACCGCACGGTCCACGTCCTCGGCGCCGGCCGACGCCACGCTGGCCAGGGTGGCCGCGGTGGCCGGGTTGACGACGTCGAACGTCTCACCCTCGGCGGCGGCCACACGGTCGCCCCCGATGACGAGCCCCTCGACCGTCGCGCTCACGCCGCCGCCAGCCGGTAGGTGGTCGCCTGCTGCACGAGCTCGCGGAAGAGCGGCGCCCCGCGCACCTCGTCCTCCTCGGGATGCCACAGCACGCCGACCGCGAATCGCGCCGCCGGCAGCTCGACTCCCTCCACCGTGCCGTCTTCGGCCCGCGCGCTGGCGCGCAGGCCCTTCCCGAGCCGGTCGGGGGCCTGATGGTGGCAGGAATGGGTGCGCGTGCCGGCGCCGAGCACCTCGGCCAGGCGCGTCCCCGGGGTCACCTCGACGTCGTGGAAGGTGTACGTGCCCGGCGGGCCCTTGTGGGTCTCGCTGCCGAGGTGCTGGATCAGATCCCCGCCCAGCGCGACGTTCAGGAGCTGCATGCCGCGGCAGATGCCGAGCACCGGCATGTCGCGCCGGATCGCCTCGCGGACGAGCGCCAGCTCGGCCCGGTCGCGGCCGTCGTGGAAGCCGGCGCTCTCCGGGTGCGCCTCCTGCCCGTACGTCGCCGGGTTGAGGTCGGAGCCGCCGGTGAGGACGATGCCGTCGAGCAGGTCGAGCAGCTCGGTCGACCCGTCGACGGGCGGGATCACCACCGGAAGCCCGCCCGCGGCGGTCACCGACCGGGAGTATCCGGCGGGCGCCAGCACGCTCTGGAAATTCGTCCACTGGCCGAACGTGACCGGCACGTCGTAGGCGCTGATCCCGATCACCGGCCGCTTGCGGTCCATCCCGCCCAAAGTATATGAATCGCGGATGCCGCTGACGCTCGACGAGCTGCGTGGCGACGTCGAGTCCGGCGCGGTGGACACGGTGCTCCTCGTGATGACCGACATGCAGGGGCGGCTGGCGGGCAAGCGCCTGCACGCGCCGTTCTTCGTCGACGAGGTGGCGGGCCACGGGGCGGAGGGCTGCAACTACCTGCTCGCCGTGGACGTGGAGATGAACACGGTGCAGGGCTTCGCCATGGCGTCGTGGGAGACCGGGTACGGCGACTTCGTGTTCCGGCCCGACCTCGCCACCCTGCGACGGGTGCCGTGGCTCGAGCGGACGGCGCTCGTCGTCGCCGACCTCGAATGGGAGGATGGCAGTCCGGTGGCGGCCTCGCCGCGCCAGATCCTGCGCCGCCAACTCGCCCGCCTGGCGGAGCGCGGGTGGTCTGCGAACGTCGGCTCCGAGCTCGAGTTCATGCTCTTCCGCGACAGCTACGAGCAGGCGCGGGCCAAGCGCTACCACGAGCTCACGACCGCGAACGCGTACAACGTCGACTACTCCATCCTCGGCACGACCATGGTCGAGGACGTGATCCGTCCCATCCGGCTGGGGATGGCGGGCGCCGGCATCCGGGTGGAGGACTCGAAGGGCGAGTGCAACTTCGGCCAGCACGAGGTGAACTTCCGCTACTCGGACGCGCTCTCGATGGCCGACAACCACTCGATCTACAAGAACGGGGCGAAGGAGATCGCCTACCTGCAGGGATGCGCGCTCTCGTTCATGGCCAAGTACGACGAACGCGAGGGCAACTCGTGCCACATCCACATGAGCCTGTGGGACGGCTCGGGCAGCCTCTCACCCGGCGAGGACGGCCACGGCCGCAGCCGCACGTTCGACCACTTCGTCGCCGGGCAGCTCGCCGCCACGCGCGAGCTGACCTACTTCTTCGCCCCGAACGTCAACTCCTACAAGCGCTACGCGTGGGGGTCGTTCGCGCCGACGACGCTCGTCTGGGGCGTCGACAACCGCACGTGCGGATTCCGGGTCGTCGGCCACGGCCCGAGCCTGCGGCTCGAGAGCCGGATCGCGGGCGCCGACGTGAACCCCTATCTCGCGTTCGCGGCGATGATCGCCGCCGGCCTGCACGGCATCGACAACGAGCTCGCGCTCGAGCCCGCCTGCCAGGGGAACGCCTACGAGGCCGCGGGCAAGCCCCGGCTCCCGGGCAGCCTGCACGAGGCGATCGCGTTGCTGGAGGGGTCGCAGGTCGCGCGGGCGGCGTTCGGCGACGACGTCGTCGACCACTACCTGCACTACGCGCGCACCGAGCAGCGCTCGTTCGAGGCCGCCGTCACCGACTGGGAGCGGTTCCGCGGCTTCGAGCGGATGTAACGGCCAGGCGGGCCGCCCCCGGCGGGGCCGGGGGCGATCGCCGCGCTAGGCCGACTTCTCGTGCGGGCGGCGGATGATCCGGTCGATCACCCGCTGACGCCGCTCGCGGCGGCGCTGATCGCGCAGGCTGCGCGCGGTCCGCATGAAGTACTCGTGCTCGGTCTCAGGACGAGAGCGCGAGGTCTGGCGCTCTGAATAGATCGGGAACATGTTGGTCATACTCCTATTGTAGCGCGTGTGTATGACCAATCGTCACCCGGTTCGTTCGGCTCGTACCCCTTTTGGGTGAAGAATTGTTGAGTTTCCAGGTAGCGGCGGTTAGGCGATGGTGATCTCGTCCGAGAGGTACACGTCCTGGATCGCGTGGAGCAGCTCGATCCCCTCCGGCATCGGCCGCTGGAACGCCTTGCGGCCGCTGATCATGCCCGTCCCGCCGGCCCGCTTGTTCACGACCGCCGTGAAGACCGCGTCGTGCATGTCGCTGGCTGCGGACGCCCCGCCCGAGTTGATCAGGCCCGCGCGGCCCATGTAGCAGCCGGCCACCTGGTAGCGGGTCATGTCGATCGGGTGGTCGGTCATGAGCTCGGAGTAGATGCGCTTGTCGGTCTTCCCGAACTTGAGGTCGAGGAAGCCCGGCGCGGCCGTCTCGGGCGCCTTCTGCTTGATGATGTCGGCCTCGATGGACACGCCCAGATGGTTGGCCTGTGACGTCAGGTCGGCGGCCATGTGGTAGTCGGGGCCGCCGTCCTTGGGCGAGAACGCCGGGTTGCGCAGGTAGCACCAGAGCACGGTCGCCATGCCCAGCTCGTGCGCAGCCTGGAACGCCGTCGTGACCTCCTGGATCTGGCGCTTCGACTCCGGGGAGCCGAAGTAGATCGTCGCGCCGACGGCGACGCAGCCCTGCTCCCGGGCCTGCTTCACCGACGCGAACATGATCTGGTCGTACGCGTTCGGGTAGGACAGGAACTCGTTGTGGTTCAGCTTGAGCAGGAACGGGATCCGGTGCGCGTAGCGGCGGGCGGTCGCGCCGAGCGCGCCGAGCGTCGTCGCGACCGCGTTGCAGCCGCCCTCGACGGCGAGCTCGACGATGCGGGCCGGGTCGAAGTAGTCGGGGTTCTTCGCGAACGAGGCGCCGGCCGAGTGCTCGACGCCCTGGTCGACGGGGAGGATCGAGAGGTAGCCCGTCCCGGCCAGGCGGCCGTTCGAGAACAGGGTCTGCATCGAGCGCAGCACGGGCGTCGGCCGGTCGGACAGCGCGACCACGCGGTCGACGAAGTCGGGGCCGGGCAGATACAGGCGCTCGCTCGAGATGGTGCTGCAGGTGTGCCCGAGGAGCGATTCTGCGTCGTCGCCCAGGATCGATTCGATCTGGGCGATGTCCGATGCGGGTGCGATGGCCATGGGGCTCCTCTCTCGTCGCCCGTGCAGGCGGCTCGGTGTAGGTCGTCTACCCGAAGATTATGCGGGCTCAGTCGCCGCCGGAGGACACCTCGACGTGGCCCCCGAACTGCTTGCGCATCGCCGAGAGCACCTTGTTCGCGTACGTCCCCTCGCCGCGCGAGCTGAACCGCTCGTAGACGGCTGCCGTGAGCACGTAGGCCGGGATGCCCTCCTCGATCGCCGCGATGGACGTCCACCGGCCCTCCCCGGAGTCCGACACGCGGCCCGAGTACTCCTCGAGGTCGCTCGACTCGTGCAGGGCGGCGGCGGTCAGGTCGAGCAGCCAGGAGCCAACGACGCTGCCGCGCCGCCACACCTCGGCCACGTCGGCCGTGTCGATCGTGTAGCGGTAGAACTCGGGATGGTCGAGCGGGGCGGTCTCGGCGTCGTGTACCTGGTCGCGCGTGCCGATGTCCGCGTTGCGCAGGATGTCGAGACCCTCGGCGTAGGCGGCCATGATGCCGTACTCGATCCCGTTGTGGACCATCTTGACGAAGTGGCCGGCGCCGTTGGGGCCGCAGTGCAGGTAGCCCTGCTCGGCCGGGGACGGCTCGCCGCTTCGACCCGGCGTGCGCTCGGCCGCCCCGACTCCCGGGGCGATCGTGGCGAAGATCGGCTCGAGCCGCTGCACGACCTCGTCCTCGCCCCCGATCATGAGGCAGTAGCCGCGCTCGAGGCCGAACACGCCGCCCGACGTGCCGACGTCCACGTAGTGGATGCCCTTCCCCTTCAGCTCGGCTGCCCGGGCGACGTCGTCGCGGTAGTAGGAGTTGCCGCCGTCGATGATCGTGTCGCCCTCGTCCAGCAGCGCGGCGAGGTCGCTCACGACCTTTCCGGTCACCCCCGCCGGCACCATGATCCAGACCGCCCGTGGCCGCTCGAGCTTCGCGACCAGGTCGGCCGCCGACTCAGCGCCCGTCGCCCCCTCGGCGGCGAGCGTCGCGATCGGTGCGGGATCCTGGTTCCACACCACCATCCGATGCCCGTCGCGCATCAGCCGGCGGGTGAGATTGGCACCCATCCGGCCCAGGCCGATCATTCCGAGTTGCATGCTGCTCTCCGATCCGCGGCGTCAGGGTCTCCGGCGCAGGCACCATACCCCGTATGACCGACCGCTCATCGACGATCGCCGGGGCTCCGCGGATCGTCCCGGCAGCTCCCGGCGACGCCCCTGCCGTGGCCGCATGCGTCCGCGCCGCCTATGCCCGCTACGTCGAGCGCATCGGCCGCGAACCGGCACCCATGACCGCCGACTACCGGCGACTGATCGCCGCCGGCGAGGTGTGGGTCATCCGGGCCTGGGAGGGGGTCGCGGGCGTCCTCGTGCTGCGGCCGCAGCCGCCGGCGCTCCTGGTCGAGAACGTCGCCGTCGCGCCCCTCCACCAGGGCCGGGGCCTGGGGCGCGCGCTCATGGCGTTCGCCGAGGAGCTCGCCCGCGCCGAGGGCCTGGCCGAGGTCGTCCTCTACACGAACGAGCGCATGACCGAGAACCTCCGCTTCTATCCGGCCCTCGGCTTCACCGAGACCGGCCGGGCGACCCAGGACGGGTTCGCCCGCGTCTTCTACCGGAAGGCGCTTTGACGAAGGGCGTGCGCAAGCGGACGGGCCGTGTCAACAGCCCCCGCGTCCGCTACCATTTGCGGCGCCGATGCGACAACCCTCCGTCGCGTCGGCCGGACCGATTGTGCGTTCGCCGGCAGGCTGAAGGAGCCCACCCTCACAGGGCCGGCGGATGGGGTCGGTCGAGGAGGCCGCGATGATCTCGCGGCCTCCTCGCGTTCTAACGGGGGGTAACCCATGGTTCCCCCACGGGCCCCCTCCTTCGGAGTTCGGGAGGACGCCGGTGGCGCTCCGGCGAGAACGCGGTCTCGCCTCCGCTCCAGAAGGCCCGCTCCTCCGCCACGGGCTCGCACCGTCGACGCTTGCCGATCATCATCAGGCGCGGCTACCGCCGACCGGCAGCAAGAAACCCTGTCACAACGTCAAGAGTTAGCGGGACCGCGAACGGCTAGCGGACGCGGTGGCGCATCGCCCAGGCGCACACGAGGACGAGCACGAGAAACCCGAGCGGGATGACGAGCGTCATCCAGGCGCCCGCGTTGGTGTCGTTGGTGGCCAGGGCGATCAGGTGCACGGCCGCTCCCGTCTAGGCAAGGTAGAAGAGCACGGAGAAGATCGCGAGCACCGCGGCCAGGAACCACCAGTAGAGCAGGCACGGCGGCACGGTGGCGTGAAGGGTCTCGTCCAACGGCTGCACGGCCTGCGTCTCGAGCCAGTAGAGCGCGCCGAGCAGGTGCACGAGGTAGACCGCCATGAACCCGATGAAGACGCTCCCGATCCCGCCCGCGTGGCTGGGCGAGAAGCCGGGCCGGAACACCTGGGACGCGGCCAGCACCGTCCCGGCGAGCCCCACCGCGAGGGCCGCGATTGCCGGCGCCCGGAACGCCGCCGACCCGGCGGACGCGAGCCGGCCGGCGCTGACGTGGACGAGCGCCGCCGTCACGACGACGAGCACGAGCACGACGAGGCCCATCGCCCCCGATGGGTTCTGCCCGGGCGGGTTCCACATGCCGTTGTTGTCGAGCGCGCGCAGGTAGAGGTAGGCGAACAGGAAGGCCAGGAAGAGGAATGCGTCGGCGGCGACGAACAGCCGCCCGGCGATCGCCTGGTTGCGCCCCTCGAGCTCGAGCAGGGGGTTGTCGACGTCGTGGTTGAGCTCGGTCACCGGTCAGTCCCCCGCCGACGGGACGACGGGACGCTCGAACTCCACCACCGGCGGCGCGGAGGGATCGCCGTACTCGTACGGACCGGCCAGGATGCGCACCGGGCCCTCGAAGTTCGCGACCGGCACCGGCGTGGGCAGCTGCCACTCGATCGACCGGGCCATCCACGGGTTGGCGGGCGCCGGCACCCTGGACACGACCAGCGACCACACGAAGTTCGCCAGGAAGACGAGCATCGACGCGCCCAGCAGGAAGGCGGAGATGGACACCCAGACGTTCAGGAACTGCAGGTGCGGGGCGTACGCCGCCGCGCGCCGCGGCATGCCCAGCATCCCCACGGCGAACAGCGGCAGGAACGTCGAGTTGAAGAACACGAACGCCGTCCAGAAGTGGATCTTGCCGAGCGTCTCGTTCAGCTCCACGCCGGCCATCTTCGGCAGCCAGTAGTAGATGCCGGCGAAGAAGGCGAACACCAGGCCGCCCATGATCGTGTAGTGGAAATGGGCCATCACGAAGAAGCTGCCGTGCAGGGTGACGTCGCTCGGGACGTCGGACAGGTACACGCCCGACAGCCCGCCGATGAGGAAGTTGACGAAGAACGCGAGCGCGAACAGCATCGGCACCGTGTATCGAATGCGCGCCCTCCAGAGCGTCGCGATCCCGACGAGGAAGATGAACCCGGTCGGCACGGAGATCAGCTCGGTCGTCAGCATGTAGAACGGCCGCAGGTTGCCGTTGATCCCGCTCACGAACAGGTGGTGCTGCCACACCATGAACGACAGCAGCGTCACGCCGAGCATGCCCGCCACCGCCAGCCGGTAGCCCCAGAGCGGCTTGCGCGCGAAGACGGGCAGGATCTCGAGCACGATCGCAAACCCCGGCAGCGCCAGGATGTACACCTCGGGGTGGCCGAAGAACCAGAACAGGTTCTCCCACAGGAACGGGCTGCCGCCGGTCGGAGACGAGAAGAACGTCGTCCCCGACGTCCGGTCGAGCACCTCC
>JAICJC010000188.1 GCA_025928655.1 Thermoleophilia bacterium | reverse complement strand
GCCGCCCCGCGGCCGGACTCGTCCACGTCGTGGCCGAGCACCCGCAGCACCGCGGCCAGGGCGGCCGGCGACGCCCGGCGGCGGCGGCCGGTCGTGTCGGTGTAGGACCGCAGCACGCCCTCCGCCGCGGCCAGCTCCTCGAGCGTGCCGCGAGCCGCCCTCGTGCTCATGCTCCCAATGGATGGTTGATTCCACGCCCCCGCAGTCGCAGCCACACCGACGAACCGAAGCCAAGTGGACGGCCTGACGTCCAGGCGTGCAGGGGTGTGGAATCACCCATCGAGTAGCTCCTCGAGGCCGCGGGCGGGGATGACGACCCACTCGGGGCGGTTGTCGAGCTCGTACCCGAGCTCGTAGACGGCCTTCTCGATCAGGTGCAGATCGATCAGGCGGGCGAGCTCGTCGTCGTCCTCCGGCATGATCGCGGCCGGCGCCACCTCGGCCCGGTAGGCGCGCAGGAACGCCGCCGAGACCCAGGCCCGCCACAGCTTCGCCCACGCCTCCGGGGGGCCGCCGACGGCGGCGTCGCGACCGCTCTCGCGGAACAGCGCGGCGTAGGCGGCGTAGTGGAAGGAGCGCAGCATCCCGGCGACGTCGTAGGCGGGCGAGCGCTTCAGCCGGCGCTGGGCCAGCGGCCGGGCCGGTTCGCCCTCGAAATCGATGATGACGATGTCGCGTCCGGTCCACAGCACCTGGCCGAGGTGGTAGTCGCCGTGGGCGCGGATGCGGCTGCCCTGCAGCAGGCCGTCCATCAGGCTGCGCACCTGGGCCAGCGCCGGCTGGTCGCCGGGCGCGATCCACTCCAGCTCCGCGACCCCGTCGCCGGACCTGCGGGCGACCGCGAGCACCCGGCGGATGAGGTTGCGCAGCGACTGGTACTGGGCCCGCTGCTGCAGCGCCGTGAAGGCCTCGGGCTCGAAGTCGCCGCCGTCGCCGGCCGCCGCGAGGGCCAGGTGCATCTGCGCGGTGCGCTCGCCCAGGAGGCGGGCGAACTCGAGGTAGGAGCCGATCGAGTCGGCCACCTCGGCCGGGACGTCCTGCGCGGCCAGGTCGACGAGGCGGGCATCGGGCACCAGCGGCGGGGAGGGGTCATCGCGGGCGAGGACGTCCTCGAGGTAGCGGCCGACCTCGTCCATCGTGTACTCCCAGGCGTCGCCCTCGTTCGTGACGAAGCCCTGCAGGAGCGCGATCGTGACCGGCTGCCGGCGGCGGCGGTGGTACTCGATCGTGCCGGCCGGCGGCGAGACGTGGCTGAAACCGGCCCGCGTCAGCGCCGCCGTCACCTCGGCCTCGGGGTTCGGGCCGGCCTCGACCCGGCGGAAGATCTTCAGCACCGCCCGCTGGCCGAACGCGATCGAGCTGTTCGACTGCTCGGCGCCGAGCGCCTGCGGCTCCAGCCCCTCGCCGTCGGCGAGGATCCCGCGCAGCTCGCGCGTGCGGGTGGTCGCGAGCGACCCGACCAGCCCGCCGGTGCGGCGGCCGCGCCGCAGCATCTGAAGGAGCGCGGTCGCGAGCACCGGGTCGTCGGCGCCGTCGAGCAGCGCCATCCGCCCTTCCTGCGTCTCGAGCATCGCGATCGTCGCGCCGCCGGGCGCGCGCCCGTTCTCGAGCGGCGTGCGGGCGACCATCGGCATCACGTACGTGTCGGGCTCGCCCTCCCGGTACTCGACCCGGAAGAGGCACAGGTAGCCGGCCTCGCGCCGGGCCGGGCCGGGGACGCGCACGGCGTCGTCGAGCACGACGCGGCGGATCCCGCGCGACTTGCCGGCGAACCAGCGCCGCGAGGGCAGGAACTGGGCGATCGCGTCGTCCAGCTGGCGCCGCGTCCGCCGCTCGAAGACGGCCGGCCAGCGCCCGGGCACGCGGATCTCCGGGCACGGCCCGCCCGCCGCCAGCCCGTCGGGCGGGGCCGGGTGTAGGACGAAGAGGTAGAAGTCGTGCGGCCCGAGCGCGAGCGGGTAGAGGCGGTCGCTGCGTACCGACGGGAACTGGCTGTGGCCGAGCAGCTCCTCCGGGACGAGCCCCTCGTAGCGGCGCAGGTCGAGCTCGACGTACTGCGCCCGCCGCGACAGGTTGCAGACGACCAGGATGCGCTCCTCGCCGTACTCGCGCAGGTAGGCCAGCACCTTGCGGTTCTCGGGCAGGAGGAACTCGAGCGTGCCCCGCCCGAAGGCCTGGTAGCGCTTGCGCAGCGCCAGCAGCCGCTTCGTCCACCAGAGCAGCGAGTTCGGGTTCGCCTGCTGCGACTCGACGTTGACCGCGCCGTACTCCGGGTCGGACACGACCGGCAGGTAGAGCTGCTGCGGGTTCGCGCGCGAGAAGCCGCCGTTGCGGTCGAGGCTCCACTGCATCGGGGTGCGCACGCCGTTGCGGTCGCCGAGGTAGATGTTGTCGCCCATGCCGAGCTCGTCGCCGTAGTAGATGACCGGCGTGCCGGGGAGGGAGAGCAGCAGCGCGTTCACGAGCTCGATGACGCGGCGGTCGTTGCCGAGCAGCGGCGCCAGCCGCCGGCGGATCCCCAGGTTGATGCGCGCCTGGGGGTCGTCGGCGTACGCGCGGTACATGTAGTCGCGCTCCTCGTCGGTGACCATCTCGAGCGTCAGCTCGTCGTGGTTGCGCAGGAAGATCGCCCACTGGCACCCGTCCGGGATCGGGGGCGTCTGGGCGAGGATGTCGACGAGCGGGTAGCGGTCCTCCATCCGCACGGCCATGAACATCCGCGGCATGAGCGGGAAGTGGTAGGCCATGTTGCACTCGTCGCCCGCCCCGAAGTAGGCGACCGCGTCCTCCGGCCACTGGTTGGCCTCGGCCAGCAGCATCCGGTCGGGGAACTTCTCGTCCATGTGGCGGCGCAGCGCCCGCAGCGCCCCG
>JAICJC010000084.1 GCA_025928655.1 Thermoleophilia bacterium | reverse complement strand
GTGGCAGTCGGAGGAGCCGTCGTCGCCCGAGGCGGCGAAGAACGAGACGCCGTTCACCGCCATCAGCTCGAGCTCCTGGTTCGTGGCCGCCGCGTCGCCGAGCGGCTCGAACGGCTGGCACAGACCCCAGCTGTCCGACACGATGTGGATGTGGCGGGTCCTGCGCTGGCGCAGCATCGCGTCGAGCACCGCGGCCTGCGAGGCGGACGGCTTGGCGACGTACGTCCACAGGTGGTCGAGGCCGGGCGCCTGGGAGACGGCCACGTCCTGGTCGAGGTCGACCTCGATGGCGCCGGCGGTGTTGGTGGTGCCGCCGTTGACCCCCACGTAGCCGTTCGGAACGGTGAGGCCGTAGCAGTTCTGGAAGGTCTGCTGATGGCTGTGGTTGTTGTTCGAGAACTCGACCAGCGCGATGCTCTCGCCGGTGCCGTCGTTGCCGCTGTCGAGCAGCGTCTGCGAGTTGTAGGCGCCCGCCGCCGCCAGGTCCTGCGGCTGGAATCCGCCGAAGTTGTTCTGGGCGGAGTCCGCGCCAGGGCAGTCCGTGAGCGCGTTCGGCTGCACGTGCGCGTGCTTGCGGACGAGCCCGGCCGGGTGCACCAGCACCTGCGTTGAGAGCCCGTCGACTGACAGCACGTGGCCGGCGATCGACGCCGGCAGGCGCACCGCGCCGGTGGGCGCCCGGAACGTCCCGCCGTCGGCGCCCCGGTAGCGGGCCAGCGACACGCCGAAGGCGCGCTGGGCCTGGGCGGCCGTCCCCGTGAACGATGAGACGAGCATGCCCTGACCGGTGGCCCGGAACCCCTGGGAGCGCATGTAGGCAGCGAGTTGCGCCCGCTCGGCCGCCGACGGCCGGAACAGGAAGTTCGTCATCTGCGCCGAGAGGCCCGGCCGGGCGCTCGACCCCGCCGCCAGCCGCGCGAGCAGCTTCGGGTGGCGCGGCTTGAGGAAGACCGAGACGTCCACGGAGGACGACGGCGCCGCGTGCCCGATGACGTTCGCGCCCGCGAGCGAGCGGGAGGCCGACCCGGCCAGCGTGGCCATCCGCGGCGATGCGTGCGCGCGATGGGTCTTGGCCTGGGCGGGCTGTGCGGCTGCGACCACAGCCACGGCTCCGGCGAGGGCGAAGAGCTTCAGGGACGCGCTCACATCGGGCTCCAATCTCGGGACGGCCGACGGAGGATACGCGGGTTTTCCCCGAAGACAAGCCCGGCGTCCGCTATGTGGCGGAGAGCAGGTGCCCGGCCACCGCCGAGAGCCCCTCGAGGTCGTGCACGTCGTGGTCGAGCAGCGGCACCTCGATCAGCGCGTCGGCCCCAACCCGCGCCTGCAGGCGCTCGATGTTCGCCCGGTCGCGATCGGCCAGGGACTGGAAGTGGAGCAGGTTCTCGGCGGCCCTGTCCGCGACGTCGGCGGGAACGCCGGCCGCGGCCAGCGCCCGCCTGGCCCGCCCGCGGACCCTGCTGCGCGCGCCGCCGACGTAGCTCGGGTGCACCTTGTTCACGACGACCCCGCCGAACGGGAGATCGCGCTCGCGCAGGGCCCGCCAGAAGAAGTCGGCCTCGGTCATCGGCTCCGGCTGCGGGACGGTCACGAGCAGGAACGTCGTCTCGGCGGACGCCAGCAGGCGCGCCACCTCGTCGGCCCGGCGGCGGAAGCCCTCGTACATGCCGTCGAACCCGGCCAGGAACTCCGAGACGTCGGTCAGGAGCTCCGTGCCGGTCAGCCGCTCGACCGCGCCGAGCGCCATCCCGCTCCCGGGGAGCACACGCAGGCCGAGCCGGCCGGCCCGCATGCCCGGCCGCACGAGCAGGCGCAGGGCCTTGCCGTCCACGAACCGGGTGATCCGGCCGGGCGCCTCGAGGAAGTCGAGCGCGTGGCGCGAGGGCGGCGTGTCGAGCACGATCAGGTCGAAGCGGCCGCCGGCCCAGACCTCGTACAGCCGCTCCATCGCCATGTACTCGTGCGATCCCGCCACCGCCCCCGCGAGCTGGCCGTAGATCGGGTTGCGCAGGATCCGCCCGGCCGCCTCGGGGGAGGGCGCCTGCTCGCGCACGAGCGCGTCGAACGTGCGGCGGGCGTCGAGCATGGCCGCGTGCAGGCTGCCCGGGCCGTCCATGCCGTGGGCGGCCAGGTCGACCTCGTGCTCGTCGTCGTCGGTCTGCGGGAGGCCGAGCGCGCCCGCCAGCCGGCGGGCGGGATCGATGGTGAGGACGAGCACGCGCCGGCCGCGCTGGGCCACGCCCGCCGCGAGCGCCGCCGCCGTCGGCGTCATGCCGACGCCGCCGGCGCCGGCGCAGACGGCGACGTGGACGCCGTCGAGGTGTTCGGCCAGGTTCACAGTCGGGCCAGCCTCTCGCCCAGCCCGGCCACCGCGGCCGTGTCGAGCCTCGGCTCGAACAGGAACGGCAGCACGCCCAGGCACCGCCGCACCCGGGCGAGCTGCTCCGCCTCGTCGGCCGTGCGCGCGATGCGGGTGCGGGCCGCGGCGGCGGCCGCCCCCGCGTCGCCCCCGGCCGGGACGGCGGCCAGCGCCTCGCCGTCGCCCGGCTCGAACAGCGGCTCGAAGACGGCGTTCGCGATCACGCCCGCGAGGGGCACGCCCTGGCCGTCGACGTCGGCGATCGCCTCGAGCGTCTCGGTCACCGGCAGCTCCTCCGGCGTCGTCACGATGACGACGGCCGTGCGCTCCGCGTCCTCGAGCAGCCCCGCGACCCACACCGCCCGGGCGTGGACGGGCCCGGTGTGGGTCACGCGGATGAAGTTGCGCGGCACCTTCAGGAACCCGAGGCCGTGCCCGGTCGCGGGCGCGTCGACGACCACGATGTCGTGGCGGCCGCGGTCGACGAGCTGGCGGATCTTCGCGAGCGTCACCAGCTCGCGCAGGCCCGGCGCCGCCGCGGTGATGTGGCCGAAGGCGCGGTTGGAGACGAGCCGCTCGACCATCGCGCGCACCTTGAGCTGCGAGACGAGGTACTCCTCGAGCGCCTTCTCCGGGTCGATCGAGAACGCGTCCAGGCCGGGGTAGACCGGCGTCTCGTGGTAGCCGATCGGGCCGCCCTGGTCGAACAGGAGCGACATCCGCTCCTGCGACGCGACCTCGATCAGGAGCGCCCGCAGGCCGCGCCCGGCGGCGGCCATGCCGAGCGCCGCCGAGACGGTCGACTTGCCCACCCCGCCCTTGCCCGAGACGATCACCAGCCGCCGCGCGGAGAGCGACATGGTCGCGAGCATAGCCATCCGAATCGGGGTCAGACCCCGAACGGCGGCCGTGACGAAGTCGTGATGCTTTTTGGGTGGGGTCTGACCCCGATTGTGGGGCCAGGCCCCCTCGCGGCCGGCAATCGGGGACTGTCCCCGCGACGGGGACAGTCCCCACGGGCGCGGGCCCTCTCGCCTGCGCGGGGCCTGGCCCCACACGCGCATACGCTTCCGGCGATGGCCGAGACGACCGATCCGTTGCGCCAGGACGAGGCGCGCACCTACCAGCGCCGACGGCGCCGGATCGGGCTTGCCTCCAACGTCGTGGAGCTGGCGGCGCTGGTTGCGATCGTGGCTGCGACCGGGTCGATCGGCGGCCCCTGGGCGCTCGTCCTGCTGGTCGCCGGCCTCTTCCTGCTCGGGCTGCCGTTCGGCGCCGCCGGCTACCGGCTCTCGCGCGCCCACGGCCTCTCCCGCCAGACGCCCGGCGGCTGGCTCGCCGACCGGCTGAAGGGGGCGGGCATCGGGCTGGCCCTGGGCGCGGTCGCCGCCGCCGGGCTGCTCGGCATCCAGCGCGCCGCCGGCGACTGGTGGCCGCTCCCGGCCTGGGTCGCGATTGTCGCGTTCAGCGCCGTCCTGGCCGCGCTCTGGCCGGTGCTCCTGCTGCCGATCTTCCTGCGCAGCGAGCCGATGGCGGCCGGCGACCTCGCCGACGCGCTGTGGGACACGGCCACCCGCGCGGACGTGCACGTGCGCGACATGCGGCTCCTGAAGATGGGGGAGAAGACGGCCGCGGCCAACGCGATGGTGGCGGGCCTCGGGCCGACGGTGCGCATCTACGTCTCCGACACGCTCGCCGAGGTGGAGGACGGAGAGGACGCCGACGGCGCCCTCGCTCGCACGCGGGTGGTGCTCGCCCACGAGCTCGGCCACCACGTCCACCGCGACATGTGGCGGCTGATGACCGTCTCCGCGGCGTCGCTCGCCGCCGGCATCCTGGGCGCCTGGGGCGCGGTCGCGGCCTTCGCGCCGCACGGCGCCGGCCACCTCTCGACGCTCCCCGCCGTCGTGCTGGGCTTCACGCTCGCCTCCGCGGCGGTCTCCCCGCTCGTCGCCGCCTACTCCCGCCGGAGGGAGCGCGCCGCGGACGCCTACGCGGCGCGGCTGGCGGGCGAGGGGGAGACGTTCGCGCGGGCGATGGAGCGCCTGGTCGCCCGCAACCTGAGCGAGCTCGAGCCGCCGCGGCTGTACCACCTGCTGACCGCGTCGCACCCGACGCCGGCCGAACGGATCGCCGTCGCGCGCGCCGGCGGACGCGTTCCGGCGGGCTGAGAACGCGAGCAGCCGGGCAGGATTACACTTGTTCCAGGCGAACTGCGGCCTGATGCGAAATGCCACACTCCCCAAGAACCCCGTCCCCCGAGCGGAATTCACACCCCACCTGCGTCCCGTCAGAGGAGCCGAGCCGTTGGGCCAGGTGATCGCATTCGCGAACCAGAAGGGCGGGGTGGCGAAGACCACCACGACCCTGAACCTGGGCGTCGCGCTCGCGGAACGGGGCAAGAAGGTGCTCACGGTCGACCTCGACCCGCAGAGCAACCTGACCATGAGCCAGGGCATCGACCCGGAGGAGCTCGACCGGTCGATGTTCGACGTGCTCGTGCACAAGACGCCGATCGAGGACATCATCCTCAGCCGCGAGGTCGACCTGGCGGTGTCCAGCATCGACCTGGCCGGCGCCGAGCTCGCCATGTCGTCGATGATCGGGCGCGAGCGGGCGCTCCAGAAGGCGCTCCTGCCCGTGCGCTCGACCTACGACTACATCCTGATCGACACGCCGCCGTCGCTCGGGCTGCTCACGATCAACGCGCTCACGGCCGCCGACGGCGTCATCGTGCCGGTGCAGTGCGAGTACCTGTCGCTGCGCGGCCTGATCCAGCTCGAGAACACGCTTGCGATGATCCGTGAGAACCTGAACCCCGACGTGCGCATCAAAGGCATCCTTCCGACCATGTTCGACGCCCGCACGCTGCACGCGCGCGAGGCCGTCGAGATCCTGCAGGAGAACTTCGGGACACTCGTGTTCGACACTCGCATCCGCAAGACGGTTCGCTACGCCGAGGCGCCGGTGAAGGGCACGTCGGTGCTCAAGTACGACTCGAACGGGAACGCCGCCAGGGCGTACCGCGACCTCGCCGGGGAGGTGCTTCGCAATGGCAAAGCGCCATAGCATGCACGACGGGCCGCTGGCCGCGCTGTTCAAGGCGACGGAGCGGGCCGAGGCCGCCGTCGAGGCGGCCGCCGCAGAGCCCGAGGCGGACACGCAGGTCGGGATCGAGGCCGACCGGCCCCGCGTCGTCGACCTGCCGAGCGACGACTACGGCTCGGCGCCGTCGGTGCCGACGGCGGCCGGGTCGCCGTACCTGGCCGTCATCCGGGTCGTCGGCGTCGGCGGAGGCGGCTGCAACGCCGTCAACCGCATGGTCGATTCCGGGCTCGGCGGGGTCGAGTTCATCGCCGTCAACACCGACCAGCAGCAGATGCAGATGTCGGACGCGACCGTCCAGATCCACATCGGGCGCCAGCGCACGCAGGGGCTCGGCTCGGGCGCCGACCCCGAGGTGGGCCGCGAGGCCGCGGAGGATTCCTACGACCGGATCAAGACCGCGCTGCGCGGGTCGGACATGGTGTTCGTCACCGCCGGCGAGGGCGGCGGCACCGGCACCGGCGCCGCGCCGGTCGTGGCCCGGATCGCCCGCGAGGTCGGCGCCCTCACCGTCGCGATCGTCACCTCGCCGTTCGGGTTCGAGGGCAGCCGCCGCCGCGCCCAGGCGTCGGCCGGCGTACGCGCCCTGCGCGACGCCGCCGACACGCTGATCGTCATCCCCAACGACCGCCTGCTGGAGGTGCTCGAGAAGGGCACGAGCCTCGTCGAGGCGTTCCGCGTCGCCGACGACGTGCTCCGCCAGGGCGTCCAGGGGATCTGCGACCTGATCACGCAGCCGGGCCTCATCAACCTCGACTTCGCCGACGTCCGCACGATCATGTCGGGCGCCGGCAGCGCCATGATGGGGATCGGCATGGCGACCGGCCCCCAGCGCGCGAACGAGGCCGCCACGCACGCCATCAAGAGCCCTCTGATCGACCACGAGGTGCGCGGCGCTCGAGGCGTCCTGCTCGCCATCTCCGGCGGCAGCGACCTGGCCCTGCACGAGGTCAACGAGGCCGCCGAGGTCGTGCGCGCCGCCGCCGACGACGACACGACGATCATCTTCGGCGCGACCGTCGACGAGCGCCTGGCGGGACAGCTGTGGGTGACCGTGGTCGCGACCGGCTTCCCCCTCCCGGGCGACGCGCCCCGGACCGGCATGCGGCCGCGCCAGGAGCGGGAGCGCGATCGGCCCGAGCCGGCGCCGCGCCCGCCCGCCGACGACTTCACGCTCGAGCCGCCCAGCTTCCTGAGCTAGCCAGGGGCGGGGGCAGGCCTCGCTTCTCGCCTGACATGCGGAACCACAGGCGCTCCCGGCGCGTCTCATCCCCATGCGATGGGCAGCGATGCTGGCGCCGGCGGCTGTCGTGCTCGCCGCGAGCGGTTGTCTCGGGGGCGCGGCGGCGCCCGCGTCGCGTCCGGTCGCGTCCTCGCCGACCGTCCGCGTGGCGCCGCGGCCGTACGCGGTCTTCCACATCCGCGGCACCTACCTCAGCGCCGGCAAGAACCATTTCACCGGCGATATCGACCGGATCCGGTTCACGGTCGCATGCGGATCGCCGCGGTCCTACGAAGGGCGCTACGGCCGTGTGCCGTGGCGAGCGCGGCTCTGCATCGCGCTGCTCGATTACCGGACGCGGGCCCCGCGCCAGGGAGTCGCCTGCAGCTGCCCCGTCTCGCCGGCGGTCGTCGACGTGCTCGGCACGATCCGGGGGCGGCCGATCCAGGAGCGCGTAACCCCGTGCCTGTGCGGCGACAGCCCCCGGGAGGCGGCAGACGCGCGGATCATCCTGCGGATGCGCCCCAGAGCGCGGGCGACGTGACGTAGTAGCCGTGCCGGCGCCGGCCCACGCTGACCCGCAGCGCGACCCGGTCGCGGCGCTCGACGCGGCGGGCGCGGGCGGCGCCGATGAGGTGGATGGCCGCGTACGCACCGAAAAACCCGCCGGCGAAGCTCTCGTCGCCGAGGGAGAAGGCGATCCCGCCGCTGACGGCGCAGACCAGGAGCACTCGGCCGGCGCCGACGACCGCGTACCGAAACGGCGAGCCGGTCTGCGCGCCCGCCGGGAGCCGGTCGGCGCCGGCCAGTCGGGTCGCGCTGGGCAGGAGAGACGTCCATCGCTCGAGGAGCACGCCGACCACCACCTCGACCACGAACGCGACGAGCGCCCGGCTCGCGTGACCCTCGGTGACGCTCCAGCCCAGAAACCCCGCCGCCGCGATCAGAAAGAGCGCGGCATCGATCCGCCACCGCGTCGCCACGTCGAGCACGACGAGATTCGTGTCGACGGCCGGGGCGTCCATGCTTCCAGCCTACGGGCCGTCGATCCGGCTGGCGACGTGCAGCGCCGCTCCCCAGTGCCGTCGCAACAGGCCGTCGGGTCGCTCCGCCAGCCGCCGCCGGATCTCGGCGTAGAGCCGCTCGCGCTGCCACGGGCGCATGGCGATGTGGCCCGAGAAGGTCTCCAGCAGGTCGACGTAGCCCTCGGCGTCGTAGCGCACCTCCCAGTCGAACTGGGTCACGGTCACCCGGCGGAAGAGGCCCGACGCCAGGATCTCGCCCCGCAGATCGGGGAGCTCGCGCGGCCGCGGCCACGCCTCGACCCGGCCGGCGCCGATCTCGTCGTAGACGTCCTGGAGCTCGAGGAAGATCGGGTCGCCGGCCGCGGGCAGGACGTGCACGGCGGCCCAGAATGCGAGGTGGCCGCCCGGGCGCAGCAGCTCCCACGCCCGCCGGTAGCGCAGTTGCGGGTCGGCCCAGTGCCACGCGGTGGCCGCGACCACCGCGTCGAAGGTGGCTCCCTCCGGCGGGCGCCAGGTCTCGAACGGCGCGTTCACGACCTCGACGTCCGGGAAGCCGGCCAGGTTCTCGCGCGCGGCCGCGGCCAGCTCCGCGCCCAGTTCGACGCAGGTCAGCCGCAGGCCGCGCTCGGCCAGCGGCCGCGTGGCCTTGCCGGTGGCGCAGCCGATCTCGAGCACCCGGTCGCCCGCTCGCAGGCCGGTCTGGCGCAAGAGCACGTCGAAGACGGCTTCGGGGTAGTCGGGCCGGGCGCGGTCGTAGCGCCCGGCCACCGAGTCGAATGTCGCGCGCAGCGCCTCCCGATCGTCCGCCATGCGCGGGATTGTGCGGCATCGGGCGGCGCAGGCCAACCAGGCCGCCGGCGGCGTGGGCGCGCGCGTCGTCACCCGGACGCCATTTGCGGGCCTTTGCGGGAACTTCTGCCAGGCCCTGCCTGTGGATAACCCTCAAGAAGTGGGTGGCTCCGGTCGATTGCCCAGGGCGAGCCCAGCAGATCGGGGCCTAACCAACAGCTTTGCCAGCTTCGAAAGGGAACTGACATGTTCAGCAATCTGAAGCGGTCGGCCGGCCTCGGTCTCGTCGTCATCGCGGCGGCCGCCGGGCTGGGCGCCTACGCCTTCACCACCAGCAACACGGTCGACACCGCCAGCGCCGGCGGCGTCGGCCAGGCCACCATCGCCGGGTACGACGTGTCCAACGTCTCCTACACCCAGGACGCGACGGATCCGTCCACCTGGTCGGCCGTGGACTTCGACCTCGACAGCAACGCCACCCAGGTGCAGGTCAAGTTCGACGACTCGAACAACGTTCTGCCGAGCAGCGGCTGGATCGACTGCTCCGCCAACGGGAGCACGATCTCGCACACCACGCCGTTCGCGGTGCACTGCGTCCTGCCGGGCGTCGATGCACACCTCGACACGCTGACGGTCTCGGCCGCCCGCTAGACCGGCCAGCATGAAGCACGGGGCGGCGGGATCCCCTCTCCCGCCGCCCACGTGCGGAGCCTTGATGTGACGTTCACCCCCCGAACACGGAGTCACCGCCGGCGCCGCCTCGCGGCGCTCGTCGTCGTTCTGGCCGTGCTCGGAGCCGGGTGGTTCTTTCTCGCCCCGCCGTCGATCGGCGGGCAGACGTCGTACGTGGTGACCGACGGGATCAGCATGCATCCCCGGATCCATACGGGCGACCTGGCCCTGGTGCGGCCCGTGGGGACGTATCACGTCGGCGACATCGCCGCCTACCGCAGCCCGTCGCTGCACCTGACCGTCCTGCACCGCATCGTCGCGATCACCCGCGACGGGGGCTACCGGTTCAAGGGCGACAACAACACCTGGATCGACCCCGGTGACATCAGCCGCGACCGCATCATCGGCAAGATGTGGGTGGTGGCGCCGGGCGTGGGCGGGTGGCTCGGGCGGCTGCGCTCGCCCGGGCTCATGTCGGGCATGGCCGTCGTCGCCGCGCTCCTGCTCTTCGGCGGCGGGGCCCAGGTGCGCCGCCGCCGTCGCCGCCGCCCGGAGCCGAAATGGAAGGACTCCGAGCCGAGGTGGGAGGGGGCGCCCGCCCCGAAGGCGGCCCCGGCGCCGGCCCAGGGGGTGCGGCCGTTCGCGGGACGGACGGTGGTGGCGCCGCCGGCGCCGGCCCCCCGGCGCCCGTCGGTGGGGCCGTCCTACGGCCGCGTCGCCGCCGCGTTCGCCGTCGTGCTCGCCTGCGCCGGCCTGACGGCGATCGCCTGGTCGTCGCCGACCAGCCGCCCGGCGCCGACGTCGGCCCGGTACGTCCAGTCCGGGCGCTTCACCTACTCGGCCAGCACCATCGCCGGCGCCGTCTACGACAGCGACCGGGTGACGACGGGCCAGCCGATGTTCTCGCGCCTCGTCGGCCCCGTGCAGGTGCGGTTCGACTACGCGCTGCGGTTGGGGGCGGTGCAGGGCGCAAGCGGCACCGCGTCGCTCGCCGCGGTGCTCTCCGCCCAGAACGGGTGGTCGCGGACGGTGAGCCTCGAGGACCCGGCGCCGTTCACCGGCCGCCGCGTCAGCCTGACCGGGACGGTGCACCTGCGCCGCCTCCAGCGCCTCGTCCAGCGGGTGGCGGCCGCGACCGCCGTGCCGGCGGAGTCGTTCACCCTGACGCTGGTGCCGTCCGTGGAGGCGCACGGCACGCTCGCCGGGCGCGCGTTCGAGGCCGACTACGCGCCGCGCCTGCCGTTCACCCTGACGCCGTACGAGCTCGCGCCCGTGCTCCCCACCACGGCCGCCGCGTCGCCGGTCCGGGCCGCCTCGGCCGGCGCCTTCCATCCCTCCCAGACCTCCGCGTTCACGGCAGAGGGGTCGGCCCGGGTGTCGATCGGGCCGGGTCGCCTGCACATGTCCGTCTCGCTCGGGCGGATCCTCGGTCCGGTCGGCCTCCTCGGCGCGATCGCCGCGGCCGTCCTCGCACTGCGCCGGCTGCGCGGCGACCGCCGCGCCGACGAGCCGACCCGCATCCAGTCCCGCTACGGCGAGGCGATGATCGCCGCCGTCCAGTCGACGCTCACGCGCGGCGGCGATATGGTCGAGGTCGAGAGCATCGAGGCGCTCGCCCGCCTCGCCGAGCGCTACGGGAGCCTGATGATCCACGAGCGGACGGACTCCGGCCACGCCTACCTGGTGGCCGACAACGGCACGGTGTACGCCTACTTCGTGCAGACGGAAGAGCCCGAGCCGGCGCTGCGCGAGCGGCTCGCCCGGGGCGAGCGCCTGGACGCGGGCGCCTCCGCCGCGTAGCCCGCCCGACGCCCCGGCGTACGATCCGGGGATGCCCGCCGCAGCCGCCGCCGGCCACGAGCTTACCGCCCGCACCGCCGCGGACGTCCTGTCCGCGGGCGGGAACGCGGTCGACGCGACCGTCGCCGCCGCGGCCATGTCGTGGGCGGCCGAGCCCGGCCTGATCAGCCCCTGCGGGGGCGGGTTCCTGCTCGTGCGGCCCGCGCGGACGGGCAAGCTTCACCTGCTCGACGCCTTCACCGCCATCCCCGGACTGGATCTGCCGGCCGACCGGCGCCTGGCGACGTTCGACCGCGTCGACGTGCCGTTCGACGAGCAGACGACGCAGGTGTTCCACATCGGCGCCGCCGCCTGCGCCGTCCCGGGTGTGGTCGCCGGGGTCGCCGCGGTGCACGGGCGGTTCGGCTCGCTGCCCTGGCGCGACCTGCTCATGCCCGCGGCCGAGGCGGCGAACGACGGCGTCGCGTCGCGGGGCGGCCAGCAGGCGGTGCTGAAGGCGATCGAGGGCGTGCTCACCCACACCGAGGAGGCGCGCGCGGTGTTCGCCCCCGGCGGGCGGTACGTGCGCGAGGGGGAGCGGGTGCGCCAGCCCGACCTGGCCGGCTCCATCGAGCGCCTGGCCGAGCTCGGGCCGCGCGACTTCTACGAGGGCGGCCTGGCCGCGGCGATGGTCGACCACCAGTCCGCGACCGGCGGAAAGCTGACGATCGCCGACCTGGCGCGATACCGGGCCGTGTGGCGGCGGCCGCTGCGCATCGCCTATCACGGCCGGCGCGAGATCTACACGAACCCGCCGCCGTCCTCGGGAGGCGTGCTGATCGGGCACATGCTGGCCGTGCTGCGGGGCGTCTCCGAGCCGCTTCCGCCGGGACGGGCGCGCACGCTGCGGGCCTATGCCGAGGCGATGCGATCGGCCGCACGCATGCGCGACCGCCGCTTCGAGCGGCTCCTGCACCGGGGCGGCCTCGTGCCGCACGTCCTCTCCGACGAGGCGGTCGGGAGGGGCCGGGCGGCGCTGCTGGCGGCTCTCGACGGCGAGCCGACGCCCGCGCCCGCGATTCCCTCCGACCGCGGCACGACCCACATCTCGGTCGTCGACGAGGCCGGGAATGCCTGCGCCTTCACGTCGTCGAACGGCTGCCACTCGGGCGTGATCGTGCCCGGCACCGGCCTGCACCTGAACAACATGATGGGCGAGGAGGATCTGGCCACGGAGCGGGAGATGGACCCCGGGACGCGGCTCACGAGCATGCAGGCGCCGACGATGGTCGTCGGGCCCGACGGCATCGAGCTGGTGGTCGGCTCGAGCGGCTCGAACCGGCTGCGCTCCGCGATCACGCAGGTCGCGATCAACGTGATCGACCACGGGATGGGCGCGCGCGAGGCGATCGACCACCCCCGCGTCCACGTCGAGGGCGACCGGCTCGACTGCGAGGGCGGCTTTGACCCCGCCGAGATCGAGCAGCTGGAGCGCTGGGGCGAGCGCGTGAACCGGTTCGCGGGCCTCAACCTGTACTTCGGCGGCGCGAACGCCGTCGTCCGCCGCGACGGCGCCATCGAGGCCGCGGGCGACCCGCGCCGCGCCGGCGCCGGGGTCGTGCTGGACGCCTGACGCACCAAACGGGGTCAGACCCCTTTTGGTGCGCGGGCTCGAAGCCTAGGACGAGCCGCCTTCGCCGCCGCCCGGCGGCGCGACCTTGCCGTTCGTGTGCGCCCGGTCGCGGATCTCGGCCGCGGCGGCCAGGTTCTCGAGGCCGCGGGCGAGCAGCTCGACGACCACCATCAGTCGGGCGCGCTCGCTGCGCTCCTCGAGCAGGCGCACCTTCTCATCGGCCGGGAACTCGACCCGGGCGGCGATGGCGTAGGACACCCGGTCGAGGTCGGCCGTGAGGGCGGGGTCGGCCTCGTTCCCGGTCGCCTCCGCCACCTGCTGGTAGAGCGCCAGGGCCGACGCAGCCTCGCCGGCAGCGTCCTCGTCCTTCTCGGCGACCGGCTCGACCCGGCCGGTGATGTACGTCCGGCCGCGGGTCAGCTCGAGCACGCGCACGACCTCGCGGCCGCGCACGACGAGGTTCACACGGCCGTCGTCGAAGCGCTCGGTCACCTCCACGATCTCGGCGGTGCAGCCGATCTCGCGGGCGCCGTCGTCGTCGGCGTAGACGATCGCGAACTCCTGGGACTCGTGCTCGCAGTCCCGTATCAGGCGCTTGTAGCGCTCCTCGAAGATGTGGAGCGGCATCAGCTCGCCCGGGACGAGCACCGCGGCGAGCGGGAACAGACCGATCTCGCGGGCCGGCATGGCGTTGGTACTCTAGTGGCCCGTGCGCCCCCGACCCGCCCTCGCCGACCTGCGGCCGTACGAGCCGGGAAAGCCCGCCGCCGAGGTGCGCCGGGAGCTGGGGCTCGACCGGATCGTCAAGCTGGCCTCGAACGAGGGGCCGTACGGCCCGTTCCCGGCGGCGCTCGCGGCGATCGAGCGGGCCGCGCGGGAGCTGAACCGCTACCCGGAGCGGGGCGCGGAGCTGGCGGAGCGGCTGGCGGCGAGGCACGGGACGACCCCCGACCGGATCGCGATCGGGAACGGCGCCGACGCCGTCGTCGGGCTGCTCTCGATGGCCTACCTCGACCCGGGCGACGAGGCCCTCATGGGGTGGCCGTCATTTCCGAGCTACCGGCTGGACGCCGTCAAGCAGGCGGCGACGCCGGTGACGGTGCCGCTGCGGGGCGGGTCGTACGACCTCGACGCGATGGCCGGGCGGCTCGGGCCGCACACGAAGATCGCCTACGTCTGCAACCCGAACAACCCCACCGGCGGCATGGTCGGCAGGTCGGCACTGCGAGGGTTCCTCGATCGCGTCCCCGACGACGTCCTGGTCGTCGTCGACGAGGCCTACCACGAGTACGTCACCGACCCCGACTACCCCGATGCGATCGCAGAGCACGTGCAGGAGCGCCCGAACGTCGCCGTGCTGCGGACGTTCTCGAAGATCTACGGCCTGGCCGGCCTGCGGATCGGCTACCTGGTGGGCCCGCCGGGCGTCGTGCGCGAGGCGATGAAGGTGCGAAACCCGTTCGACGTCTCCGAGATGGCGCACGCCGCGGCGCTCGCGAGCCTGGACGACGCGGCCGAGGTGGCCCGGCGGCGCGATCTGAACGAGCGCGGGCGGGAGGAGCTCGCCGCCGCCCTGCGCGAGGCGGGGATGGAGCCGCTCCCGTCGGTCGGAAACTTCCTCACCGCCGACGTCGGCGACGGCCGGGCGCTGGCGCGGGCGCTCGAGGCGGAGGGCGTGATCGTGCGGCCGCTGGAGCCGTTCGGGGCGCCGGAGTGCATCCGTGTCACCGTCGGCACGCCCGAGGACAACGCCGCGTTCGCGGCCGCCCTGGGTCGGGCGCTGCAGCCGCGGTGAGCCGGCGGCCGACCGACCTGCCCACCCTGGTCGAGGGGGTCAGCGCCGGCGACGTGCGCGCGATCGCGCGGGCGATCACGCTCGTCGAGAACCGCGATCCGCTCGCGTACGAGCTCGTGCGCGAGCTCTACCCGCAAACGGGCAAGGCGGTCGTCGTCGGGTTCACCGGGCCGCCGGGGGTGGGGAAGTCGAGCCTGATCGCGTGCGTGATCGCCCACCTGCGCTCCGAGGGCAAGCGGGTGGGGGTCGTGACGGTCGATCCGTCCAGCCCGTTCTCCCGCGGGGCGCTCCTCGGCGACCGCATCCGCCTCGCCGAGCACTTCCTCGACGACGGCGTCTTCATCCGCTCGATGAGCACGCGCGGCCACCTGGGCGGGGTCAGCGAGGCGACCCTGCAGGCGCTGCTCGTGCTCGACGCGGCCCGGATGGACGTGCTGCTCCTGGAGACGGTGGGGGTGGGGCAGAGCGAGGTCGAGGTCGCGTCGCTGGCCGACACGGTGCTGCTCGTGCTGCAGCCGGGCTCGGGCGACTCGATCCAGGCGCTCAAGGCGGGCGTGATGGAGATCCCCGACGTCATCGTCATCAACAAGAGCGACCACCCGGCCGCGCGCACGATGCGCTCGGAGATCCGCTCGGTGCTCGCGCTCGACCCGTCCACCGCCCGGCGGGTGCCGATCGTCGAGACGGAGGCGTTCCGCTCCGAGGGCATCGCCGAGCTGTGGGAGGCCGTGGTCGAGCACCGCACCCACCTCGAGAAGCACGGGCAGCTGGATGCCCGCCGGCGCGAGAGCATCGAGCACGAGATCGTCGCGGTCGCGGTCGCCCAGGCCCGGCGGCGGCTGTCCGAGGCGCTCGAGCGCGACCCCGAGCTGCGCCGTCTGCTCGACCAGGTGCACGAGCGCAAGGTCGACCCGCTCACCGCGACGCGCGAGATCAGCGAGCGGGTCTTCAAGGGCGACGACGCGGGCTCGTAGGGACGCGTCCCGCCCGCCCGCGCGTAGGACGGGTGATGCGTCCGTACCCGTTCTGCCCGATCATCCTCGCGGCGGCCGGGTCGGCGTGTCTCGGGGGCGCCGCGCCCGCTGCCGCGCCCGAGCACGTCGCCAGGGCCCATGAAGCCGTGCGGATCGTCCTGGCCGACGCCCGCGACCTGCGGGGCACCGTCGTGACGCTCGGCCTGCGCCCGACCGTGAGCTCGATCCCGCTGCCCGGCCGGTCGGGGGGCGATCCCCCGGTGAACCTCGCCGCCGTCGGCAACGGCCTCGTCTTCTACGGTCGCGACGGGCCGTACGCGATGCCCGGCTCGCTCGCCGGGAGCGCCCGAAGGCTCCACCGCGGCCTGTACTTCATCCCCTCGGCCACGCCGGGGCGCGTGTGGGTCGCGATCCAGGATCCGCGCCAGCCGGACCTGCGACTCGTCCGCCGCGTCGTCGAGGTGACCACCACAGGGACGCCGGTGCTGTCCTCCGGGCACCGGCCGCCGTCCCGGAACATCGTCGCAGCGGTGCGCGCCGGCCTCGTGGTCGAGACGGACACCGACATCGCGATCTGGGATCCACGCACGGGCCGGACGGTGCGGACGCTGCCCGGGTCGTTCCCCGCCGCCGTCCACGGCAACCTGGTCGCCTGGTGCGCGTTTCGCTGCCCCGCCATGCACGTCACCGACGCCGCCACCGGCAGCGACCGCGTGATCTCGCATGTCGGCCGCCACCCCTGGGAGGAGACGTACGGCGGAGCGATCTCCGCGGACGGGCGCTACCTGGCGCTCCCGATCGGGATCGGCGGCACCCAGCGCGTCGCGCTCGTCGACCTGCGCCTGAACAGGAGCCGCCTGATCCCCGGCCCGCGCCTGGCGGCCGTCTATCCGACCCTGGGCTGGGATCCGGCGCGCGACGCCCTCTACTACGCCACGTCGGGCGCGGGGGTGGCCCGCTACCGGGTTGGTGCCGGCCGTGCCGTCCCGCTCCCCGTCCACGTGGCCGGGGGGTTCACCAACCTCGCCGTGCTCGGCTAGGGCGCGGCCTGCGTCGCGCTGAACGCCCGCCGCCCTTCGGCAATGATCTCGTCCGCGTATGCGCGGTTGCGCCAGCCGCCGACCTCGGTGCCCGCGCCGCTCTCGAGGTCCTTGTAGACGTCGAAGAAGTGGGCGATCTCGTCGAGGAGCGACACGCGGATGTCGCCGATGTCGTGGACGCGACTCCACTTCGGGTCCTTGAAGGGGACGCACAACACCTTGTCGTCCTCGCCCTTCTCGTCGTGCATCTCGAACACGCCGACCGGCTCGACCTTGATCACGCAGCCCGGGAACGTCGGCTCGGCGACGAGCACGAGCGCGTCGACCGGGTCGCCGTCACGACCCAGCGTGCGCATCAGGAAGCCGTAGTCGGCCGGATAGACGACGCTCGTCCACAGCGTCCGATCGAGCACGAGCCGGCCGATCTCGGGGTCGAACTCGTACTTGTTCCGGCTCCCCTGCGGGATCTCCACCATCACGTTCAGGGGTTGCTCGGCCATCGTCGGGCAAACAGGGTACCCTTCGCGCCCACCTCGTGGTCACGCTGGACGACATCCGCGCCGCC
>JAICJC010000125.1 GCA_025928655.1 Thermoleophilia bacterium | reverse complement strand
GCCCAGCCGCACCACCCCACCGAATCGGCCTCGGAATCCGGTCGTTGCGGATCACGATTCGCACCGCTCGGACAGCTCGCCGGACGAAGCCTCGCATTCCATCCGATGATACTGAGCGCCGCCGCGACGCGAGCGCCCGACGGCGTCGGCCTGATGCAGCCGACTCCGTACGAGCGGACGGTCGCCGCGCTCCGGATCCGGTTCCAGCGCCAGCCCGTCGCCGGGACGGCGCTCGCAGTCGCGTGTCTCTGGGTTGCGCTGAACGTCTACGAGGTCGCCGCGCACTGGGATAGCTCTGCCGGATGGTTCGAGAACCTGACGACGGCGATCACCTTGTGCGCGACCGGGATATTCGCCGTCGCCGCTCTCGCATGGCTGATCGACCGGCTACGAACGGGCGCTCCCCGTTAGTCGCTCGCCCCGCCTGGGGCGCCAGATGACGGTCAACCAGGCGGGCCGGCTGCGACGCGCCCGGGAGGAATCGAACCTCCGACACGCAGATTCGAAGTCTGCTGCTCTATCCCCTGAGCTACGGGCGCCGACCGCCCATCCTATCGGCCGCTATCGCCCGTCCTGCCGTTGCCCGCCGCCCACAGATCGCGCGCGGCGCGGTTGATCACGTCCTGGCCGCCCCGGCGCAGGAGCTCGGCCGAGGCCATCACGCGCACGCGTCCCGGCTCGGCCTGCCCCCGCGCGGCGGCCGCGGCGAGCTGGGCGGCCTCGCGCTTGTCCTCGGCCACGTCGACGGTGACCCAGTCGGCGGCCGCGTCGGACCGGCGAAAGATCTGGACGTAGTAGGCGGGCGAGCGCGGCCGGCGGTCGCGCCCGTGTCGTGGCTCGGGCTGCTCCATCCCTCCCTGCTTGGAGCGTTTGCGAAGGGTGACCGGCGGGACTCGAACCCGCGACCTCCTGGACCACAACCAGGGGCTACCACCAGCTGAGCTACGGCCACCGCGTTACGCCGTAGGATACTTCGCCCACGCGCGGGCGTGGCGGAACTGGTAGACGCGCCGGCCTTAGGAGCCGGTGGCCCTGGCCGTGGAGGTTCGAGTCCTCTCGCCCGCATGGTCGTGCCGCCGGCCCGTGCCTTTCATCAGGACGCGCGCGCCCTGCCGCGTGCGCCGGCCCGGCGGGAGGCCGGCGTGGGCAGCACGACGCGCACCGTAACGCCCTTGTCCGCGACGCTGTGGAGGCTCGCGCGTCCCCCGTGGGCCTCGGCGACGTGCTTGACCAGGGCGAGCCCCAGACCGCTCCCGGGACCGCTCCGGGCAGGATCGGCTCGGTAGAACCGTTCGAAGATGCGTTCGATGTGCTCGGCGGGAATGCCGACCCCCGAGTCGGCGACCGTCACCTCGACCGCACCCGCGAGCCCACGCGCGGCGATGTGGATCGTGGCTCCCGCGCCGGCGTGCCGGACGGCGTTCTCGACCAGGTTGTCCATGACCGTCGCGAGCAGCGGCGGCGCGATGGCGGCGAGGAGACCGCGGGTGGAACTGCCGCCGAGCTCGAGCCCTGCCTCCTGTGCGGCGCGCTGGTGGCGGCTGATCGCCGCGGTGATCTCGGCGGCGACATCGGCACGCCGGTCAGGCCGGTCGACGCCGTCGGTCGCGGTGACGTCCAGCCCGGCCAGCAGGATCATCTCGTCGACCAGCCGCCGCATCCCCTCGACCTCTCCCTGCGCCTGGCGGATGGTCGCGTCGCGTTCGTCCTCCCCGAGCGGCAGCGCAAGCGTCTCGACGAGGCCGAGCATGCGTGCCAGCGGCGTGCGCAGCTCGTGCGAGACGCCGGCCGAGAACAGCTGCCGGGACTCGCGGTAGTCCGCCTCGAGCGTGTCCTCGCGCAGGGTCACGACACACCCTCGGCCCGCCGCGGTCGAGAAGGCGCGCACATGCACCTGGAAGTGCCGTCGACTCGGGTCCGGCACGGTCATCGCAAACGGGAGCGGGTCCTCGCCGGCGAGCGCCTCGCCCACGGCCGCCGCGATGGCCGGCGGCGCGTCGAGCTCGCCGAGCCGCCGGCCGGGGACGACTCCGAGCCGGTCGCGGGCGGCGACGTTGGCGCGCGCCAGCATGCCGCCGGGCTCGAACACCAGCAGCGGCTCCTCGCTGGCGTGGAGGAGCGCATCGCGCGCGGCGATCACGGCCGAGAGCTCCTCGCGCGCCACCGCCCCACGCAGGCGGCGCTCGACGTTCTCGCGGGCGTGGCGCGACTCGGCCAGCGCCGCCGCCAGCCGACGGCGTCCGCGCTCGCGCCAGAGGAGCGCCGCAAGCAGTGTCGCAAGCCCGACCGTGAGCGCGACCAGGGCGATCGTCACCGCTGGCCGCGCCTCGCCGTGTACATGCCGGCGACCCTAGCAGCCGGCGGTGGTGCGGCGGTCATGCCGGAGGGTGAGAAGCGTCGCCGAACTCACGGAACTCACCGGTCACCAGGTATGCCGTGCGCTCGCCGATGTCGACGGCGTGATCGCCGACTCGCTCGAGACAGCGCGACACGACGATCATCCTCATGCCCCACTCGCGCGCACCGGGATCGGCGCCGCGCTCGAGCAGCCGGCGCACCAGACGGCGGTTGGCCGCGTCGATCAGGTCGTCGAGCTCCACCAGCGACTCGGCGGCGGCGATGTCGCGCTCCTGGAAGGACGACATGGCGACCGCGATCATCTCGTCCGCACGCGCACCCATCTCGCCGAGTGCGCGCACCACCTGAGCGTCGACGGCCAGGCCGTCCGTCAGCCGCGTCAGCTTCGCAACCGTGACGCACAGGTCGGCCATGCGCTCGAGATGCAGGTTGACGTGGACGATCGCCAGCACCAGGCGCAGGTCGACGGCGACGGGTGTCTGGCGGGCGAGCAGCGATTGCACGCCCTCCTCGATTCCGAGGTAGCGCAGGTCGACGACGTCGTCGAAGGCGATCACCTCCTCGGCCAGCTCCGAGTCCTGGAGCACGAGTGCCCTGGTCGCCGAGCGAAGCGCCTGCGCGACCAGCTTGCCCTCGTCGTCCACGAGCTGCTGAAGCCGCTCGAGCTCGTCGTGGAAGTCCGCCCGCATCGGGGTCGCCTCGTTCAGCGCCATCAGCCGAACCGGCCCGTGACGTAGTCCTCGGTGCGCCGGTCGGCCGGCCGGGTGAAGAGCTGCTCGGTGGGCCCGTACTCGATCAGGACGCCGCCGCGCTCGTGCTCGTCCCCGCCGGTCGGCTCCACGCTGAAGAAGGCCGTCAGATCGGCCACCCGCGCTGCCTGCTGCATGTTGTGGGTGACGATGACGATCGTGACCTGGCTGCGCAGCTCGCGCAGGAGATCCTCGATCCGGGTGGTCGAGATCGGATCGAGCGCCGAGGCCGGCTCGTCCATGAGCAGCAGGTCGGGCTCGACGGCGAGCGCCCGCGCGATGCAGAGCCGCTGCTGCTGGCCGCCGGAGAGCCCGAGCGCGTTCTTCCCGAGCCGGTCCTTGACCTCGTCCCAGAGCGCCGCTCGGCGCAGCGCTTCCTCGACACGACCGCTCAGATCGTCCTTGAGGCCGTGCAGGCGCAGGCCGAAGGCCACGTTGTCGAACACCGACTTGGGGAACGGGTTCGGCCGCTGGAAGACCATGCCGATGCGGCGGCGTACCTCGATCGGATCGACGCCGGCGCCGTTGACGTCGACGCCGTGGTAGGCGACCCGCCCCGAGACGACCGCCCCCGGAACGAGATCGTTCATGCGGTTGAAGGTGCGAAGGAGGGTGGTCTTGCCGCAGCCCGAGGGGCCGATGAAGGCGGTCACGCGGTTGCGGTGGACGTCGAGCGAGACGTCGCTGACGGCCACCGCGGCGCCGTAGCGCACCGTGACGGCGCGCGCCTCGAGCACGGGCTCGAGGGGTTCCGCCTCCGCCGGGCTGCGCTGCTCGAAGAGGACGTCGAGCGCGGCCGGCTGGCTGAGCAGGCCCTCGCTCGGCGCCGCGTCCCTGGCGGGGGTCAGGGAAGTCTCGGAACGGGTCTTCACGTGGTCTCCTTCTGCGTCCGGATGCGCGTTGGGGGGCATCCCGTCCCCAGTCTGAACGCCTGCGCAGCGGCGTGGGCGGCCGTCTGGTGACCGTCTCGTGTCGTTGTGGTGAACGAGCATCGGGTCAGCGCAACCGCCCGCCCCGTGCCCGGGACGCGACCAGGCGGGCGCCGATGCTGATGGCGAGGACGAACACGAGCAGCACGAAGGCGGCCGCCCAGGCCTCCTGGTGGGCGTGCGGGTCGGGGGACTCGGAGTCGGCGAAGATGCTCAGCGCGACCGACGCCAGCGGCCGCTGCGGGTCGGTGTTGACGGTCGTGGCGGCGATCGAGCTCGTGAAGAGCAGCGGCGCCGTCTCGCCCGCGACCCGGGCAACGGCGAGGATCGTGGCCGTCACGATTCCGCCGACGGCCGTCGGCAGCACCACCCGCAGCACGGTGCGCGCCCTCGTCGCACCCAGCGCCAGGGAAGCCTCGCGAAGCGTCGCCGGCACGACCGCCAGCACCTCCTCGCTGCCGCGGGCAACGAGCGGGACCATGATGATCGAGAGGGCCAGCGCGCCCGCCCACCCGCTCTGGCCGCTGCCCTTCACCATGAGCGTGAAGACGAGGATGCCGACGACGATCGTCGGCACGCCGGCGAGGACGTTCAGGCACAGCCGCACCAGTCGCGCGACCCCCGCCGGGGCGAACTCGTGTGCGTAGACGGCGACGAGGACGCCGGCCGGCAGTGCGATCGACGTCGCCAGGGCCACGAGCTCCGCCGTTCCGATCAGCGCCTGTTCGATGCCGCCGCCCGTCTCACCGAAGGGCACCGGCGTCCGCGTGAAGAGGTGGACGCTCAGGGCTCCGGCGCCCTTGAGGAAGATCGAGACGACGACGACGACCAGGACGGCGACGGCGACGAACGCCGCCAGGAGCGACAGCAGCTCGGCGCCGGCGCTCGCGGCACGGCGCCGGCGCAGGCGCGCGCCGCCGGACAGGGGGGACGCCTCACGCCCGGTCACCTCACACCCAGCCTGCGCCGCTGGAGGCGCCCGACCACGAGCCCCGCTCCCACGTTCGCCACGAGGCTGAAGACGAGCAGGATGGCTGCCAGAAAGGCGATGGACGCGATCTGGATGTCCGAGACCGCGCCCTGGTACTGGCTGGCGATGCGGCTCGCGAGTGTGTCCGCCGGCCCGAACAGCGATGCGTGGAACGCCGCCGTGCCGCCGATGACCTGGGTGACGGCGATCGCCTCGCCGAGCGCCCGCCCCAGGCCGAGGATGACGGCTGCCGTGAGGCCGGCCGCCGAGTGGGGCAGGACGACGCCGCGCACCACTTCCCAGCGCGTGGCGCCGAGGGCGTAGGCGCCGTCCTTGAGATCGGCCGGCACCGTGAGGAAGACCTCGCGTGAGATCGCCGCCACGATCGGCACGACCATGATGGTCAGGATGACGCAGGCGGGCAGGAGGCCCGCCGGCGACGGGGCGCCCGAGAAGAGCGGGATGAAGCCGAGCGTCGAGCCGAGCCAGGGCTCGACGTGCTGGGCCAGCACCGGCCCCAGCACGAGGATCCCCCAGAGCCCGAGCACGACGCTCGGGATCGCGGCGAGCAACTCCACCAGCGTGCGGATGGGTGCGGCCGCCCGCGCCGGTGCAAGCTCGGTGAGGAAGAGGGCGGCCGCGACCGCGAGCGGCACGGCGGCGAGCACCGCGGCGAGCGAGGTCACGGCCGTGCCCCAGATCAGGTCACGTGCGCCGAAGGCGTTCGTGACCGGGTTCCAATCGGTGCTCCAGACGAAGGCAGCGCCGAAGCGGGAGATCGCCGGCCGGGCCTGGCGGAACACCTGCACCGTCAGCAGCACCAGGACGAGAATCGTGCCTGCGGCGGCGAGGCCGGCGATCCCGTGCATCGCAAGGTCGCCGGGGTGCCGCACCGGCCACGAGCGCCGGCGGGCGGGGAGGGGGAGGCGCGCCATGGTGCGAGAGCCGCGCACGGCTCAGCCCCGCCCGATGAGCGCGGTCTGCTGCTCGTCGTAGCGCCGCACGACCTCGGGGAGCGGGGCGAAGTCCAGGGCCGCGGCGAACTGCTGGCCGTCGGTGATCGCGTAGGTGATGAACTTGCGCAGCGCGGTCGCCTTGGGCGAGCTGGCGGGGACGATCACGTAGCTGAAGGTCGCCATCGGGTAGGCATCGGCCGCCGGCGCCGGCGGGTTGGTCAGCGAGACCGCACCCCCGGCCGGGATGCTCTTCACCGTCGCGGCGGCAGCAGAGATGGCCGGGATCCGCACGTCGGGGTAGTTGCCCGCGGCGTTGCGCAGGAGCGCGTAGTCGAGGCTGTTCTGCAGCACGTAGGAGATGGCGAGATAGGCGATGGTGCCGTCCGTCCCCGCCAGGGCGGCGGCAACCCCCGAGTTGTGCTCGGCGCCCACGCCGGTCGGGAAGCTCACCTGTACCGCCGACCCGACGGTCGACTTCCATGCCGGGCTGATCTTGGAGAGGTAGTCCGTGAAGACGTAGGTGTCGCCGCTCGCATCGCTGCGGTAGACCGGGGTGATCTTCGTCGCAGGGAGGTGGACGCCCGGGTTCAGCCGTGCGATCGCCGGGTCGTCCCAGGTCGCGACCTTGCCGAGGAAGATGTCCGCCAGGACCGGCCCCGTCAGCTTGAGCTTGTTGCCGATCCCCTTGACGTGGTAGGCGACGTCGGTCGCCGCCAGCGCCCAGGGGATCTGGATGACGTCGCCGGCGGACCGGCGCTGGTCGTCCGTGAGCGGCGCGTCGCTCGCACCGAAGTCCACCGACCGTGACGTCACGGCGGCGATGCCACCGCCGCTTCCGATCGCGCCGTAAGTGATGGTCGCGCCGGTCTTGCTGCTGTAGTCGGGCTCCCACTGCGAGAGCAGCGGGTAGACGAGGGTGCTGCCGGCGCCGTTCAGGGACGTCCCGGCCGGATCGGCGGCGGCCGATCCCGGCCCGCCGCCGCAGGCGGCCGCGGCCAGGGCCAGCACCAGGGCCGCGCCGGCCGTCACGGCCGGGATCCACGTTCGTATGCGTGTCATCGTTTCCTTCCGTCGCATCGTTTTGCGGCCATTGTGCGAACGGACGGGCGACGCATGGGCTGCCGACTGGTTACCGACTGGTGTCGCACCGGTGTATCCGGCGGGCGGTCGTCATGCGTTCACCAGATGTTCACCATCCGCACACCACTCGGCACCCCAGAGCGGGCGGCGACCGGGCATGATTGGGACATGACGAAGGTGCTGGTGGCAGAGGACGACGCCGTGATCGCCCAGACGATGGCCCGCCATCTGGCGGCGGCGGGATTCGACCCGCTGGTCGTCGCCAACGGCGAGCAGGCGCTCCGGCGCCTGCGCTTCGAGCGCCCACAGGTGTGCGTCCTCGACCTGATGCTGCCCGCCGTCGACGGCTGGCAGCTGATCGAAACCGCACGCGCCGAGGGGATCGGCACGCCGATCGTGGTGGTGTCGGCACGCGCGTCGGAGCACGACCGCATAAACGTGCTCGAGCTGGGCGCCGACGACTATCTGGTCAAGCCCTTCTCGATGACGGAGCTGGTCGCGCGTGTGCGGGCGGCCGCCCGGCGCGGCGCCCGGCCCCAGGCCGTGCAGCGCGGCGAGGAGATCGCCATCGAGGAGCTCCGTATCGACCCCGACAACGTCCAGGCCTACGTCGACGGCCGCAGCGCCGAGCTGACACCAACCGAGTTCCGGCTGCTCTACGCGCTGGCGCTGGAGCAGGGGCGCGTCGTCACGCGCGACGAGCTGCTCCAGAGGGTGTGGGGGCGGCGCGAGACACATCGCGACCGCACCGTCGACGTCTTCATCCGCAAGCTGCGCGACAAGATCGAGCGGCAGGCTCCCGTCCACGCCTTCATCCACACCCGCTACGGCGTCGGCTACAAGGTCGCGGCCGAGCCCAAGCCGGAGGACGCCAGCACGGTGTGACGGTGTCGCGGGGTCCGCTCCGCCGTCGGTTCGCCGGGGCGGCGTGGTTAGATTGGAGCTCGGCGGGAACGCAGGAGGACATGATGCTGATCGATTGTGACATCCACGTCGGGTACGAAAACCTGCTGGAGCTGGTCCCGTACCTCGACGGCCCCACCCGCGAGCTGGTGACGCACTCGGGGGTGAACGGCCTCGCCATGCCGAGCTACCCCTGGTACCACCCGACCGGCTGGGTGCGGAAGGACGCGTACGACGCGGGCGAGGTCGCCGTCGGCCAGCAGATCCCCGGTCAGGGGCTGGCGACGGTGCAGCGGCTCCTGCTCGACCACTACGACGTGACGTACGGCATCCTCACGCCCGACGAGGCCGCCGCCTTCTCGATCATCCCGAACGCCATCCTCGGCGCCCGGCTCGCGTCGGCCTACAACGAGTGGCTCGTCGAGCACTGGCTCTCCGAGGATTCCCGCCTGCGGGCGCTGATCGTGGTCGCAGCCCAGCACCCGGAGGAGGCGGCCGCCGAGATCCGCCGCCGAGCCGACGACGACCGCTTCGTCGGCGTCTTCCTGCCCGGCGGGGCGCGGGCGCCGTACGGGAACCCGATCTACGACCCGATCTGGCGGGCCGCCGCCGAGTGCGGGCTGCCCGTCGCCGTCCACACGCACTTCGACGGCGTCGGCATCAGCCCGCCGATCACCTCGGCGGGGCAGCCCGACACCTACACCGAGTACCACGTCCTGTGTGGCTCGGGAATGTACGGGCACTTCACGTCGGTGCTGCTCTCGGGCGTGTTCGAGCGGTTCCCGGGGGCGAAGATGGTGATGGTCGAGGGCGGCGTCGTCCCGTTCCTCGGCTACCTGTGGCGGCTGGATGCGGACTGGAAGGCGTGCCGCAGCGAGGTGCCGCACTGCCGCCGGTTGCCGAGCGAGTACGTGTGGGAGCACGTCCGCTTCACCAGCCAGCCGATCGAGACCCCGCCGGCGGGCGAGGACATCTGGCCGGTGATCCGCCACCTGCGCCCGGAGCAGACGCTGATGTTCGCGAGCGACTACCCGCACTGGGACTTCGACGAGCCGACCCACGTGCTGCGCCTCCTGCCCGAGGAGGCCCGCGAGGCGGTCGCGTTCCGAAACGCCGCGGAGCTCTTCCGCCTGAGCGTCCCGGTCACCGCATGAGCGAGGGGGATCGCGAGGTGCGGATCGCTGCCGCCGACCTGCCCCCGCCGGGCCGGATCGCGATGGTCGAGATCGGCCGTCACCGGATCGGCGTGATGCGGCTCGGGGAGGAGATCCACGCGCTCGCCGACCGCTGCCCGCACCGCGGTGGGCCGCTGTGCTCCTCGGGCCAGATCGTGACAAGCATCGAGCGCCGGCCGGACGGGACGCTCGACCTGGGGCCGGAGGGGGCGCTGATCCGCTGTCCCTGGCACAAGTGGGACTTCGACATCGCCACCGGCACCTGCCCGGTGGACGGCCATATGCGGGTGCGCACCTACGCCGTGCGGCGGGACGGCCACGGCGTCGTCGTCTCGCTCGACCGCACCCCAGGCGGGGTCTGACCCCGAACGGGGGCTGTTGCAGTTCCGTGACGCTTCGGTGGGCGGGGTCTAGCCCCGAACGGGCGTGGGCGGGGACAGTCCCCGCCCCGCGGGGACTGTCCCCGGTTGTCAGTGGGGCGGGAGCACTGGCACCCAGGCGGGGTCTGACCCCGAACGGGGGCTGTTGCAGTTTCGTGACGCCTCGTGCGTGGGGCCGGCCCCGGGTGTCAGTGCGGCGGGAGTACCGGGGCGAGCAGCCGGGTGCGGCGGGCGGTCCTGTCCGTGGCGTCCTCGCTGCGATCCGCGCTTCCGAGGATGCGGACGATCGCGCGGGAGGCGACGAAGCGCAGCGGCTCCGGCTCCCAGCGGCGGGCGCGATGGCCGACCCAGGGCAGGTGCACGAGCTCGGTGTCGCGGTCGAGCACGAGGTCGGCCAGCGTCCGCCCGGCGATGTTTGCGGCGACGACCCCGTGCCCGGCGTAGCCGCCGGCCCAGCCGAACCCGGTCTCGCGGTCGAAGTGCACCGCCATCGACCAGTCGCGGGGGACGCCAAGCGGCCCGCCCCAGTGGTGGGTGATCCTGGCCGAGGCGGCGGTGGGGAAGTGGCGCCGGATCACCCGCTCGAGCCGCGCCCGCACGTCGGCGTTGCGCTCGTTCTCGGGGTCGATCGGGCGGCGGAGCCGGTAGGGGGCGCCGCGCCCGCCGATCGCGATCCTGCCGTCGCGTGTGCGCTGCGCGTAGAAGAACAGGTGCCGCATGTCGCTGACGACGACCCCGTCGGTCCAGCCGATCTCGTCCCAGACGTGCCCGGGCAGCGGCTCCGTGGCGATCATGAGCGAGTAGAGGGGCAGGTAGCGCAGCCGCTGGCGGGGGAGCTCGACCGAATACGACTCGGTCGCCTGCAGGACGGCGTCGGCGCGGACCGTGCCGTGCGGGGTGACCACCCGGCGGGGGCCGAGGTCGGTAACCGGCGTACGCTCGTAGATCGCGACGCCGAGCCGCTCGCACGCATCGGCGAGGCCGCGGACGAGGCGGCCGGGATCGACCCGGGCGCAGTGCGGCGAGTACGACGACTCCAGACAGCCCTCGACGCCGACGACCGCGTTCGACTCCTCGGGGCTGAGGATGCGCGAGTCCTCCTCACCGAGCCCGATCGCGTCGAGGCCGCGCTGGCGGGCGCGCAGGCGCGCCAGCTGCGGCTTCGTCGTCGCGACGAAGAGCGAGCCGCCCTTGCGGAAGCCGCAGTCGATGCCCTCGCGCTCGACGGCCTCGCCGACGTGGTCGACGGCCGCGTAGGTCTCCCGGTAGGCGCGCAGGACGGCGTCGTGGCCCTTCTCCCTCTCGTAGGTGTCCGCGCTCCCGATCAGCCCGCCCGAGACCCAGCCGCCGTTGCGGCCGGACGGCCCGAAACCGGCGATCTCGCGCTCGCACACGACGACCCGCAGGTCGGGCTGCAGCCGGGCCAGGTGGTAGGCGGCCCACAGGCCCGTGAAGCCGGCGCCGACGATGGCCACGTCGCATTCGAGGTCGCCGGGCAGCGACGGCCGCGGCGCGAGCGACCCCTCGATCCCGTCGAGCCACAGGCTGCGCGCGCGGTAGCGCGCCTCGAGTGCTGCCTTCCCCTCCTCGCGCATCGCTAGCTCAGCCCGCCGCCGTTCCGGCTGCGGCGCGCGGGCTTCCACCCGGGGCCGGGCACGCTCCCGCGCAGGAGCTGCGTGTACGGATGCTTGGGCGCGTCGAGGATATCGGTAGTCGTACCTTGTTCGACCGCGACACCGCGCTGCATGACG
>JAICJC010000062.1 GCA_025928655.1 Thermoleophilia bacterium | reverse complement strand
CGCAACAGGCACTCATTCGGCTCAGGCATGGACGGCCGCCGTGTCCGTCACGGGCGTCCAGGACACGCGCTCCGTGAGGAGCTCGGGGTGGTGGACGAGGAGGCCCATCCGGCCGAGCTCCTTCATGGGGAGGTGCCTCGTCAGATCCCGCAGGTGCCGGCGCGCCTCCGCGCCCTCGAACACGAACACGACCGTCCGCTCGCCGACGAAGGCATAGTGGTTCGTGAACCCGCTCGTGGCGAGGTCGAACGGCGGGCCCGCGGCGAGCAGCTGCTCGAGCTCCTCGCGCTTCCCGGGGCGAATCGTTCCGACTACGACGACCTGGTCGTCCATGGTGCGCTCCTTCCCTTTGCCGGCAGCCTCGGCGATCGGGCCTGCGACCCGCGTCGGGATCGGCGCTGACAGCGCTGCGGAAAACCCCGCACCGCGCCGTGTGGTGAGGCCCGATGCGCCGGAGCGAGCGCGCGAGGACGATGGCGGCATCCGAAAGGAGGATGACATGTCGAAGAGGGTGGTACTGGGACTGGACGGATCGCAGGATTCGATGCGCGCGATCCCGTACGCGGTCGAGCAGGCCGGCGACGGCGGCAAGATCGTCGTCGTCCACGTGCGCGAGCTGCTCGTCGGTCGTGCCGGCGGGCTGCCGCTGGCCGTGAACGAGGTTGAGATCGAGGCGGGCGTGCGGCGGCAGGTCGACGACCTGAACTCGACCGGCGTCGCGACCGAGCTCAAGGTGATCTCCGCGGTCGCCGGCGGGCCGGCACACGTGATCGCCGACGTCGCCCGCGAGGTGAACGCCGACGTGATCGTCGTCGGGACGCGCGGCCACCGCCAGATCGCGAGCCTCATCATCGGGAGCGTGACCCACAAGCTCCTGCACATGACCCCGTGCCCGGTCCTGGCGGTTCCGCCGGCCGCGGGCGGTGCCGACTCCCGGGGCCGGGAGTCCGACGCCGTCGCCATGAAGGCGTAGGGGATCGATCGGAGCCGGGCCACTTCCCCCCGGAGGTGGCCCGGCTCCGGTCGCGATCGATCGGACATCTCATGGTTGCCTCGACCCCAACCGGCCGTCAGGAAGGGCCGCCACTGGGCGTGCTGGCCGCGCTTGCCGGCGTCTCGCTCGGCGGCGTCGCCTGGGCCTTCGGCAACCCGTCCCTCGCGCGCGGCTGCTGGGCGGTCACCACGCTCGCGCTGCTGGCGCCGCTCACGTGGTCGGTGGCGCAGTCGCTCGCCCGCCGGGACTTCGGCGTCGACGTCCTCGCGCTGCTGTCGATGGCCGGCGCGATCGCCGTCGGTCAGTACCTCGCCGGCGCGGTCGTGGCGGTGATGCTGGCCGGGGGGAACGCCCTCGAGCGGTTCGCGCGGTCGCGTGCCCGCCGCGACCTCTCGATGCTGGTCTCCCGCATCCCGACGACGGCGAGCGTCCTGCGGGGAGGCGAGATCGTGACGGTGGCGGCCGATGTCGTGTGCGTCGGTGACCGGGTCGTCGTGCGTGCGGGCGAGGTCGTTCCGACCGACGGCATGGTCCTCTCCGCCGACGCCGTCGTCGACACGGCGGCACTGACCGGCGAACCGCTTCCGGCGCACCTGCGGCGAGGAGACGACATCGCCAGCGGATCCGTGAACGCCGGGGCGACCATCGAGGTGGCGGCAACGCACCCGGCCGGCGAGAGCACGTTCGCCACGCTCGTCCGCCTCGTACGGGACGCCGAGCATTCCCAGGCGCCGTTCGTCCGCATGGCCGACCGGTACGCCGGTGTGTTCCTGCCGATCGCCCTCGGCCTGGCCGCGCTGGGGTGGATCGTCTCGGGCGACCCGGTGAGGGCCGTTGCCGTCCTCGTGATCGCGACGCCCTGCCCGCTCATCCTGGCAGCGCCCGTCGCGCTCGTCTCCGCCGTGTCCCGGACCGCGCGGGCGGGCGTGATCGTGAAGGGGCCGCCGGTGATCGAAACCCTCGCCGCCACGACGACCGTCATGCTCGACAAGACCGGCACCCTCACGCTCGGCACCCCGACCGTCCGAGCGGTCGAACCGGCCGCAGGCGTCGACGGGTCGGAGCTTCTGCGGCTCGCGGCCTCCCTCGACCAGGCGTCACCGCACATCGTCGCCCAGGCGATCGTCGCCCAGGCGCGGGAACAGGGTGTGGCGCTGACCTTCCCGGCCATGCCCGATGAGACTCCCGGGCAGGGCATCACCGGGATCGTCGAGGGGCATCGAGTCGCGGTCGGGAGCTCCGGCTTCATCGCGGGGCTCGGGTACTCGCCTCCCGAGAGCGACCCGTCGCAGGGAGTCACACACGTTCACGTCGTCGTCGACGATGCGGTGGCGGGAAGGATCGACGTCAGCGACCGCCTGCGGCCCGAGTCGAGGGGGCTCGTTGATCTGCTTCGCGGCGCCGGGGTGGACCACGTCCTGCTCGTGACCGGCGATCGCCGGCCCGTCGCGGAGGCGATCGCCGCCGCAACGGGCATCGAGCACGTGTACGCGGAGATGAGCGCACGGGCGAAGCTCGAGCTCGTCGAAGCCCTCCGAGCCGCCGAGCCCCACGGCGGTGTTGCGATGGTCGGCGACGGCATCAACGATGCGCCCGCACTTGCGCTCGCCGACACCGGTGTGGCTGTGGGGGCCACCGCGACGGTGGCGACACAGACCGCCGATGCCGTCATCGTGAGCGACCGGGTCGACCGCATCGCGGACGCGATCCGGATCAGCCGAAGATCGATGCACATCGCAGGTCAGAGCGTCGTTGCCGGTCTCGGCCTGTCCGTGCTCGGGATGCTGCTCGCCGTCGCGGGGCTGCTGCAGCCGGTCGGCGGTGCGCTTGCCCAGGAGGCGATCGACGTCGCGGTCATCCTGAACGCGCTGCGCGCCCTCGCGGACTAGAACGGCCGAGCCCGCGCGCTCCGTGGGCGGCAACCACCGACGACCCGGGCTGCGGGAAACCCGCATTGCGGTCGACGGAATCCCCCCGCATCCCTGCGTGTGAGCGCCGATGCCGTCGAGTCCGGCGCGGTCGAGACTGGGCCTATCAAAGAACGCATGAGCACATCGACGGACACGAAGGGAGCACATCATGCGCAGGCTTCTTGAATATGGTGGTTTCATCGCTGCGGTCGTCCTGATCGCCTTCGGGATCGGCGCGATGGCGATGGGGTGGAACGCCCGCAGCACCGTGGGCGACACGCTGGCGCAGGAGCACATCGTCGGGACGCCCGACATGACGCCCAAGGGGATCACGGCCGAGGCCAGGCAGGCCGGCCTGGACGTCGCGTCGCTCACCATCCCGAGCAAGTCGGTGGCGGGGCTTGCGATCAACAGCGGCGACCGGGCGCACACCTTCGCCGGCTACATGCGGATCCATGCCCTCGAGGCCACGGGCGGGCTGACCTATGCGGAGATGCCGCAGTACGCCACGGCCGACGGCAAGGGCACCAACGATCCCAGCCAGGCGCTGAAGGTGAACGGGCAGCCGCAGAGCAACGCCGCCCGGAGCGTCTGGGTGACCGAGACCGCCCTGTCGACGGCGCTGCAGTCGAGCTACATGGCCTCGCAGCTGGCGCTGTTCGCGATCGTGGTCGGCATCGCACTGCTTCTGACCGGGATCGGCTTCGGCGTCCTGGCGGTCGGCGGAGCGCTCCGCAACCGCGAGGTCGCGCTCTCCTTCGGGCGGCCGCACCGGCCGAAGGCCGACAGCGCCGTCACAGCCTGACGCTCACGGGGATCCGTCAGGCCAGGGGGCCGCTCCCGCCGGGGGCGGCCCCTCGACGTGCGTGGGGTTGCGGTGAACCACGTACGCGGATCGGTGGTCACGCCGATGGGTGGGGGCGGGCACCGGCCGATAATGACCCTTGCAATGCGAGACGTCACCGACACCTATCCGGTGGTATGGGCCCTCAACGGCGGGGCTCCGATCACGGGCACGCTCGAGATCGCCGGCGAGGACATCCGCCTCGCCGGCCATGCGCAGGACGGCACCGGCGCCACCTGCCGCATCGCCGCCGCAGAGGTCTTCCACGTCAGCGACAGCGGCGCCGAGACTGACCGTGTGAACGGCCGGCGAGCCGTCGTCGTCGACGAGCGCGGCGGCCGCCGGATCCTGATCGCGTCGCAGGCCGGCGGAGAGCATCTGAACGAGTTGGCCGTGCTGCTGCAGGACGCGGCCGGCCTGGCGGGCCGACCGTTGACCCGTGTGGTCGTGCGCGTGCCGGTCGATCCGGCGCAGGTCGAGCGCGTCCGGGAGCTCGTGCGCCGGGGGCCGCCGTACGACCTGACCCAGGTCCCTGGGCTCGAGCGGCACGAGGTCTACGTCACCGACCGTGACGTGATGTTCGTCTTCGAGGGAGCCGATCCCGGCTTCGCCCTCGAGCGCGTCATGCGTGACGCGCGCGTCTGGAGCGCCCTCGAACGCTGGGACGACTACGTTGCGGGACAGCCCTCGGTGCTCGAGCCGGACTACACATGGTCCCGCCGCCCGTAGGGCCGTCCGTCGAGGCCGCGTCCTCCGGCCGGCTGGTGCTCGCGCCCGGCGACGCGATCGCAGTACGCCACCGTCACCAGGGCCAGGTCAGCCATCGCGAGCGCTCCGCCGTCGTCCTCGAGCTTCCGCACCGCTGCCCCTGGCCGTGTCGTGTGCGCTGGGACGACTACGGTCTCGAGGAGCTGCTCTACCCGCGCGCCGACCTGCTGATCGAGCTGCGATCGAAGCGCAGCGAGCGCCCTCGGGCCACGCGGCCCCGTTTCGCGACGGGTAGACCTTCTGGCGCCAGGGCGGCCACTCGGGGGCAACGGGGGCGGTCCGTAGCCTGACGGGGGATGGACGCCCGATCTCCTCGCTCTACGCCGTCAGCTGAGCCGCCCCATCACCAGGTCTTGACCCGGGTCGCCGCTGCCGGGTGCGCGATCCGCGCCCTGGCGTCGACGACGAGGCACCCGTCGCTGCGGGCGATGACCGGGTTGAGGTCGAGCTCGGCCACCTCGGGGTGCTCCTCGGCGAGCATCGAGAGCCGGGTCAAAAGATCGGTGAGCGCAGCCCGATCGGCGGGCGGCGCCCCGCGGTAGCCGCTGACAAGACGCCCGGCCTTCCGCGTGGTGATCAGCTCGATCGCGTCGATGTCGGTGATCGGGGCGATCCGGACGGTGGCTTCCCCGATCAGCTCGGCGTGCACGCCGCCCGGGCCGAAGGCGATCACCGGCCCGAAGGACGGATCCTGCACGAAGCCCGCGAGCAGCTCGACACCTCCGGAGACCATCGCCTGCACCAGCACCGGACCGCCGATCGCCGAGGCGGCGGCTGCGACGTCTCGCTGCGTCCGGAGCCCGAGGACGACCGCGCCGCGCTCGGTCTTGTGCACGCCCGGCTGCGCCGACTTGACCGCCACAGGGAACCCCATGTCGCGCGCGGCTCGTGCCGCCTTCCGGGGCGACTCCGCGGTCTGCTGCGGCGCGAGCGGCAGCCCGTAGCCCTCCAGGAGCGACCGCGTCTCGACCGGATCGAGCCAGCGGCCGCCGGCGGCGACGGGCCCGAGGTCGACGCGATCGCGGTCGGGCCGGTGGACGACCCCGACCGGCCGGCGCAGCCAGGCCGCGCGTTCGGCGGCCCGGCCGAGCGCGGCGGCGGCGGACTCCGGGTAGGGGAACGCCGCCACCGGTGAGCCGGGACGCGCGAACGCGGCTGGGCCTCGGTCGCCGGTCATGACGACGGCCAGCACCGGCTTGCCCGATCCCTCGGCCGCCGCCGCGATCGCCGTCGCGACCTCGTCGGCGTCGGAGACTGCGGCAGGGGCGTGGATGGCGATCACCGCGTCGAGCGCGGGATCCGCGAGCAGGAGCGGCAGCGTCTGACGGTAGTGGGCCGCCGTGGCGGAGCCGAGCATGTCGACGGGGTTCGTGAGCGCCGATTCCGCCGGGAGCACGGCTGCCAGGTCGGCGCGGGTCTCTTCCGAGAGGGCGGGCAGCTCGAGTCCGGCCCGCTCGCACGCGTCCGCGCAGAGGATGCCGAGGCCGCCGGCGTTCGTGGCGACACCGACGCGGTTCCCCGCCGGAAGCGGGTGCGACGCCAGCAGCGACGCCAGGTCGAGCACCTCGCCGAGCGTCTGGACGCGGAGGACTCCGGCCTCCCGGAAGAGCGCGTCGACGGCGGCGTCCGACCCCGCGATCGCGGCGGTATGGGAGCCGGCGGCGCGGGCGCCTGCCGTGCCCGTTCCGCTCTTCATCGCCAGCACGGGCTTGTTGCGGGCGATCCGGCGGGCCACCCTGGAGAACTTCCGGGGGTTGCCGAACGATTCGACGTAGACGAGCGCGAGACGCGTGGCCTCGTCGTCGGCCCAGTACTCGAGCAGGTCGTTGGTGGAGATGTCCGCCTTGTTGCCGACCGACACGAACGCGGACAGGCCCAGGCCGCGCTCGGCGAGCCGATCGAGGAGCGCCAGGCCGATCGCGCCGCTCTGCGACGAGAACCCGATCGAGCCCTCCGGGAACGCGTGCGAGGCGAAGGTGGCGTTGAGATGGGCGGCGGGAACGGCGACACCGAGGCAGTTCGGCCCCAGGAGCCGCGCCCCGTGCATGCGCACGTGCTCGAGCAGCTCGTCCTGACGCGCCCGGCCCGCGGGGCCGGACTCGGCAAAGCCGGCCGAGATCACGCACAGGGCGCGCACGCCGGCTCTCAGCGCCTCGTCGGCGATCCTGACGACGTGCTCGGCGGGAACGCAGATCACACCCAGGTCGACCGACGCCGGCAGCTGGGTGGCGGATCGCAGTCCGAGGATTCCCGCCACCGGGTCTCCCTGTCTGTTCAGCGGGTAGACGGCGCCGGGAAACCCGGCGTCGACGAGGTTTCGCACGACCGCGTTGCCGATGCTGTCCGGCCTGACGGACGCGCCGAAGACCGCGATGCAGCGGGGGTGGAGGAGGTGCTCGAGGGATGCGACCGTCGCCCGGTGATCCCGCTGGTCGACCCGCTCTTGAAAGGCGTCCGTGGCCGCGATCGGGAACATGACCTCGACCGTCGCGTAGTCAATCTGGCGGCTGATCGCGAACCCCGCATCCTTGAACACCTCCAGCATGCGCTCGTTGTCCGCGCTCACCTCCGCGACGAAGCGGCGGATGCCCACCGCCGCGGCCATTTCGGCGAGCTGCTCGAGGAGGCGCGTTCCGACGCCGCGGCCGTGCAGCGGGTCGTCGACCATGAAGGCGACCTCGGCCGTCGTGGGATCCCGCAGCCGGTCGTACGTGCCCATGGCGACGACGAGCCCGCCCCGCACGCCGATCAGCGCGCCACGGGCCTGTCCGTCCGCGTCGAGGTATCCGGCGAAGAGGCGCTCGTCGAGCACCGGGAAGCCGCGGTAGCGGTGGTAGAGGCTCGTCGGCGAGAGGCGCTGGATCAGCGCCATGATGGCGTCGCGATCCTCGAGGGTCGGCTGGGAGAGCCTCATCGTGCTGCCCTCCCGCAGGATCACGTCGCGCACGCCGCGTTTACGCATCGCCACGGTGCCCTCGCCGTCCCGCGGGGACGTGTTGCCGGCTGAGGTCGACGGCGATCGCGAGCAGCACCGCCCCGGCCCAGATGTTCACGGGGTTCCACAGCAGCGGCGCATGGTCGCCGAGGCCGTCGGCGATCAGCCAGATGACGAACCAGATCAGGGTCATGGTCCGACGCTACGACGGCGTCGTCCTCCGTACCTCGCGGATCTCGCCGATCACCGCGCGGAAAACTACGGACGGGATGCAACGACGCGCCGGGCCGCGCGGCGCTCGTCGACGCGCCGGTCTTGGGGTCGCGAGTGAGTCATGCAGGAGGGGAGGGGCGGATCCCTGGGCGGGAAACCCGCAGCCGCGCCGTCGGCGTCGCCCCGCGGGCAGGACGTCTAGTGGGTGTGGCGATGGCTGACCTCTCGACACCGGCACCAGGCGGGGCAGTAGCCGCAGCTCGGGCACCGATGGTGCGTCTGCCACCGGCCCCAGCACGCCAGAACGCCCAGGCACGTGAGCACCCCGGCGATCGCGTACAGGTTCACGTATGCGGCGATCGCGACCTCGCCGCCCTGCGACCCCCGAGCCGGGCGGGACGGGCCGCGCGCCCCGGCGCGGGGCGCAGTGAGCCCGTGTGCCGCGGTCCGCGGCTCGACCGAGCCGCGGTGCGGTGTCGGCGCGAGGTTGGCGACGACCGCACCGAGCGTCGCGGCGACCGACAGCACGACGACGAGCACGAGGAGCGTCTTGACGGGACTGCGCGCGTTCATCCTGGTGCCATCGTCACGCGCGCGATCGCGCCGGGCATCGGTGCCCTCACCGAAGCGGCGAGGCCGAACTACGGGCCTGTCACGCGGTCGTTTGCCGATCAGGCGGCCGGCGTGTGCACGACCCCGCGGACGCGCCGGGGTAGCGCGGCTCCCGCTCGCCGCGGCATCCTGGGCACGCTGCTCACGAGCACGCGCCGGCGCCCTCCGTCGACCCGGTGGACGTCGGCCAGCGGGATGCCAACCTCGTTGCGGATGAAGAGGCCGACGTCGACCCGCATGTGCGGGTCCGCTCCGAGATCTCCGGGAACGAGGGCGCGGAGTGTTCCGATGCGGCCCTCCGGACCGTCGACGCGGTATCCCGTGGCACGGCGGAGCTGTTCCGCCAGCACTGCGGAGGCGTGAATGACATCGGGGGCGCGGTCGGGGCCCGGCAGCTCGCCGGTCCGCCTCGGATGCGTGTGATGCCTCGTGGTCATCGCGATCCACCTCCTCGCCGGCGCGACGCGGGCGCATGTTCATTGCCGCCTTCCAGGCTATCCCGCCCGCGCCGACCCCGTCAGGAGGGAATCCGCGCAACCGCATCCGTAATTGTCGCGGCGGATCGCGGGTTTGCCCCGATGCTCGCGGCGGCCGCCTCGGCGACGCTCCGGGGTGCGGCCGGCCGACGCCGCCGCACACCGGTACCGCGGAGGAGATGAGCGAGCTATGACCGATCAGATTGGCATCGTCGCCGAGATCCGGCCGGGGCAGCGCGCGGCCCTCGAAGCGCTCCTGCGGGAGGGGCCCCCGTTCGACCTCGCAGCCGAGGGGTTCGAGCACCATGGGGTGTACCTGGGCGACAGGGACGTCGTGTTCCTGTTCGACGGGCCGAGCGCACGCACGCAGCTGCAGCGCCTTGCCGCCACACGGTCGCTCCTCGGCGCCTTCGTCAAGATGTCGAGCCTCGTCTCGGCGCCGCGGATCCTGGAGCAGACGTTCTCGTGGGATCGGCGCGCCGAGCCGGCGTCGTCCGGCCCATCTCGGTAGGCGCACGGCCCGATTCACGACGAGAGGTGGACATGGCAACTCCAGCACAGATCACGGCGGCGACGCGGGAAGATCTCCTGAACGCGATGCGCGGCGAGGCATTCGCGTACGCCAGTTACATGCTGTTCGCCGAGACGGCGCGCCGGAACGGCAAGTCCGAGGTCGCCGACCTGTTCGAGGCGACGGCGCGTACCGAGCTCCTCGAGCACTTCGCCGAGCAGGCTGCGCTCACCGGGCTCGTCGGCGGGGACGCCGACAACCTGCGCCACGCGATCGAAGGGGAGTCGCACGAGATCGACGTGCTCTACCCGTCCTACGCCGAGCACGCGCGCGCGGCGGGCGACGCCGCCGCGGCCGACCGGCTGGACGAAATTCGCCGCGATGAGCTTGACCATCTCGAGGCATTCCGGGAGGCGCTCGAGTCGATCGCGTGACGGCCCCGGCGCGATTCCACGCAGGCGATCCGCATCCGGGCGGCCGCCTCGGGCCGGGCGCACGGCGACGGGGTCGCCCCGGAGCCGGGATCAGGGCAAACGCGGACACCGGCCGGGTGCCTTCACGGCTGTCGCGTTGGGGCCTCGTGGGCGACGGTTAAGGGTGCAAACCGCCCTCCGGCGAGTGGATGCCGGAGGTTCGCTCCCCGAGGCTTCGATGGGATACCGACTCAATCAGCGCCACGCACGATCCGTCTCCGGTTCCGTCGTGATCGGCTCACTCGTCGTGGTCGGGCTCGTCGGGGCGATCGGCACACCCGTCGCCCGTTCGTCCGTCCCGGCCCCGAACGGGCGCTTCACGCTCGCCCGGGTCGACGGCTGCTTCTTCGCACCCCCGCCCGCCGGGCCGACGGGGTGGCCGCTCGCTCCGACCGGCCGCCCGCACGGGATCCGGGGGAGCTTCAACGGCGTTCGCGGCGACGCGCCCCACTTCGGTGCCGACGTCGAAGCGATTCGCAACCAGGCCCCTGTGTATGCCATCGCCTCGGGAAGCGTGATGCGGATACAGCAAGGGGCTCATCGCTTCTCGATCCGCACCCTCGTCAACGGCCACTGGCTCTTCTACGACCACGTCGTGCCGCTCCCGGCGCTCCACACGAACCAGCCGATCGCGGCGGGGCAGCTGATCGGGCACGTCGTCAGGGGTTACTACCACGTCCACGTCTCCGAGCGTTCGGCGGCCTGCGGGTGGATCGATCCCATGCGCCGCACCGGCCCGCTCCGGATTGCCCAGAACACCGAGCGGCCGAGCGTCGGGCCGCTCTCCGCGTTCGCCGCCGACCCCGCCGCGTTCCACCGGTTCGACACGGCCCGGAACCCGTCCGGGGGACGCGATCCGGCGACGCCGCTGCCGCTCTCCGCGCTCCACGGAGTCGTCGACCTGCGGGCCGAGGTGCATGACTGGCCCCTGCGCGCGATGACCGGTAAACCGCAGCTGGAGCTCGAGGTCGCGGCGATCCGCGCCTACCTCGCCCCGCTGTCCGACCGCCACGTGCACCTCAGCCGGATGAAGACGATCTTCGACGGAGCGAGGCTTCTCGACCCGGCCCGGCTCGGCACCACGCTCTGGCACATCTGGGCGTTCGGCACCTGGCGAAACGCGACGGGCTACTACCAGTCGGGCCCGGATGCCCATTCGCATCTCGGAGCCGCGTATGTCTGGCATGTCGGCGGCACCCTTGGACTCCACACCGGGCGCTACCCCGACGGCCGCTACCAGTACTGCGTGCAGGCCCTCACGGACAACGGCGTTCGCGGCACTCGCTGCACCGCCGTCGTGATCCGGAACTGACGGCCACACCCGCCGAGCCGGCGGCGGTGACCGAGGGGGCTCAGCCGGGTGTGCCCCCCGACCCGAGCGCGGCCCCCGTCTCGGCGTCGAAGAAGTACAGCCGGCGCGCGTCCACCGTCACACGGGCCGTCTCGCCCTGGACCAGCGTCTCGCCGCGGTCGAGCCGCGCGGTCAGAAGCGGCCCGTCCTGGGTCCCGGCTGGCGTCAGATAGGCGACCAGCTCCGACCCGAGCGACTCCAGCCGGGTGACCTCGACCTCGACCTCCGCACCGCCCGGCCGGCCGAAGTCCTCCGGCCGCAGGCCCACCGTCAGCGGCCTTCCGGCCTGCCCGGCCAGATCCGGCCGGCCCGACAGAGCCTCGGCCGGCAGCGGGATGCGCGCGCCGGCGAACGCCACCGCCAGCCCGTCGCCGGCTCGCTCGAGCGTCGCCGGCACCAGGTTCATCGACGGCGACCCGATGAATCCGGCGACGAATGCGTTCACCGGCCTGTCGTACACCTCGTCGGGCGTCCCCAGCTGCTGGAGGAGGCCGTCGCGCAGGATCGCCACCCGGTCGCCCATCGTCATCGCCTCGGTCTGGTCGTGCGTCACGTAGAGCGTCGGTGCGGCGATACGCCGCTGCACCCGGATGATCTCGCCCCGCATCTCCACCCGCAGCTTCGCGTCCAGGTTCGAGAGCGGCTCGTCCATCAGGAACGCGGCCGGCTCGCGCACGATCGCGCGTCCCATCGCGACCCGCTGGCGCTGCCCGCCCGACAGCTGCCGGGGCTTGCGGTTGAGCAGGTCGTCGAGGCCGAGCATCGCCGCCGCCTCGTCCACGCGACTGCGGATCTCCTGCTTCGGCATGCGGGCCATCTTCAGGCCGAACGCCATGTTGTTGCGCACGGTCATGTGCGCGTACAGCGCGTAGTTCTGGAACACCATCGCGATGTCCCGGTCGCGCGGCGGCAGCCGCGTGACGATCCGGTCGTTGATGCGGATCTGCCCCGACGTCACCTCCTCCAGCCCGGCCACCATCCGAAGGGCGGTGGTCTTGCCGCAGCCGGACGGCCCGACCAGGACGAGGAACTCGCCCGGCTGCACCTCCAGGCTGAGGTCGTTCACGGCCACCACCCCTCCGGGGAAGTGCTTGGTCACCGACTCGAGCGTGATGGTGCCGCTCATGACGAGCCTGCCAGCATGCCGGTGATGCGCTTGTTCAGGACGAGGGCGAGCACCGCGGGCGGGATCAGCGCGAGCACGCCCGCCGCGGCCAGGATCGGGTAGTTCGTCGTGTACTTGCCCACGTATTCGGTGATCAGCACGGTCACCGGCTTCGCGCTCATCGTCGAGGTGAGCAGCAGCGGGATCAGGAATTCCCCCCACACCGACAGCACGATGATCGCGGCCACGGCGGCGATCCCCGAGCTCATCTGCGGGACGACGACGCGCACGAACGCCTGCCACCGCCGGCAGCCGTCGATCAACGCGGCTTCCTCCGGCTCGTGCGGCATCTCGCGCACCTGCGCGTAGAGCAGCCAGGTGGCAAGCGGCGACTGCGTCGCGACGAAGACGAGGATGAGGCCGCGCTTCGTGTCGATCAGCTGGGCGTTGGCCATCACCTGGAAGAGGCCGATCACGATCACGAAGATCGGGATCACGAGGGTGCCGATCAGGAGCGCCAGCACCGCGCCGCTCAGCCTGAAGCGCAGGCGGCCGAGGGCGTAGGCGGCCATGGTCGACACGATCAGCGTCAGCGCAGCCGCTCCGAGCGCGATCTCGGCGCTGTTGGTCATCGCGTGCACGAAGTCGCCGCCCCGCGTCACCGTGCCGCCCGTGGTCTGGCCGGTGGATCCGTTCAGCAGGTCACGGTAGGCCTGCAGCGTGGGATTGCGCGGGACCCAGTGGCTCGGGATCGAGTTGACCTCCCGCTGCGTCGAGATGCTCGTGGTGACGCCGAGCACGATCGGCCCGACCGACCACACCACGATCAGGACGATCGCGACGATCTTGGCGACCCGCATGCCCGGCGTCGTGATCACACCGTCGCCCTTCGCAGCGCCAGGGCATAGATCGCACCGAAGGCCGCCGTCACGGCGGCGAGCAGGAATGCGAGCGCCGTCCCGTGGGCGAAGTCGGCCGTGACGAACGTCGTGTTGTACACCTGGATCAGGATCGAACGGGTGTTGAGCGCGGTCCCGTTCAGCACGTAGATCTCGTCGAAGATGCTGATGGCGAGGAGCGTGCCGACCGTGAGGGCGATGGCGACGGACGGCCGCAGCAGCGGCAGCGTCACGTACCTGAACTGTCGCCACGGCCCGGCGCCGTCGACCGCCGACGCGCTGTACACCTCCTCGGGGATGCTCTGCAGGCCGGCCAGGAAGATCAGGCTGATCAGCGGCAGGACACCCCAGACGTGGACGAGCGTGATGTAGATGATGGCGCCGCGGCCGCTCGCGAGCCATACATGCGGCTGGCTGATGACGTGCAGCTGCAGCAGGACGCTGTTCAGCATGCCGTTGTCGGGATCGAAGACGCGGCGCCACAGAACGCCGGAGACGACCGACGGCAGCGCCCACGGCAGGATCAACACCGCGAGGACGAACCCGCGCCCCCGGAACACGCGGTGCAGCGTGACCGCCACGGCGATTCCGAGCAGGATCTCGAGCGAGACCGCGACGAGAACGTATTCCACGGTGTGGCGCATGGCCGACTGCGACGTCGGGTCATGGATCACGTCCCGGTAGTTGCGCAGGCCGACGTAGCCGGGCTTCTCGCCGAAGAGGAACCCTCCCGAGCGGATGCTCTGCTTGAAGCCGGTCACCAGCGGATACAGGATCAGTGCGCCGACCACGGCGACCGCGGGCACGACGAAGAGCCAGCCCAGGATCTGGGCCTCGCGGGCGCTTCGGTCGCCCTCCCCTTGGCGCCACAGCCGCACTACTGGTTGTGGGCTGCCGCCTTCGCGGCCAGCTGGTTGAGCGCGTCGCCCACGCTCATCTGGCCCTTCACCGCCGCATTCAGCAGCCCCTGGGCGTCCGAGCTGAACTGCTCGTACCAGATCGGCGCGCCGGCGGGGAACAGCGGCGCCACGTGGGGCAGCTCGGCGTTGACCACGTCACCGCCCTGGAGCTGGCCGCTGGCGGCCAGCTGCTTGAGCGCGTCGGAGCCGCAGGGAAGGCTGCCCTGGGTGTGGTAGATCGCGATGGCGTTCTTGGGCTGCTCCCACCACTCGATGAAGGCGGCGGCGGCTTCTTTGTGCTTCGCCGTGACCGGGATCGAGAGCCCTTCCGGCAGGCCGAACGACGCGCCCGGGCCCGACGTCCCGGGCACGAGCCCGAGCGCGGCATCGCCGGCGATGCTCGACGTCTTGGGGTCGTTCGCCGTCGGCATGTTGCCCGGCCCGGTGGCCAGCACGATGGCGTTCTGGCCGGCGGTGAACTTGTCGAACGTGGGTGTGTCGTCCAGGGAGACGGCGCCGGGCGACACCCAGCCGTTCTTGAGCGCGTCGACCTCCCACTGCAGCGCCTTGTAGCCGGACGAGCTCGGGCTCTGGAAGACGGGCTTCAGGTTGTCGTCGAAGAGCTGGCCGCCCATCGCCAGGGTGAGCAGGTACCACGGCGTGACGCCGCCCTCGGTCGCCCCCATCGGGATCGCGAGCGGGTACTGGACGCCCGCGGCCTTCAGCTTCTGCACGTCCGTCGCGAGCTCGTCGAACGTCGCCGGGAACGAGCTGATGCCCGCCTTCGCGAACATCTTCTTGTTGTACATGGAGACGCGGAAATCGTTCGAGTAGCAGGCAGCCCACGTGTGGCCGTTGGCGGTGAACGCCGCGTCGGTGTTCTTCAGGTTGTTGAGCAGCGGCTTGGGCAGCGCGGTGTCGAGCGGCTCGACCCATCCGGCGCCCGCGAACTGGCCGGTGAAGGACCAGTCGAACTCGGCCACGTCGGCGATGTACTCGTGGGCCGCATTCGCGGTCACGAGCTTGGTGTGCGTGGCATCCCAGCCGAGCTTGACGTAGTTCACCTTCACGCCGGTCTGTGCGGTGAACTGGTTCAGCAGCTTCTGCGGCATGTCGTAGGGCACCATCACGGTGATGGTCTGACCCCGGATGGATCCGCCGGACGAGGCGCCGCCGGAGCTGGAGCCGCCTCCGCAGGCTGCAACAAGCAGGGCGGCGCCGCACGCGAGCGCCCCGATCGCCATCACTCGCCGTCGTTGGTTCACTGCTGCTCCTCGTGAGGGTGGGACGCCCGGGCATGCCGCCGGGCCGCCATACTACGAAACCACATGGGGAGAACACAAGAGCGCGCGACCACCCACCCGCTCGACCCGCTCGACGCTTCGGAGATCGCAGCCGTCGCGTCGATCGTCCGCGCCTACGACGGAGACGGGGGTGGGCTGGCGGACGGCCACCGGTTCGTCACGATCGCGCTGGCCGAGCCGGAGAAGGCCGCCGTGCTCGGCTGGGCCGACGGTGGAGCACCCCCCGCACGCGAGGCGGAGGTCGTGATCCTCGACCGCCGCGCGCAGGAGACGGTGGAAGCGCTGGTGTCGCTCGACGCGGGCGCCGTGACGGCATGGCGCCGGCGCCGCGACATCCACCCGATGGCGGTCGTCTCGGAGTTGATGGAGGCCGAGGAGGCGGTGCGCCTGCATCCCGACTTCCAGGCCGCGATGGCGCGACGCGGCGTGACCGACTTCGACACCGTGCAGGTCGACGCCTGGCCGGCCGGCCACTTCGGGCCCGAGGACGAGACCGGCCAGCGGCTCTGCCGGGCCGTGGCGTTCATCAGGCCGCGGCCGGGCGACAGCGAATGGGCGCACCCCGTCGACGGCGTGATCGTGCTGGTCGACCTGAACACGCTCGAGGTGCTGCGCGTGGAGGATCACGGGGTGGTGCCGATCCCGGCCGAGGACGGCAACTTCGACGCCGAGACGGCGGCGCCGCTGCGAGACGACATCGCACCGCTCGAGATCACCCAGCCCGACGGTCCCGGATTCAGGCTCGACGGGCGGGTGCTGACCTGGCAGCGCTGGCAGGTCCACGTCGGCTTCACGCCGCGCGAGGGGCTGATCCTGAACCGCCTGTCCTACGACGACGGCGGCCGGCGCCGTCCCATCATGCACCGGGCGTCGCTCTCCGAGATGGTGGTGCCCTACGGCGACCCCGGCCCCACCCACTACTTCAAGAACGCGTTCGACGGCGGCGAGAACGGGGTGGGGATCGCCGCCTCGCCGCTGACCCGCGGCTGCGATTGCCTGGGTGAGATCGCGTATCTCGACGCGGTCGTGTCGGACGCCGAAGGCGCGCCCGTGCCGATTCCGAACGCGGTCTGCATCCACGAGGAGGACGTCGGCGTCCTCTGGCGCCATATCGAGTGGCGGGACGGGTCGGGCGAGGTGCGGCGCTCGCGCAGGTTGGTGATCTCCTCGTTCTCGGCGATCGGCAACTACGACTACGGCTTCTTCTGGTACCTCTACCAGGACGGCATGATCGAGCTCGAGGTGAAGCTGACCGGCGTCCTCTCCACGGGAGCGGTCGCCCCGGGGGTCGAGCCCGAGCACGGCACGCTGGTGGCGCCGGGGCTGAACGCGATGGTGCACCAGCACTTCTTCAACTTCCGCCTCGACCTCGACATCGACGGGACGCGAAACGCGGTCGACGAGGTGTGGACAGAGTCGCTGCCGCCCGGCCCGGACAACCCCCACGGCAACGCCTTCCGGCCTCGCCGCCGCCGTCTGGCCAGCGAGCGGGAGGCGCAGCGGACGGTCGACACCCGCTCCGCCCGGTGGTGGGAGATCGTCAACCCCGGCGTCCGCCACCGGCTCGGCGCGCCCGTCGGCTACCGGCTGCTGCCGGGCGGGACGACGTTTCCGTTCGCGCAGCCCGACGCGCCGGTGAGCAAGCGCGCCGGGTTCATGCGCAATCACGTGTGGGTCACGCCGTACCGGCCGGACGAGCGCTACGCCGCCGGCGACTACCCGAACCTGCATCCCGGCGGCGCCGGGCTGCCCGAGTGGACGAGCGCCGACCGCCCGATCGACGGCGAGGACGTCGTCGTCTGGTACACGTTCGGCCACCATCACGTGCCCCGCCCCGAAGACTGGCCGGTGATGCCGGTGGCGACCGCAGGGTTCCTGCTGAAGCCGGTAGGGTTCTTCGAGCGCAACCCCGCGCTGGATCTGCCCCCACCGCATCCCCATCACCATTGCTGATCTCGAGGAATCCGTGAGCGCCGTCGAGGGTCGCGTCGCGTTGGTCACCGGCGCGAGCAGCGGCATCGGCAGCGCGACCGCACACGCCCTTGCGGCGGCCGGCGCCCGGCTGGCGCTCGGCTCCAGGCGGGGGGGAGACCTCGGCATCGAGGGCGCGCTGGGCCAGGTCTGCGACGTCCGCGACCCGGGCCAGGTGGATGCGCTCACGGCCGCGGCCGTCGACCGCTTCGGCGCGCTCGACATCGTTGTCGCCAACGCCGGGGTTGGCGCGTACGGCGACTTCCTCTCGCTCGACCCGGAGCACCTCGAGGAGATGATCGACACCAACGTGAAGGGCCTGCTCTACACGGTGCGCGCGACGCTGCCGCATCTGCTGAAGAGCGAGGGCGCCGACCTGGTGGTCGTCGCCTCGATCGCCGGTCAGCGCGGGCCCGAGGGTGAGGCGGTGTATGCCGCCTCGAAGTTCGCCCAGGTCGGGTTCATGCGCTCGCTCGACCATGAGCTCTACCGCCAGGGCGTGCGCTGCTCGACGATCGCGCCGGGGGGCGTCCACACGGAGTTCGCGATGGGCCGCGGCCGGTCGCCCGGCGACCCCGACCTCGCGGAGATGATGAGGCCGCAGGAGATCGCCGATGCGGTCGTCCATTGCGTCACCCGCCCGCGGACGCACCGGGTGCTCGAGGCGACCATCCTGCCGATGAGCGACGACTCGATGAATTAGCGGATGCCGGTCAAGGTCACCATCATCGGCGGCGGCTCGAGCAGCTTCGTGCCCCTCCTGATCCGCCGGCTCATGCAGTCGCCCGTCCTGCAGGGCGCTGAGGTGTCCCTCATGGACATCGACGAGGGCCGGCTCGGCGTCATGCAGTCCCTCGCGACGAAGCTGATCGAGAGCGAGGGCAGCGCGCTTCGTGTCCGCAGCACGACCGATCAGCGCGAGTCGCTGGCCGGCGCCGACTTCGTGATCGCGGCGATCTCCGTCGGCGGCATGGACGCGTGGGCGAACGACCTCGAGATCCCCGGCCGGCACGGCATCGTCATGCACGTTGCCGACTCCGTCGGGCCGGGAGGCATCCTGCGCGCGTTTCGCAACGCCCCGGTGCTCGCGGAGGTCGCCCGCAACTGCGCCGACGTGGCGCCCGACGCCTGGGTGTTCAACTACACGAACCCCGCGCCGGTGGAGGCGCTCGCGATGCGCGCCGCCGCGCCTCAGGTGCGGTCGTACGCGCTGTGCTCCTGCACCGGGCACCCGAGCAGCCCGGAGTGGCTGGCGGAGCAGGCGGGGGTCGAGCCCGACCGGATCGCCATGCCCCCGGTCGTCGCCGGCATCAACCACTGCGCGGCGGTGACGGCGCTGCGACTGACCGACGGCACGGACGCCATGCCGCTGGTGCGTGAGCGGGCTGACCAGCCCGTGGTTCGCTGGGCGCTCGACCGCTACGGCGTGCTGCCCTACTGCTGGTCGCACTGGGTGGAGTTCTTTCCGCAGATGCAGCGGCTCGAGGGCCCCTATGCCGGTACCGCACAGGGCGTGCGCATGCGGTACGGCATCACGACACACGACATGGAGTACGAGCGGGAGCGGGTGCGTGGTCTGGAGGAGCTCGCGGCGAGCTGGACGGCGCCCGATGCCGGCCCGGTGACGCTGGCCGACCTGCCGGTCGGCGACGAGGATTGGGGCATCGAGGTCATCGACCTGATCGAGGCGATCGTCGCCAACGGCAACAGGACGATCGTCGTCAACGCGCCCAACGAGGGCGCCATCCCGAACCTGCCCGCCGACGCGATCGTCGAGGTCAACGCCCAGATCAACGCGTACGGCATCCGGCCGGTCGCCACCGGCCCGCTGCCCGAGCAGCTGGCGGCGCACCTGCGGCGGTTCGTCGATTTCCAGCGGCAGGTGGTCGCGGCCGCGCTCTCCGGTGACCGGGACGAGGCGCTGCACGCCTTCGTGCTCGACCCCAACACGGCGGCGAACCTCGACATCGACGGGACGAAGGCGCTGATGGACGAGATGCTGGAGGCCAACGCCCGGCACCTGCCGTTGTTCCGCTGAGCCGTCGGCCCGGCCGGGCGGCAGCCGCCGGGGGTGACACGTGCCCCGAGGAGGTTTTCGGACCTGCCCGGCCCGCCGATCCGCCGAGCGGTAGGGTTGGGGCGCCGCTGCAACTCTGATCAGGGGGATTCGTCGCCGTGTGTGGGATCGTGGGGCTCTTCGCCAAGACCGACGACGTCCAGGCGCGCCTGGGGGCGCATCTGGCGTCCATGTTGCTGGAGTTAAACGACCGCGGGCCGGACTCGGCGGGGGTCGCGTTCTATCGCGAGCCGGCGCCGGCGGGCGGTTCGAAGCTGACGCTGCACCATCCCGACGTGGGATACGACTGGGCGGCGCTCGCGGCCGCGGCGGCGGCGCGATTCGGCGGTGAGCCGCAGGTGCACCGGCGGGAGAACCATGCCGTGGTCGTCGTGGCCGCGCCGGCGGACGCGGCCGAGGCGTGGGTCGGCGAGGCCCATCCCGAGGTGCGGGTGATGAGCGCGGGCAGCGTCATCGAGATCTACAAGGAGGTGGGCCTGCCGCGCGTGTTCGCGGAGCGCTTCGGGGTGGCGGAGCTCGACGGCAGCCACGCCCTCGGACACACGCGGATGGCGACCGAGAGCCGGGTCACGACCGACGGCTCGCACCCGTTCTCGACCGGGCTCGACCTGTGCCTCGTCCACAACGGGTCGCTCTCCAACCACAACCGAGTGCGCAAGGGCCTGCAGCGCGAGGGGATCGTGTTCCGGACCGAGAACGACAGCGAGGTCGCGGCGGGCTATCTGATGTGGCGGATGCGCGAGGGCGCCACGCTCGACCAGGCGCTCGAGGGCTGCCTGGACGATCTGGACGGCTTCTACACGTTCGCCGTCGGAACCGCGGACGGCTTCGCGGTGCTGCGCGACCCGATCGCCTGCAAGCCGGCGGTGCTCGCCGAGACCGACGAGTGGGTGGCGATGGCGTCCGAGTACCGGGCGATCGCCACGCTGCCCGGCGCCGAGGGCGCGCGCATCTGGGAGCCCGAGCCGGCGACCGTGTACTCGTGGGAGCGGGTGGCAGCGTGAGCGCCACGGCCGGCACGGCGGAGCGGGTCGACCTGGCGTCGACCTCCTTGCGCGAGCTGAACCAGCGGCTCCACGATCAGGCAGGCGCGGGGGAGCCGATCCGCCACTGGCAGATCCTGAACCCCTCGGGCGCGCACGCCCTGGCGTGCGGGCTGGACGCGCCGATCGAGGTCGAGATCATGGGCCATGCCGGCTACTACTGCGCCGGCATGAACAAGCTGGCGGCGGTGACCGTGCACGGCAACGCCGGCGTCGGGCTGGCAGAGAACATCATGAGCGGCGTCGTGCGGGTGACCGGTAACGCCAGCCAGGCGGCCGCCGCGACGGGCCGCGGGGGGTTGGTGATCGTGGAGGGCGACGCGTCGGCCCGCTGCGGCATCTCCCTCAAGGGCGCGGACATCGTCGTTCGCGGTTCGGTCGGCCACATGAGCGCGTTCATGGCCCAGACCGGCCGGATGGTCGTGCTCGGCGACGCGGGCGACGCGCTCGGCGACTCGCTCTACGAGGCCCGCCTCTACGTCCGCGGCTCGGTCAGGAGCCTGGGCGCCGACTGCACGGAGAAGGAGCTGCGCGACGAGCATCGCGACGAGCTCGCCGAGCTCCTGGCCGCGGCCGGGGTCGACGGCATCGAGCCCGGCGAGTTCCGCCGCTACGGCTCGGCGCGCAACCTCTACACCTTCCACGTCGACAACGCCGGGAGCTACTGATGAGCGAGGCATTCCGCGACGGGCTGCGCGAGAGCGCCCTCTACGACCGCAACACGATCCACGAGATCCAGCGGGCGGCCCGCGAGGGCATCTACGACATCCGCGGGTTCGGTGCGAAGCGCAAGGTGACGCACTTCGACGATCTCCTGTTCCTCGGCGCGAGCGTCTCCCGCTACCCGCTCGAGGGCTACCGCGAGCGCTGCGACACCAACGTCACGCTCGGTACCCGCTTTGCGAAGAAGCCGCTCGAGCTGCGGATCCCGATCACGATCGCGGGCATGAGCTTCGGCGCGCTGTCGGCGCCGGCCAAGGAGGCGCTCGGCCGCGGCGCCAGCGCGGCCGGGACATCCACCACGACCGGCGACGGCGGGATGACGCCCGAGGAGCGCGGCCACTCCGACGTCCTCGTCTACCAGCTGCTCCCGAGCCGCTACGGCATGAACCCCGACGACCTGCGGCGGGCCGACGCCATCGAGGTCGTGGTGGGCCAGGGCGCGAAGCCGGGCGGCGGCGGCATGCTGCTCGGCCACAAGATCTCCGACCGGGTGGCCGAGATGCGCAGCCTGCCGAAGGGCATCGACCAGCGCAGCGCCTGCCGCCACCCCGACTGGACGGGGCCGGACGACCTCGAGATCAAGATCGGCGAGCTGCGTGAGATCACCGACTGGGAGAAGCCGATCTTCATCAAGGTCGGCGCCACCCGCACCTACTACGACGTGCAGCTGGCGGTCAAGGCAGGGGCGGACGTGATCGTGCTCGACGGGATGCAGGGCGGCACCGCCGCCACCCAGGAGGTCTTCATCGAGCACGTCGGGATCCCCACCCTGCCCGCCGTCGTGCAGGCGGTGAAGGCGCTGGAGGAGCTGGGCATGCACCGCGAGGTGCAGCTGATCGT
>JAICJC010000178.1 GCA_025928655.1 Thermoleophilia bacterium | reverse complement strand
CGGTGATAGTTGTTCGTGATCGGCGACGCCCCCGAGTCGCCCGCCAAGCGCATACCGTGGTTGACATATCCGGTTGTCGTGTCGAGGATCTTCTGATACAGATCCGTCACGTCCCACTGGTACCACGTGTTTACCGCGCCGTGAGCCGAGTCATACACAGTGCCGCCCGCCGACGGCTGGTTGTTCCAGGTCATCGGATTCGGCCAGCTTGAGGTGCCGGCGACGAGGTTCACGGGCGACGAGTTCGACCCGACGTAGGTCGAGTACAGCGAAAGGGTCGCCTGCTCGGTGATCCGATCCGCCGCCCGATCCGCCGCCATGTCGAACAACAGCCACCCCTTGCGCACATCAGACGTCGTCGCATTGCCCACGTACAGCTCGGGATCCGACTCGTACGACGTCGACGCGTGCGACAGGCTCACCGACGTATCACGCTCCGGGTTGAGGGTGTCCGTCGGCGGGTCGACGACGATCGGGAACTTCGCGGACTCGAGGAAGGTTTGGTTGATCGTCAACCCCAGCGAGTAGCTTCCCCCGCCGAGATCGGTCACGAGTAGCTAGCGCTGCCCTCGGCGCCGAGCCCGGTCACCGCGCTTGCTGACGCATCCGTCGCCCGCGGTGCGGGGATGATGCCCACCTCTTTGCCCGACGAGTCGAAGAGGCCGATCTCCCCGGTCGGCTCCTGCGTCAGCGTGAGGCCCTGCGCCGTGATCGTGAATGTCGGCACCGCCGCAGACCCAGAGCCCAGAACGACCGCCTCCCGGTAGCCGAGCGTGTTCGACCAGAAGCGCACGTTCACGTCCGGAAGGACAGATGGGTAGGAAACCGCCTGGGCCGCCGTCTTGGACACGACGGCGGGCGACATCCCCGCAACGGCGAACGAGTATGACCCGCCGCCCACGCTCACCGTGATCGGGGACGTGGTGCTCCAAGTATCTGGGAACGTGACCGAGAACGGGCCGGCCCCCGTGCGAAGCCCATGGCTGCCGTCGGCGGAGAGCGCCGGGTCGATCGGCACCCACGTCCCCGACGCGTTCTGGTAGTTCACCGGCGCCGAGAACACCTGCAACACGCTCGCGCCATCCGAGAGCGTGTACCCGTTTGCGTTCTGCGAGTCCAGAGCGTGGTTCGCCACAGCGCCCTTCAACACCTGCGTCGCCGTACCGGACAGCGCCGGCAGAGCCTTGGTGGGAAGCGTCAAACCCTGCTGGCCGTTGTTCGCGGGGACCAGCTGTTGATTGGCCACACTCATCGCCGGCACCGGCGCGATCGTCGCCGTCGACGCCGAAGCGGCTCCCGCGGACCCGACCCCGACCGACGCCGCGACCAGCATCACGCCCGCCAGCACTCGCGAGCGCACGCGCGTCCGCCGACCAACCCCACCCTTGGCACCCTTCACAGCGACCCCTCCCCGGCGCGACCCTCGATGGGTCGCTCTACGTCCCAGGATCGGGGACGCACCCGCTCTCCGAAAGTCCCCGCCGGAGGGAACCTCCTCTACCAAGGATTGGGGAAACGAGGCAGCGGATTCGCGCTAACCGCGGCCGCCCGCCCGCGTCATAGTCCAGGGATGTCGCCGGCCGGATTCCCTGCCGCAGCTGGTGCCGGCGTCGAGGCGCCGGTCGTCGCGGCGACGTCACAGCGCGTCATGGTCATGCGCAGGCTGCGCCACGACCCCGTGGCGATCGTCAGCGGGGCGCTGGTCGTGGCCGTCCTGCTCGGCGTCTTCGCCGGCGCGCCCCTGGCCGAGCACCTGCTCGGCCACGGGCCGGACGCCATCTTCCTCGGGTCGATCCCGGACGGTGTCCCGGTCGGGCCGTTCACGCGCGTCCCCAACCACGACCAGGCCTACACCCACTTCAACGGGACGACGCTCTTCGTCCTCGGCGCGGACGGGAACATCGGGCGCGACGAGCTGATGCGGCTGCTCTACGGCGGCCAGGCCTCGATCGAGGTCGCGCTGGGCGCGACCATGGTCGCCATGCTGATCGGCGTGACCGCCGGAGGGCTCGCCGGCTACTTCGGCGGGCTGCTCGACGCCGTCGTCCTGCGGGCGATCGACTTCGTGATGGCGTTCCCGATCATCCTGCTCGCGATCGCGCTCGGCAGCAACGCCACCGGCTGGCTCGGGAGCCTGACCGCGGGAGGGTTGCTCCGGCCCGGTGTGCCCGGCCTGGCGGTCTTCATCGGGCTCGCCACCTGGTTCTACCCGGCCCGGATCGTGCGCGTTTCGGTCATGTCCCTGCGCGAGCAGGAGTTCGTCGAAGGCGCGCGCATGGTCGGCGCATCGCACCGGCGGATCCTGCTCTCGCACCTTCTCCCCCATCTCACCGGGCCCCTGATCGTGTACGGGACGGTGGTGTTCGCGACCAACGTCATCCTCGAGGCGTCGATCTCCCTGCTCGGCGTCGGCATCCAGCTCCCCAACCCGAGCTGGGGGAACATGCTGTCGACGAACTTCGGCACGCTGATCAACCTGGGCAGCTCGGAGTACACACCGCCCACGATCTGGACGGCGATCTTCCCGACGGTCGCCATCCTCGTCACGCTGGTCGCCACCGTGATGCTCGGCGAGCAGGTGCGCCGGGCGCTCGATCCGAGGGGGCGGTAGCGGTGGCCGCGTACGTCGTCCGCCGGGTGGCGAGCGCCCTCGTCCTGCTGTTCGCGCTCAGCCTGGTCACCTACGCCGTCTACTTCAAGATCCCGTCCGACCCCGGCCTCTACATCGTCGGAAACCCGCACCCGACGCCGGCCGAGATCCAGGCCGCCAACCACAAGCTCGGCGTCGACCGGCCCGTCATCGTCCAGTACCTGGACTTCGTCGACCGGCTCGTGCACGGCAACCTGGGCAGGTCCTACGCGACCGGCGAGCCCGTGTCCTCGATCATCCGCAGCGACGCGCCCGTCACCGCGTCGGTCGTGTTCGGCGGCGCCGCCCTGCTGATCGTCGCGGCGATCGTGCTCGGGATCATCAGCGCGCAGCGCGGCCACACCCGGCTCGACTGGGTCGTCTCGAGCCTGCCGCTGCTCGGCATCGCGCTGCACCCGCTGGCGGTCGGGCTGATCCTGCGCTCGGCGTTCTCGAAGCATCTCCACCTCGCCCCCGGGGGCGGGTACTGCAGCCTCATGGGCGGGGGCGGATGCAGCGGCCCCGAGCACTGGGTCTCACACCTCATCCTGCCGTGGGTCACGTTCACGCTCTTCCTGCTGCCGCTCTACGTGCGGATGGTGCGGACGCGCGTGCTCGAGACGCTCGACGAGCCCCACGTGACGGTGGCGCGCGGGAAGGGGGCGACGGAGCGGCGCGTGATCGGGATGCACGTGATGCCCCTGGTGCTGCCGTCGCTGGCCGCGATGCTCGCCATGGACGCGGGGGCGGCGCTGACCGCGGCGATCTACATCGAGGTCGCCTTCGGGCTGCCCGGCCTCGGCCAGACGGCGCTCTTCGCCCAGCGGGGGTTCGTCGGCTTCGACCTCCCGGTGATCACCGGGATCGTGGCGGTCATCGCCGGGGCGGTGATCGCGCTGAACGCCATCGCCGACATCATCGCCGTCCGCCTCGATCCCCGCCTGGAGATCGGGCGCGGCGTCGCCGGGCTGCGCTAAAACCACCGCCGGATCCGTCCGGCCGCCGCCTCGCCGGCCGCCGACCGCCACCAATCGGCGTGGCCGAGCACGAACGTGTCCCAGGCCCAGTGGGCCTTCTCGCGGTCGCGCTCGACGCCCCAGTAGTAGTCGAGGAAGGAGATCCCGTACTCGAACTGGCACACGGCCAGGACGTCGGCGAACGCTTCCCGCTCGGACGGCTCGAGCGGCGTCTCCGCGGCGTAGCTCGCCGCGAGCATCTCCCCCTGGCGCAGGTCGACGGCGGTGTCGTCGCCGGCCGAGATGCGGTTCCAGAAGAAGCAGTTGCGCTCGACGGCGACCGCGAGGTCGAGCACGCGGGGCGCGTAGTCGGCCTCGTGGAAGTCGATGATCCCGGCCACGTCGTCCCCCGAGAAGAAGAGGTTGTTCGTCTGCCAGTCGCCGTGCAACGGCCGAGCAGGCAGGTCGCCGAGCAGCGGCCGCAGGCGGGCGAACGGCTCGGCGTACGCGGCCTCGACGCCTGCCCGCCAGTCGCGGCCGGCGAGGTGGTCGGCCACCGCCGGCCGCCGGGCCGCCAGCCGCTCGACCGCCTCGACCGGATCGTGCGCGACCGACCCCAGCTGGACGACGAAGCCCACCTGGGGCTGGGGCGTGCGGTCGGCGAAGTCCGCGCCGGCCGCGTGCAGCCGGGCCAGCATCCGCCCGGCCGCCGCGACGTGCGCATCGGAGCCGAAGGGGTCCCAGCTGTCGGCGCCGTCGTAGACGTCCTTGCCGGCGGCGGGCTCGTGCAGCTCGTACCAGAGCCCGTCCCGCTCGACGAGCCCGAGCGCG
>JAICJC010000157.1 GCA_025928655.1 Thermoleophilia bacterium | reverse complement strand
GGTCGGAGAAACACTCGCTGCCGGGAAAGTTCGGTAAAACCGACCGACTCGTAGAGGCGTCGTGGGATCGGGTGGCCGTCATCGCCTCGTGAACCTACGAGGGCCGATGTCGCGCCAACGTCTCGGAAACGCTGAAGACCCAGAAGGAGAAGCGCCCGGCCAAGACCCTTCCCACGGTGCGTCGGGACGGTTCCGAGCGGCTCGAACTCGGCAACGCGATTCGCTTCGTCAAGCCACCCGAGCGCAAACGCCACCGGCGTCCCGTCGTCGGCTTCGAGTACGAAGTCCAGGTCGCTTCGGTACGGCCACGTTGCCATCACTTCCGGGTAGGTGTCTGGCGCTACTCGGGTTCCAAGCTCAGCCCACGATTTCTGATGAACCTCGATGCGCTTGGTGAGATCGCCTCCGTAATCGGCGACAGTGCGCAGGGCGTAGCCGGGCGGAAGTCGAGGCGTTTCGATCTCGTCGAGCATCCTGAAGTTGAGCCGCATCCACGGGCGGTCAGGATCGTCGAGGAAACCTCGCGCCCGAAACCTCGCCTGAGCGTCAGCGTCGGCGTCGCGCGCGCACGCTTTCAGGTCGACTCCGCTCTCAGCTTGCTCCTCGAACCAATCAAGGATCCCGTCGAGCAGGTGCGGAAAACCCGGATGAACCGCCCACTCCAAGATCGCAGGCGGGAAATACCACGCCCACCCCACACACCGTCCATCGTCCATCCACAGCCGGTGGCGAGACGAGTCAGCGGTGTTCGACGCACCCATCCCTCCTTGGTAGGCCAGCTCCGCCATCGTCAAATCGAGCTGGCGTGGAGCATCTCGCCAGATGAGCTGCGCGAGCTCTTGCATCTGTCGGATCTCGCCCCTCGAAACCACGGAGGCAGCCTAACGCGGCAAGACGGATCCACTTCCTCGGGTGGGCGAGCGTTCGCGAAGACCCCCTGAGCGGGGCGGGTGCGAACGGCGGTCTATGCCCGTTGTCGTCCGTGTCCGAGCCGTTGCACGAGCGCGGAAGCCCGCCGGACTACGGCGACGGACTACGGCGACAATTCGGCCCGGCGCGACCACCAGGCCTCGGCGGCGGTCATTGCGCTCTCGGCTTGGTGGATGTCGTTGCCCACGAGCCCTGCGGTGGCGGCCCAGTGCAACGGTACGAGGGCCAGCGCCCCGGGGAGCCAACGGTGCTCGTCGCGAGTCAACGGTTCCGGAGCCGTGCCTTCGTAGGCGTCGAGCAGTCGCCGCGGCTCGAGCAATTCAACGGGCAGGCCCAGGCCATCGGGGCCGCTCCGTGCGATGTGGTTCAGGCTGCCCGCGATGTCGTACAGCCGCTCCCTGACCCTCGCGAAATCCAGGTCGAAGGTGGCCCACGAGCCGTCTGACAGTTTTCCCGCGTTGCCCAGCTTGTAGTCCCCATGAATCGGAGCGCATGGCAGTTCGAGGCCCTTTCGCAGCTTGGAGAGCTCGCCGGTCAGTTGGCGCATCCGATGCACGACCGGCTCGCTGCCGGGTCCGAGCCTGCGGCGTGTGAGGCCGATCGAGTAACGCAGTTGCCCGAGTGTTCTGTGGTCGTCGAGGGGTTCGGGCAGACCGGGCTCCCAGACTGCTTTGAGTGCAGTGTGAAGGCGTCCGAGCTCCTCGAATAGGCGGACGTAGGAGTCCTCGCCCGCCGGTGGCTGGACGTGGTCGATGAACTCCTCAATCTCCGCCCAACGATCAGCGACCCTCAGCAGGTCGCCGCCGGAGATCGGAATCGGCCGAGCGACGCGGACTTGCGTCCCCTGGAGCCGCTCTCGCAGGCGCCGCAGTCCCGCTACCCGGCCGCGGCGGACCCAGGGCCTATGAACCCGGAGGACAACCGGCGGCTCGGCGTCTATCCGCAGGTTGAGGTTGAACGCACCGCCAATGTCCGCCCATTCGGCCTCACGCGCGACGCGGTCGATCAGGCCCGAGACGGCCGGATCATCTGCGCTGGCTCTCGGTCCAAACCAGCGCGGCAACCCAGAGGGAGAGGTCGAAGCTTCGAATTCGGTCATGGCAATGGCCCACCAGCGCACCCGAGGAAAGGTCCGCCGGCGAACATGGCCCAATCTTGCCGCGACGCCACTAGACCAAGCCGACTCTGGGGCAACGTGGCTTGGGCTAGCACCTTACGTCCGAAGCCAGCTGTCGCAGCGCATGTTGTGTCGTTTGTGTCCGCATGTGCGCGCCGGCCCTCGATGGAAGCCTTGTGCAGCGTTTTGGCACCTCAAACCAACACAGGGAACACCAACCAAAAGCGGTCACGTCGCGTCGACAAGGCGTCACTGGTTCGAGCTCAGTACCGCCATATGAAAGCGCTGCGTAGGTGCGTTTAGGCGCCCAGCCGGAAACCACCTAGCTTTGGCTGCGCGCGGCCAACCCTCAAGAAACCGTGAAAGGCGAGTTGCAGACCTCGCGGTCAGGGAAGCTCCAACGGATTGTCCAGGTGCCGCTTCCCGTTGTCTCGGGGTGCTGGAAGAACAATGTGTTGTCCGTCCAGAGCCAACCCAGCTCAACTGACCATTGGTTCAACGTCGCTGTCCATGCTTCCGAGAGCGGTTGAGTAGAGAACGTCACGCCATCAGGTCGGATGAGGGAGACAGTAGTCCCGCTGAACGTCGACGTTGGCGGCTGATCCAGACTCACGACTCCCCAGAAGTTCGACGGCCCTCGCGTGAGGATGTCGGATCCGCTGAAGGTGGAGGCGGCAGCAGCCTGGTTAACGTTGCTCCACGAGCCGCCGCTGTACTGAACCCAGCACGCGTTGACGTGATAGGTAGGCGCGGGCGGCGGGGCTTCGCCTACAGGAACAGGGGCTGGGCAGCTGCCTGCGTTGTACGGAGGCGGCTGGCTGTTGTAGAACGCTTGGGCGTCCGCCACAAGGGTGTCGTATAGCGGGTTCGCAACAGTCGTCTGCACGCTTCGCGGTACGTGCACCGTTGTGGTTTTGAGGACGTATCTCTTTACGTGTTGCCGGACCTTCCGCGTCACCCATCTTCCGTTCAGCTTCACACGCTTCTTTTTTACAACGAGTTTGGTTACAGCGATTCGCTTCGTGATTCTCTTTGCGACCTGCTGCGTTGTCATCTGCGTGATGGTCGCAGGGACGGCGAAGTCCTTCGCGATGTAGTAACCGAAGTCCCTCAATGCGCACGCGTTGACCGAAGACTCGTCGCCGGAGAGGAGCTTCCAGTGATACGACTCGTGAATCAGCGACATGGCAGCCTCGGCAAACATCTGCTCATTCCCGGCGGGCGTGCCGGAACTTAGCCAGTCGACGAATGTCTGATCGAGGGCCGGCGCGAGCAATATGGCGTGGTACAGAGGCGAAGGCGGTGGCTGAAAGATGACGAAGCCGAGAACGTCGGTGGAACCAGCGCCAATAAAGGATGCCCACTCGATTGGGTCGTCCTCCAACGCGACGGCCATGTCGGTGGCCCCGACGATGTCGTCTGCGATTAGGTCAAGCCGCGCATCTCCGTGCAACTGCGCTGACACGCCCGCGTCGCCGAACACGGTGCGAACACCGCGTGCGCCGTCAGTGGCGTTCCCCCATGGGGCAGAGCCGAGGGAGGTCGAACGGCCTGCGTGCGTCCAGGTAGCGCTGCGCGGCTGAGGGGAGGCAGCTTGAGACGCCTGTGCGAGCGCAAGCATAAGAACCAATGAAACGGCAACCGCTATACCGCGCAGAGGAACGGCCCGAGGACGCGCCAGACGATTCTGCTGACTTGAGACCACATCGCTGACGGTAGTCCTAGTCCGCAGAGAAGGCAATAGCACGCTCCCAGGTGCTCGCCCAAAGCAACTGCAGGCCCTCGAGGTCGCCATGATCGGGCTCGGACCGCGGCGGAGACCCTATCCGTTGCTCACGACGCCTAGACCGAGGAGCTCGATGCGACGCGTGAGCGTGTCAGCGGGTCGTTCACCGACGACGTAGCTGGCACAGATTCGCCCATGGCGCGAGTCTGTTACGCAGATGCGGCCCGCCTGGGCAGCAGGCGCGAGGTCTGTCGTCCGCCAGCGGATTCCGATGACCTTGTTCCTGGCTGAAGGCGCAGGCGTCCGTGGAGTCGAAATCAAACCTGGCGACGGTACGTGGAGCGGGCGCGAGTTCAGGAATGAGCTTATGTGACCCGACCCAAAGAGCACGGTCGCGGCGCCGGAGATTGCAACGGCGGCGAGAAGGGACAGCCCAACGGGTCTTCGAGATGACGAGCGGCCGACGCGTCTCGACGAACCGGGTGCGCTGTGCCCGGTGTAGGCGTTCCATTCCTGCTTGGTGAATCTCGCGTAGTCGCGTTCACGCCATCCCATGTATCAGGTTGTATTTGACTGCTGGCATCGCGTCAACGCGCGGGCCCTTGAGGGCGGGCAGCAAATTCCGCTCGGGTAAGGACGGGGATCGACGTTTTCAAGAGGTCGGGTTCGGCGTGCGGGCGGCAAGAGCAAAACGCACGCACTGCGACGGCGCCAGCTGCCCGGCGAGCCACAGGTCATCCGAGTGGACGACCGCGATCACGGGGTAGCCGCCCGTCGTCGGATGGTCTTGGAGGAGCAGGATCGGCTGCCCGGAGGAGGGCACTTGCAGCGCTCCCGTGACGAGCCCTTCCGACAGGAGCTCGCCCGTCCGCGCGCGTTCGAGCGGCGGCCCTTCGAGGCGGACGCCGACGCGGTTCGAAGACGCGCTGACCCGCCACGGCTGCGAGCAGAGCACCTCGGCTGCAGCGGGTACGAACCAGTCATCGCGCGGGCCGAGGCTCACGCGAAGCACCGGCTCGGCCGGTAGCTCCGGAGACCGAGCCGGTTGCGGCCTCGCAGGCCGCTCGGGCTCCGGGCCGACGGTGAGGACGTCGCCGGCGCGCAGCGGCGCCGGCCCGAGCCCGGTCATGAGGTCGGTCGAGCGGCTCCCGAGCGTCGGCTCGACGTCGATCCCGCCGCGGACGCAGACGTAGGCGCGCACACCGTCCAGGCACCGTCCCACCTCCAGCACGTCGCCGCGCTCGAACGAGACGCAGACGCCATGGGGTGCAGGGGTCGTCGCTCCGGTCAGGGCGACCGTCGCCGGGCCGTCGAAACGCAGCGTCGGGCCGTCGAGCGTCGCCTCGAGAGCCGCCGCGCCGGGCGCGTTCCCGACGAGGCGGTTGCCGAGCTCGAGCGCGTTCGCGTCCACCGCTCCTGACGGTGGCACGCCGAGGTGCGCGAACCCGGGACGGCCGCGGTCCTGCACGGTCGTCGAGAGCCCCGGCCGGATGACCTCGATCCGGGTCACGTGGCGACGAACCTGACGCGGTCGCCCGGCGCAAGCAGCGCCGGCGCCTCGCGCGCGGCGTCGAACATGGGCGTCGTCGTGGAGCCGAGGAGGCGCCAGCCGCCCGGCGACTCGCGTGGGTAGACGCCCGAGTAGGGGCCGGCGATCGCGACGCTGCCTGCGGGGACCTGCGTACGCGGCTCGTCCAGGCGCGGCACGGTCAGCAACTCGTCGCCGCCGACGAGGTAGGCGAACCCGGGCTGGAACCCGAGGAAGGCGACGACGTGGTCCGCGGCGACATGGCGGGCGACCACCTCTTCCGCCGAGAGACCCGTCAGCCGGGCCACGTCGAGAAGGTCCGGCCCTCGGTAAGAGACGGGGATCTCGATCCGCCGTCCGTCCGGGTCGGGACCGGGCGGCCGCGCGCGCTCGACGAGCGCCGCGAGCTCGGGGATCGGCGAGCCGCCCGGCCACGTCACGAGGACCGTCCGGTGGCCGACCACGATGTCGACGAGCTCGAGTCGCTCGTCCCGAAGCACTCGCGCGAGCCGTACCGCGGCGGCGTTGTCCGGCAGCTCGACGAGCGCGCCGCGGTCCCCGGCGGGCCGCACGGAGACCTCGCTCATGCGAACCGCCGCACCGAGGCGCCTGCCTCTTCGAGTGCCGCCCGGACCCGAGCGGCGAGCTCGGCCGCAGCCGGTGTGTCGCCGTGCACGCAGATCGACCCCACCTCGCCCGCACGCGCCAGCTTCACGGCCTGCGCCGCCGCCTCGTCCGCGTCGAGGAGTGCGCGGGGTGCGTCGCGTGGCACGAGGCGCCCGGCGGCGTAACCGCGGTCCGCGAACCCCTCCGCAACCGCCTCGAGACCGCACGCGCGCGCCTGCACGAGCAGCTTCGAGTGCGGCCACGCAAGCACGGCGAGGGCGTGATCGCGTGCCACGCCGACGACGGCACCCGCGACCTCGTCGTCGTCGATCGCGCACGTGTACAGCGCGCCGTGCGGCTTCAGGTACACGACGGCAGCGCCCTCCTCGGCCGCGATTCCGACGAGTGCCTCGACCTGCTCCGAGACGTCCTCCCGAAGCGCCTCCGCGGCGACCTCGAGCGCGCGGCGGCCAAACCCCTCGCGGTCGTGATAGGACGGGTGCGCGCCGACGGCCACAGCGCGTGCCGCCGCGCTGGCGCACGTCACACGCATCGACTCGATCGAGCCCGCGTGGAAGCCGCAGGCGACGTTCGCACTCGTCACGACAGCGAGCAGGCGCTCGTCATCCGGGAAGCCTTCACCGACGTCGGCGTTCAGGTCGATCTTCACCCTAAACTCCCTTCGTGAACGTGCGCCGGATGCCCGCTTGTGCGGCGGCGGTCGCCGTGGCCATTGTCGCCGCGGCGCTGGTCGCAGGGGCGGGCGGAGCGCCGGCTGCCCGCGGGCCCATCTTGCAGGCGCACGGAGTGGGAACGGTGCGGTTCGGGATGCGGAAGGGCGAGGCGGTGGCGCGTCTTCGCGTTCTCTTCGGCGCACCTTCGGCACGCGGCGTCAGCACCGGCTGCGGTGCTCGCTACACCGAGGTCGAGTGGGGCGACTTCGTCGCGGAGTTTCGGCTCGGGGTGTTCTCCGGATACCGCTTCGTCAGGGGCGGCTACCCGCTCACGACGGCCGGCTCGCCGCGTGAAGCGTCTCCGACGGCCGGAGTCTCGCCGGCCCTGGCGACGGCCCGCGGCATCACGCTCGGAAGCACCATCGCGGACTTGCGCGCCCTCTACCGGCTGCACCGAGCCGGCGCCGACATGTGGCGGACGCCGGACGGTCTGACCTTCGTCGACGACGGCAGGCGCGATCCGGTGCCGCCCACGAGCCGGATCGTCGAGATCAAGATCGGGACCTGCGGCGACTTTTGAGAGCTCTCACGAGCTTTTTAGTCGATGGACTCGACCAGCGC
>JAICJC010000103.1 GCA_025928655.1 Thermoleophilia bacterium | reverse complement strand
CGTCGCCGATGACGAGCCGCATCTGCTCCGCCTGGTGAAGTTCCGCCTCGAGCGGGAGGGCTACCAGGTCGTGACGGCTCCGGACGGGCAGGCCGCCCTCGAGCTGGCCCGCTCCGAGCAGCCGGATCTGTGTGTGCTGGATGTCATGATGCCCAAGCGCAGCGGGTTCGACGTGCTGCGCGAGCTGCGCTCCGACAGTGAGTGCTCGCACATGAAGGTCATCATGCTGACCGCCCGCGCCCAGGACCGGGACGTCGATGCCGGCTTCTCGCTCGGCGCGGACGACTACATCACCAAGCCGTTCAGCCCGCAGGAGCTGCGGGTCCGCATCGGCGCGCACCTCGCCAAGCGCTAGCGCTTCCCACAGCGGCCGCACCGGGATCGGGGTATCGTAGGGCGCCGTCCCTCGACCCCTCCGGTGTGGTGCGCATGCGCAAGCTCGTCTGGATCCTGCCCGTTGTCGTCCTCGCCGCCGCGGCTTCCGCGTGCGGGACGGCGAAGAGCGGCGCCACCGCGGGCTCGTCCGCGCCCGGGTCGAACCCGTGCGCCGTGAAGAACCTGGCGCTGCTGCACCCGGGGACGCTCACGATCGGGACGGACAACCCGGCCTACTCGCCGTACTTCACCGGCGGCCCCGGCCATAGCTGGACGGGCCAGTTCAACAACGACCCGTACACGGGCAAGGGCTTCGAGGCTGCGGTCGCCTACGCCGTCGCGAAGCAGATGGGCTTCTCGAACGCACAGGTGAAGTGGAACGTGACGCACTTCAACCAGTCGTTCGCCCCCGGGCCCAAGAACTTCGACTTCTACCTGGCCCAGGTCTCCATCACGTCCAAGCGGGCGCAGACGGTCGACTTCTCGAGCCCCTACTACACGGAGAACCAGGCGGTCGTCGCGCTCAAGAGCAACAGGTACGCACACGCGACGAGCATCTCGGCGCTGCACGGGGCGAAGCTCGGCACCCAGCTCGGCACGACGAGCTACTCGCTGATCCAGGACTTCATCAAGCCCGGGCCCTCACCGGGCGCCTACCACACGCTGAACGACGCGATCAACGCGCTCAAGGCGCACCAGATCGACGGCATCGTCGTCGACCTGCCCACCGCCTTCTACATGACCGCCGTGCAGATCCCGGACAGCACGATCGTCGGCCAGTTCCCCGTCTCCGAGGGGGCCGGTGACCACTTCGGGCTCGTGCTCGCCAAGGGCAGCCCGCTGACCTCGTGCGTCGACAAGGCGATCGCGGCGCTCAAGAGCGACGGCACGCTCGACCAGATCCAGACGACCTGGCTCTCCAACAAGGCGAACGCGCCCGTCCTCCACTAGTGGCCGCGCCGGACCCCGGGCGGCGCTCGCGCATCCTCCAGGGCGGCTTCGGGCCGCTGACGAACATGTCGATCGCGCTCGTGAGCACGTTCGTGTTCCTGCTCGTGGTCGTGCTGCTGATCGTGAACGCGCCGGGCTGGGAGACGGTCAAGCAGTCGTTCTTCAACGTCGGCGAGGGCCGGGACACGTTCCCCCTGGTTGCCCGCGCCTTCCTGCTGAACGTGAAGATGTTCCTGATCGCGGAGGCGCTGATCCTGGTCTTCGCGCTCGTGATCGCGGTGATGCGCGGCCTGCCCGGCCCCGTGTTCTTTCCCCTGCGGGCGCTCGCGATCGCGTATACGGACTTCTTCCGCGGCGTGCCGACGATCCTGGTCATCTACGTGCTCGGGTTCGGCGCGCCCGGGCTGAACCTGACCGGCGTTCCCACCAACCCGGTCGTGTGGGGCGTGGTCGGGCTGGTGCTGGTCTACAGCGCGTACGTGTCGGAGGTGTACCGGGCCGGGATCGAGTCGATCCACCCGAGCCAGGAGGCGGCGGCGCGCTCGCTCGGCCTCAGCCGCGCCCAGGCGCTGCGCTTCGTCATCCTGCCCCAGGCCGTCCGGCGCGTGATCCCGCCGCTCCTGAACGACTTCATCGGCCTCCAGAAGGACACGGCGCTCGTCTCGGTGCTCGGCTCGGTCGACGCGCTGCAGCAGGCGAACATCAACTCGGCGGCCGACTTCAACTACACGCCGTACCTGATCGCGGCGTTCTTCTTCGTGATCATCACGATCCCGCTGGCCCGCTTCACCGACTGGCTGATCGCGCGCGAGCGGCGCCGGCGGCAGGCGGGAGGCGTCGCATGAGCGCGCAGGGCGGCCTCGTCGTCGAGGGCCTGCACAAGTCCTTCGGGAGGAGCGACGTGCTGCGCGGGATCGACCTGTCGGTGGCCGAGCACGAGGTCGTGTGCCTGATCGGCGCCTCGGGATCGGGCAAGTCGACGCTGCTCCGGTGCGTGAACCTGCTCGAGCCGATCGACGCCGGCCGGATCGTCGTGAACGGCGAGGAGATCACGGCCCCCGGCGTCGACGTGAACCGCGTCCGGCGCGGGATCGGGATCGTGTTCCAGGCGTTCAACCTGTTCCCGCACATGAGCGTGCTCGACAACGTCACGCTGGGCCCCAGGCGGGCGCTCGGGCTGCCGCGGGCGGAGGCGGAGGCCGAGGCCCGCGACCTGCTCACCCGCTTTGGGCTGGCCGAGAAGGTGGACGACTACCCCGACCGGCTCTCCGGCGGCCAGCAGCAACGGGTCGCGATCGTGCGCGCGCTCGCGACACGGCCGCGGCTGATGCTGCTCGACGAGATCACGAGCGCGCTCGACCCGGAGCTGGTCGCCGAGGTGCTCGAGGTCGTGCGCGGCCTCGCCCGCGAGGGGATGACCATGGTGATCGCGACCCACGAGATGGGCTTCGCGCGCGACATCGCCAACCGCGTCTGCTTCCTCGACGGCGGCGTCATCCTGGAGCAGGGCCCGCCGGAGCAGATCTTCACGGCGCCGCGTGAGGATCGCACCCAGCAGTTCCTGGCCCGCATCATCGCCGCCGGCCGCATGTGAATGCAGATCCGCGCGGCGAGGGGCGACGACTGGCCGGCGATGTGGGCGTTCATGCGCGGGATCATCCGCGCGGGCGAGACCTTCTCGTGGGATACGGAGACGGACGAGGCGACCGCCCGCCGGCAGTGGATGCACGCGCCCCCGGGGCGCACGTTCGTCGCCGTCGCCGATGACGGCGCCGTGCTGGGCACGGCCGAGATGGGCCGAAACCACGGCGGCCCGGCCGCGCACGTCGCCACGGCAGGGTTCATGGTCGACCCGCGCCACTCGGGGAAGGGCGTCGGCCGCCGCCTGGGCGAGCACGTGCTCGCCCAGGCCCGGGCCGACGGGTACCGGGCGATGCAGTTCAACGCCGTCGTGGAGTGCAACGCCCCCGCCGTCTCCCTGTGGCGCACGCTCGGCTTCTCGGTGCTGGCGACCGTCCCCGACGGCTTCCGCCACCCGATCGAGGGTGACGTCGGGCTGCTGATCATGTACCGCCGCCTCTGAATCGGGGTCAGACCCCGACGGGCGGCCGTGACAGGTTCGTTGCTGTTCCGTTCGGGGTCTGACCCCGATTCAGGCTGCGCGGCGCCGCTCGTACCAGGTGCTGTAGCCGCCCTCGGACGCGGTCGCGGAGCCGTCGCGCACCTCGACGATGCGGTCGGAGATCCGGTCGAGGAAGTAGCGGTCGTGCGAGACGAACACCACCGTGCCGTCGTAGGCCTCGATGGCCGCCTCGAGCATCTCGACCGAGTCGATGTCGAGATGGTTGGTCGGCTCGTCGAGCACGAGGCAGTTCACGCCGGCCCGCATCAGCAGCAGGAGCTCGAGCCGCGTCCGCTCGCCGCCGGACAGGTCGTTCACGTGCTGGCGGCACTGCTCGTAGGTGAAGAGGAAGCGCAGCAGCGCCGACACCGCCTCCTCCTCGGTGCACGGCTTCTGCGCCCGCAGCGCGTCGACGGGCGTCTGGCCCGCGGGGGCCGGCGCGTGCTCCTGGGGCAGGAAGCCGACCTCGATCGACGGCCCGATCCACATCTCGCCCCCGGTCGGCTCGAGCTCGCCGGCCGGCAGCCTGACGAGCACGCTCTTGCCGGAGCCGTTGTCGCCGATCACGCCGATCCGCTCGCCCCGGAAGACGGTCAGGTCGACGCCCATCAGCACCGGCTCGTCGCCGAACGCGACCGTCACGTCGCGCCACTCGGCCACCCGCTTGCCGCCGCGTGCCCCGCTGCGTAGGCGCAGGGCGATCTTGCGCCGCTCGAGCACGGGCCGCTCGACCTTGTCCATGCGCTCGATCCGGCGCTGGGTGTTGCGGGCGCGGGTGGTGTGCCGGGGGTCGTCGACGATGTTCGCCCACTGCTTGTAGCGCCGGATCGCGTCCTCGAGCCGCGCAATCTCCTTCTGCTGTGCCTGCCAGGTCTGCTGCTGCTGGTGCAGCTCGAGCTCGCGCGCGGCGTGGTAGGTCGAGTAGTTGCCGGGCCACACCCGCACCCGGCCGCGGTCGACCTCGGCGACGGCGCGCACGGTCTCGTCGAGCAGGTAGCGGTCGTGGGAGACCATGACGACGCTGCCGCGAAACGCGCGGACGAGCTCCTCGACGCGGCTGCGCCGGTAGGCGTCGAGGTGGGTCTCGGGCTCGTCGAGGAGCAGCAGATCGGGCTCCTGCACCAGGCACGCGGCCAGGGCGACGAGCTTGCGCTTGCCGCCGGAGAGCTCCTCCTGCGGGCGGCCGGACTCCGCCGGCCTCACGCCGAGGTCGTCGAGGATCGAGCGGACCGTGCCCGAGAAGGTGTGCCCCTCGAGCCGGTCGAACTCGTCCAGCAGCCGCTGCTGGCGATCGAGCGTCCGCTGCATGCGGCCGAGGTCGGCGGCGACCGCGGAGTCGCCGAGGTCCGCGGCGCAGCGCTCGAGCTCGGCCTCGACCCGCGCGATGTCGGGCCGGGCGGCGTGGCAGATCTCGATCGGCGTGCGCGTGTCGGCGCCGACCAGCTGCGGCAGGTAGGCGGCGGTCATCCCGCGCCGGCGCACCGGCGGGCCGGAGTCCGGCTCGTCGAGGCCCGCCAGGATGCGGAGGAGCGTCGACTTCCCGGAGCCGTTCTGGCCGACGACGCCGATCCGCGCGGCCTCGTCGACCTCGAGGTCGAGGCCGTTCAGGACCGTGCGCGCGCCGAACGACTTCACGGCGCCTCTGAGCGAGATCAGGGTCGCCATCGCGCGGGTACTGTACCGGCGCGGTCGCGTGCCGCCCCGTGGAAACGACGCGCATGGAGGCGTTCTCCGACGGGGGTTTTCGCGACTGCGATCACCTGCAGCGCCGGCGGGCGCTCCTGCGGCCCGGCGGCTACGCCGCGGCGGCGAGCTCGATGCCGGCGTCGCCCTCGTCGTCCTCGCCGATCACCGTGATGACGGCCTCGACGACGCGCGGGTCGAACTGGGTGCCCGAGCACGCCCACAGCTCGGCCTTGGCCTCGGCGACGGTGAGCGCCGCGCGGTAGGGGCGGTCGGTCGTCATCGCGTTGAGGGCATCGCAACAGCACACGATCCGGGCGACGAGCGGGATGTCCTCGCCCGCGAGGTGGTCGGGGTAGCCCGTGCCGTCGTACCGCTCATGGCAGGAGCGGACGAGGCGGCCGACCTCGGCCAGCGAACCGCCGACGCGGTCGAGGATGCGCTCGCCCTCGACGGTGTGCGTCTCGATCAGGCGCCGCTCCTCCGCGGTGAGCGGGCCGGGCTTCTGGATGATGGTCTTCGGGATGCGGATCTTGCCCACGTCGTGGAGCAGCGCCGCGAACTCGGCCTGGGTGCGCTCCTCCGGGCTCAGGTCGAGCACCTCCGAGACGGCGAGCACCAGCTCGACCACGCCCTGGCTGTGCGTGCCCGTGTAGGCGTCGTCGGCCTCGATGATGTCGCCGAGCAGCTCGACGGTGCCGCGCAGCGTCCGCCACAGCTTGATCTCCTCGGTGATGCGGCGGCCGCGCTCGCCGGCGAAGACGGTGAGGATGATGGCGACCGGCAGAACGAGCAGGAACGCGTAGTGCATGCGCGTCGAGGCGAAGGCCGCCAGCAGGCCGAGGGGCGCCAGGGCCGCGTCGACGCCGTAGGCGATGCCGGCGGCGGTCAGCAGGCGCCGGGGCCAGCTCGACACGGCCCGCCACTCGCGCAGGGCGGTGCTGGCCAGATCGGCGCCGAACTGGGCCAGGAGCGCCCACACGTAGACCGGCCAGCGGGCCCAGCTGGGGGCGCCGTCGCCGAAGGCCAGCAGCACGAGCACGGGGCCGACGACGTACCAGCAGGAGCAGAGCAGGACGAGCACCCGCTCGCGATGGCGGCGGCCGCGGACGACGTCGGCGTTGAGCGAGATCCAGGAGGCGGCGGCGACGGCGAGGGGCACCCATCCCAGCGGGAGCAGGAAGAGCATCGGGACGAACACGAGCTGGGTCGGGATGGCCGCGCCGGTGCCGATCTCGAACTCGACGTTGGCGAGCGCCGCGAAGGCGAGCACGAGCACGCCGATGTCGATCGGGCCGGGCGCGCGGCCGTCGCCGGCCACGAGCGCGAGCACGACCGCGACCACCAGGAAGGCGCCGCCGAGCACGGCCGAGAGCAGGCGCTCGTCGGACTCGAGCGGCATCGCGACACGCGAGCGCTGGCTCTCGTAGAGCTCCTCGTTCTGCGAGGCGGTGGCGGCGGGGGTGCGGGAGGCGTCGCGCATCGCCCGAGAAATCGGCCGCTGAGGCAAATTGTTAAGCGCGCAAGTGGTGTGTGTCAGGCGGACCGAACGCCGGCGGCCGCCTCGACGAGCGCGCCGATCAGCGGATGCAGCTCTCCGGTCTCGGACGACCCCACCTGCGGCTGGAACAGCGTCGCCACGTAGAAGGGGTGATCGGGCAGCTCGACGGCCTCGACGCCGGCGTCGGGCGCGGTCGCGGAGACCACGAGCCCGGCGCCGAGGAGGCGGTCGAGGACGGCCGGTTCGACGCCGTAGCTGCACCAGTGGAAGCCGGCGAACGGGCCCGGCCCGCACAGCTCGGCGACGCGCGTCCCGGGCACGGTCGTCACCTGCCGCACCTCGCCCTCCAGGCTGCACGCGAGCGGCGAGACGGCGTGCACGGCGGCGGCCGGCGCCGTCTCGGCGTGCGCCGCCTCTGCGATCCCGGCGGCGTTGCGCGCGAACTCGACCACCATGTGCTGGAACCCGCCGCAGGTGCCGAGGATGGGGACGCCGCCCGTCCGGGCCGCCTCGATCGCGGCGAAGACGGGCCGATCGTCGCGGTACGGGGTGCCGGGCACGATCCAGAGCGCGTCGAAGCGATCGAGCCGGGTCGCATCGGGCCCGTCCGTCGCCACCCAGCGGGCCTCGACCCCCGCGGGCATCAGCGCGAGCGTCGCGTCGAGCTCGCGGTGGGTGAGGTAGGCCGGGTCGCGGTCACCCACGACGGCGATGGCGGCGGGCATGGCCCGGATTGTGCCGCACCGGCCGGTTCGTCGGCAATTGGCACTCGTTCCATGCGCCAATTGGCAGGCGCGGACTACCAAATTCTGGGCGGCGATCTGGCCGCTGCGGGGATGGCCGCGTCACCCGGAATCCGGCATCATCGCCCCGATGCCCGTCGACCCGGAGTTCGGCAGGCCGGCCCTGGTCGAGCGGATCGTCCGCGGGACCACGGAGTCGGACCGTGTGCGGCTGCACGGTGCGATTGTCGCCGCCCTCGAGCTCTACGGGCGCGACGACGCGCTGCGGGAGGTGTTCACGCCGGCCTTGCGCCAGATCAGGCGCGAGCACGGGCGCGCGGCCCGTGATCGGGCCTCAGCCGCCATCCGCGACCAGCTCGGGCCGGGCGGCGGCTACCACTCACCGTCCTCGTAGAAACGCCGCCACAGCGGGTCGGTGCCGCGCCGCACCCGCTCGGTCTCCTCGGGGGTGAGATGTGACGTCCACGCCCGCACCTGGGCGGCGCTCGGGCGCCGGATCGCGTCCGCACGGCGGGCCTCGCCCGGGTTCGACGCCGACGACGTTTCCCGCACCAGCCGCTCGACGGGCGGCGTCCACTCGAGGCCCAGGCTGCCGTACAGGTCGCGGTAACGCTCCAGCGGGCTCGCCGACACGTCCTCGTGGCGCACGTAGATCCAGTCCGGGTGGCGCTCCTGGAACGTCGCGACCGTCGAGTAGAGGACGTTCCAGAGCAGGATCGCCTCGTCCAGGATCTCGGGGCGGCGCTCGGCGGCCGCCCGCAGCTGCGGCTCGCGCGGCCCCAGGAAGTCGCGCATGAGGAGGGGCTGGTCGAGGAAGTCGGCGAAGCGGTGGCGCCAGCTGCGGCGGCGGATGCTGACGGCGAAGGCGGCGGGGTGGCGGATCATGGCGACGACCCGCATCCCGAACGTCGCCGCCAGCCACTCGGAGGAGAAGAGCGCGATCGGGTCCTTCACGAGCGCGGCCGCGCACCGGCGCCGGTCGCGGGCGAAGCGGGCCCAGTCGCGGGCCATCCGGGCCGCGTCCTTCGGGCTGTGCAGGCTGCGCAGCTCCGCCCCGGGCCGGTAGCGAAACCCGAGCGCGACCCGCAGCGGCTCCACGTACGGGGCGCCGTTCTCGGCACACAGGTACTCGAAGTAGCGCGGGAAGCGCACCGGGAACGTGCCCGGCCGGTGGCGGGGATTGAACGGCTCCCACAGGTAGCCGAGCGGGGGGCTCGTCGACGCAGCCAGGACGCGCCCCACCCAGGTCGTGCCCGAGCGGTGGGCGCCGGTGACCAGGATCGGCCGTTCAGCTGGGGTCAATGTTCCTGCCGGTGGCCGCCAGCTCCGCCGCCGAGGCGGGCGGGCAGTCGCGCATCGGCGCCGTCCAGCGCGGCAGCGGGCGGGAGAACTGGAACGCGTCGCGGATGGAGTTCGCCTGCTGCTCGCGCTCGCTCAGGATGGGCATGCCGAAGTCCTCGTCGATGAACTTGAGCACGGAGGTGAAGTCGTAGGTCGTGTGGACGACGCCCTGCTTCGCCCACGGCGAGATGATCACCATCGGGACGCGGACGCCGAGACCGAAGCGGTCGGGCTGGGGCGGCGGCACGTGGTCGTAGAACCCGCCCCACTCGTCCCACGTCAGCACGATGGCGGTGTGGCGCCAGTCCGGCAGGCGCATGATCCGGTTGACCAGGTCGACGGTCCAGTTCTCGCCCTCGCACAGCGAGGCGCCCCCGGGGTGGTCGCTGCGGTTGTACGGCGGCACGATCCACGTCACCGCGGCCAGGTAGTTCTGGTCGAGGTCGCTCGGCAGCCACCCCAGCGGGAAGACGTGACGGGCATAGCTCGAGCTCTCCCGGATCGGCTTCACCGCGTCGTAGGCGACCCAGCCGTAGCCGTGGCCGTTCTCCGGCGGCCCGTACTCGCTCCAGGGGATGCCGCGGCGGTCGAGCTGGGCGCCGATGGAGTCGACGGCGAAGCAGGGGCGCACGTGGACGATCTCGTCGTGGCGGATCACGGGCACCGACAGGTTCACCGGGCCGTCGCAGCCCCAGTTCTCGACCCCGAAGTTGGGGCCGTCCACCGACCCGGCGCCGGTCGCCGCCACCGTGTAGAGGTGATTGGGGAAGCTCGACGTGTCGCCGGACGAGAACGTGTGGTCGGAGAGCTCGAAGTGCCTCGCCCAACCCCAGTACGCGGGCGTCTGGCCCGGGAACGAGGTGGAGTACGCGAGCATCGTCGGCTTCCCGTCCTTGTCCGGCACCTCGGAGAAGCCGTCCATCGCCCCGCCGGCGATGTCGGTCACCGCCGCGTGGTGGTTGTGCTGGAGGTCGGTCTGGACGTCCTGGAGCGGGCGCAGCGGCATGACCCGTCCGTCCGCGGTGCGGCCGGTGCGCGTCCCGTCGCCGCCGGGGAAGAGGCCGAACAGGCTGTCGTAGGAGCGGTTCTCCTTGACGATGAAGACGATGTGGCGGATCGGCGTCCGCGCGCCGTGGATGACCGCCGGGCGGCGGTCGGGCGCCTTGCCCACCGTGGCGACCACGAGACCGGGCTCGACGGAGCTGCGGCCGACGATCAGGACGGCGACGAGCGCCGCCGCCGCCAGGGCCCTCCAGGCGATTGGCTGCACGCCGACGGACGCTACCGGGCGCGGCGGCGCTGCGTGCCCGCTAGTGCAGGGTGCAGGTTCGCGCCGAGCAGGACGATCGGCCACAGCACGACGGCCAGGACGGCCGACGCGATGGGCTTCACGGCGTGCAGGTGCCGCAGGTAGTGATGGGTGTGCGCGACGAGCACGCCCACGATCAGGAACGCGAGCAGGAGCACGCTGCGCATGAAGCCGAACACGAATCGGAACATGTGATGCCTCCGTCTCCGGCTGCGTGGAGCTGAATCCGCGGGCCGGCGGCGGCGATGCTGCCGCCGGCCCGGGGCGCCGCGATGGGTTAGAGGGCGCCTCTGCGGCTCCCGAACATGCCGCGGCCGAGGAACCCGACGATGAGCGCCACGACGAGTGCGATCAAGAGCACCCAGAAGGCCAGCTTGATCGCGCCCCAGATCCCGAACAGGATCAGGGCAAGGATGAGCAGAATGAGTAACCACATGGCCGCCTAGGTACCCAGGGCCGCCGCAGCGTCAAACCGGCCTTCAGGAGGCGGCCGGCTCGGCGGGCTCCACCGTCTCGGCCCACGTGCGCTCGAGCGCCTGCAGGAGCAGGTCGGTCGGCTGTGCGCCGGAGACGGCGTAGCGGCGGTTGAGCACGAAGAAGGGCACGCCGGTGATGCCGATCGCGGCGGCCTCGCGCTCGTCCGCGCGCACGTCCTCCCCGAAGCTGCCGTCGGCGAGCGCCGCCCGGGCGGCCGCGGGATCCATCCCGGCGTCGGCCGCGAGCTCGACCAGGGTGTCGGCGTCGGTCAGCCTGCGGCCCTCGCTGAAGTAGCCTCGCAGGAGCCGCTCCTTGGCCTGCGCCTGCAGCCCGGCGGCGCGGGCGGCGTGGAGCACCCGGTGGGCGTCGAAGGTGTTGCCGAGCTGGGCCAGGTCGGGGCGGTACTCGAGCCCCTCCGCCGCCGCGAGCGCCGTCATCTGGGCGTCGCGCTCAGCCGCCTGCTCGGCGGTCATGCCGTAGCGGGAGAGGAGCAGGTCGCGGCGGCTCTGCGCGTCCCGCGGGGCATCCGGCTCGAGCTCAAAGCTGCGCCAGACGACGTCCACCCGGTCGGCGTGCTCGAACCGCGCGAGCGCCGCCTCGAGCCGGCGCTTGCCCAGGTAGCACCACGGGCAGACGATGTCCGACCAGACCTCGACCAGCAGGCGCTCCGCCACGGCGGGTCAGGCGGCGCCGCGCTCGCCGTAGCGGACGGCGGCCCGCTCGCGGGCGCGCACGATCTCACGCTCCCGGTCGCGCGGAGGGGCGTTCGTGACGAGTTGGCCCAGCAGCTCCACCGACGCGGCGGCGACGGCGTCGACGGCCCGGGCGAACGCCTCTTCGTTGGCCTTCGCCGGCTTCGTCATCCCGCTGATCTTGCGCACGTACTGGAGCGACGCGTCCCGGATCTCCTGCTCGGTGGTCGGGGGGTCGTAGTTGTAGAGAGGGCGGATGTTTCGGCACATGGCCGCACTGTACCTCCCGCCTGCGCACGCGTCCGGCACGAGCCGGGTTGTAAACGGTAATTGAGAGTGTTGTGAGAATCTCTTTGGAAGCATGTGGAAGCGGGTCCGGGTTGTCGATGATCGCCGCATGCAACGATCAAGAACGATCCTCATGTGCCTCGCGGTTCTCGCCGTCGGGGCCGGTCCGCTCGCCGCGCAGGCCGCGGCCTCGACGCCGCCGCCGGTATCGCCGACGTTCCCGAAACGCATCTTCTACCGCCAGTTCCAGCTGCCGCTCAAGCCGCACACCTGGACGCTCTACAACGGCCGCCCCGGGTGCTGCCCGCAGTCGTACTGGGCGCCCTCGCACGTCGTCTCGAAGGGCGGCATGCTGCGGATCCAGACGTACAAGGATCCCAACTACGGCGGGCGCTGGGTGTCCGGCGGCACGTCGATGGCGCGCCTCGTCAGCCAGACGTACGGCCGCTGGGTCATCCGCTTCCGGATGAAGCGCGCCAAGGGCGTCGGCATGGACGTCGCGCTGCGCCCGAACGGCAGCGGCACCGTCCTCGACTGGGCCGAGGAGTCGTCCGACAAGGGCGCCGCCCGGCGGGTCGAGACGGCGACGCTGCACTACGGCGGAACCCGCGTGCACGCCCATGTGACCGCGGACTTCACGAAGTGGCACCGCATGACGGTCCAGTGGGTGCCCGGGGATATGACCGTGCGCCTCGACGGCCATATCTGGGCGCACTACACGAGCCACGTGCCGTCGTCGCCGATGCACATGGTGATGCAGACGAACGTCGGCTCGAACGGGTTCACCGGCGTCATGCCCGACTCGACGACGCCGAGCAAGGTCGCGCTGCAGGTCGACTACGTGGCGGTCTACCGGTACCACTAGGCGGCGAGCTCTACCGAGGGGTCAGCACAGCGCCGGCCGGAGGCTCGCCCTCCGGCCGGCGCCCGGGATCGACCATCTAGCCTCCGCCCGCGCGGCGGCCGGGCCGCCGCGACGACAGCTGCACGAGCCGCGGCTTGCGGTGCTCGACCTGGAGCGTCGTGTGATGGATGCCGAAGCGCTCGTCGATCATGCCCTCGAGCCCCTCCCGGATCCCGTGGCAGTCGGCGCCGGACTCGACCAGGATGTGCGCCGACAGGGAGGGGAAGCCGGACGTCACCTCCCACACGTGCAGGTCGTGCACCTCGACGACGCCCGGGTGGCCGGCGAGGGCCGTCCCGATCTCGTCGACGTCCATCCCCTCCGGCGCCGCCTCGAGGAAGATCCGGCCGCTGGCCTTGAGCAGGCCGTAGGCCGCGCGCAGCATGAGCGCCGCCACGAAGAGCGAGGCGATGGGGTCGGCCCGCTCGAACCCGGACGCGAGGATCACGATGGCCGCGATGGCCGTGCCGAGGAAGGCGTAGAGGTCGGTGACGATGTGCTGGAAGCTGCCCTCGACGTTCAGGCTCTCGCGGTTCGCCTTCGCGAGCACCCAGGTCGCGAGCAGGTTGACGACGACGCCGGCCACCGCGACCGCCAGGATCAGCGTCGCCTCCACCGACGGGGGCGACGCCAATCGGCGCACGGCCTCGATCACGATCAGGACGGCCAGCGTCAGCAGGGTCGCGCCGTTGAACTGCGCCGCCAGGATCTCGGCCCGGCGGTAGCCGTAGGTCAGCGAGCCCTTCGCCGGCCGGGTCGCGAGCGACGCCGCCCACAGCGAGAGGCCGATCGCCACCGCGTCGGTCAGCATGTGGGCGGCGTCGGAGATCAGCGCCAGCGAGTCGGCGACGAGGCCGACCGCGACCTCGAGCACCATGAGCCCCAGGATCAGCCCGAGCGCGATGGCGAGCTGGCGCCGGTTCGCGTCGGCGGAGACGGCGTGGGAGTGGCCGCCGTGGCCATGGTGGTGGTCGTGGCCGTGGCTCATCGGAAATGGCGCCTGGGTGAGGATAACCGGATGCCGGATGGCACCACCCGATAGGGTTGCGAGCGCCATGGCACCGGGGATCGTTGGCCGCGAAGCACCGCTGCTCGAGGTCGAGTCGTTCCTCGATGCGACCGGCACCGGGTTCGCCGTTCTCGTGCTCGAGGGCGCCGCCGGGATCGGCAAGACCACGGTGTGGCGCGAGGCCCGCCGGCGGGCGCAGGAGCGGGGGGCGCTCGTGCTCCCGTGCCGCCCCTCGGCGGCCGAGGCCAAGCTCTCCTTCGCGGCGGTCGCCGACATGCTCGCGGCGCTGGAGGACGGCGCGCTCGACCCGCTTCCCGGCCCGCAGCGGGAGGCGCTCGAGGTGGCGCTGCTGCGCCGGCGGCCGACGGGGAAGGCGCCCGACAGCCGGGCGGTCGCGGCCGCCTTCCTCACCCTGATCCGCGGGCTCGCGGCCGAGCGGCCCGTGATCCTCGCGGTCGACGACTGGCAGTGGCTCGACCCGCCGTCGCGGCGCGTGCTCGACTTCGCGGTCCGGCGGCTCGAGGACGAGCGGGTCGGCCTCCTGTGCTCGACCCGGACGGCGGCGGCGGACGGCCCGGCCGGCGCCGCCGACGGCCGGGCCGTCAGGGTCGAGCTGGGGCCGCTGTCGCTGGCGGCGCTCGGGCGCATCGTCGCCGCGAGCCTGGGCCGGCCGCTCCCGCGCCCGTCGCTCGTCCGCATCGTCCAGGCCAGCGGCGGCAACCCGTTCTACGCGCTCGAGATCGCCCGCCTGGCCGCCGACCAGGGACGCGCAGCCGGCGCCGGCCTCATGCCCGTCCCGGCCGACCTGCGCAAGCTGACCGCCGAGCGCATCCGGCGGCTGCCGCAGGCCGCGCGCGACGCCGTCCTGCTGGCCGCGGTGGTCTCGGAGCCGGATCGGCACAGCGTCGACGTCGAGGCGCTCTCGCCCGCCGAGGAGGCGGGGATCGTGACGGTGGATGCCGCGGGCCGGATCTCGTTCTCCCACCCGCTGTTCGCCTCGGCTGCGTACGAGTCCGTCCCCGCCGCCCGCCGGCGGGAGCTGCACCGGCGGGCGGCGGAGCTGGCCGCCGAGCCGGAGGAGCGGGCCCGCCAGCTCGCCCTGGCCGCGCCCGGGCCGGACCCGGCGGTGGCGCAGCAGCTGGACGCGGG
>JAICJC010000118.1 GCA_025928655.1 Thermoleophilia bacterium | reverse complement strand
GGGACCCGCCCGCAGCCCCGGCCGCCCGGGCCGCGCAAGCCGGCGGCCCGCCCCGGCACGCGGAGGTCCACGGCCCGCGCGCATGCGCCCCGGCACGGCACCGGCACCCTCTCCGCCGCGCTGGCCGGGTCGGGCACCGCGCTCACCGTGATCGGCGTGATCGTGGTGGGCCGGCGCCGCGGCTGGACGGGCCGCCCGGCCGAGGCCGAGAATGCCCCGGAGCGGCGCGCCGGCACCGCCCCGCGGGTGCTTGCCTTTTACGCCGTCGCGGCCGCCATCGGTGTGGCCGTCGGCCTGCTGATCCCGCTGGTGGCGTGACGCGCTGCCGCCATCGGCGCTCGAATCACCCCTCGAGACCCCGAACAGAACTGCAACGACACGGCAACGGCCGCCGTTCGGGGTCTGACCCCGGGTCAGAGCGCGCGCAGCGCGCGCGTCGCCCAGCCGGCGATCACGAGGATGACGAGGCCGATGATGCCGAGGATGATCGCCCCGGCGCTGATGGCGTAGAGCAGGATCAGCACGCCGACGCCGATGCCGGCGTAGCCCGTGCGCACCATCTGGCGCTTCTTCTCCTGGCGCCTCGTCAGCGACATGCCGTCAAGCGTACTCCGGCTCAGCCGTCCATGCTCAGCATCATGGAAGGCGGCGGGATGATGTGGTCGTCCTTGGTCGGCACGACGGCCGTGCCCACGGCGAAGAACTCGATCACGTGCGAGCCCCAGCCGTGGCTGCGCTCCTGGATCTGGACGCCGACGATGCCCTCGGCCTGCACCCCCTGCGCCTCGGCCTGCATCCGCTCCATCGCCAGCTCGCGGGCGTCGTAGAGGGCCTGGGTGTAGTTCTCCATCTCGACGTTCTGGCCGATCTTGGAGAAGAAGCCGCGCAGGCCCTGGTGGGCGACGTGATAGACGCAGCTGCCCATGCACATGCCGACGGGCCGGTAGCCGGCCTGGAGCAGCGTCCAGAAGTCCTGGCCGGTGAGGTCGCTCGTGAACGGGCGGCCGCTCGGCGCCCGGTGCAGCTCGCCGCCGCGGTGCTTCACCGCCGTGCCGATGGCGATGAACTCGGCCAGGTCGGCGCCCCACTCGTAGCGGCCGACGTCCAGCCGCACACCGACGATGCCGTCGGCGCCGAGCTGATCGGCTTCCTCCTCCATGCGCGTCATCGCGAGCTCGCGGGCGTGGTACATCGCCTGCGTGAGGATGTCCATCTCCTGGTTCTGGTTCCAGTTCGACTGCTGGAACCCGATGTGGTAGATCGAGCTGCCGACGACCAGGCCGAGCGGGTCGAACCCGGCCTGCTTCACCAGCAGGAACTCCCGCACCGACAGGTCGGAGGTGAAGAGGCCCGCCCTGTTCTGCGCCAGCCGCCCGCGGGCGTCGGCGGGGAGGCCTTCGGTCGACGTGGGGTCGTAGCTCATGCGCGCTCCTAGAGGGGGATGATGGTCGTCGGTTCGGGAAGGTCACGGCCCGGCCCCGCGATCGCGGTCGCGAGCGCGTGGATCGTGTAGGTCACGCCGGAGACCCGCTCGTTCTGCTCGTAGGGCCGCTCCTCCTGGCCCCAGTCGGTGCCGATGATGCCCGCCGCGCCCAGGGCGGCCGCGTCGGCGCGCAGGCGCTCGAGCACGGCATGCCGGGCCGCGTACCAGGTCTGGGTCGCGCCCCCGAACTCGACGTTGCCCACCGACCAGAAGCTGCCGCCCTGGCCGAGCGGCATCGACTGGCCCCACGTCCACAGCTGGCCGTAGAAGACGCTGGTGGCACCGACGACACCGAGCGGCACGTACCCGCCGTCGAGCAGGAGCGCGACATCCTGGCCGCTCAGGTTGGTGAGCGCCGGCCCGGCGCCCGCGCCCAGCTCGGGCGCCCGGACGGCGGTGCCGATGGCCTGGAACTCGACTAGGTCCGACCCCCACTCGTAGCGGGCGGCGGTGATGCGCACGCCCACGACGGCGTCCGCGCCGGCGAGCTCGGCCTCCTGGCGCAGGCGCGCGAACGCCCGCGCCCGGCAGTCGTTGTAGGCGTCGGCGAGCACCGCCAGCTCCTGGATGGTGCTCCCCCAGAGGCCCTGGTTCAGGTACTGCCAGCCGACGTGGTAGACGGACGACCCCATCACCTGCGTGAGCGGCTCGAGGCGATGGCGGCGGGCGAGCGCGAATTCGGGCACGGACAGGTCGGAGGTGAACGCCTGCCCGGCCTCGGCGCCGAGGGTGCGCAGCCGCTCCTCGGCGGCGGCGGGGATGCCGCCGGCCGCGATCCGCTCGACGTCAGCCTGCCGGCGCGCCTCCCGCCGCTCCCGCTCGTCGCGGCTCTCGGTCGGGCCCCCGCGGTTGAGGAAGCCCACGCGCTACTCCTCCAGCAGCCGCTCGAGGGCGATCCGCGCGCGCTCGCTCTGGCGAGCCTGTGCGGCCAGCTCGCGGCTGAGCGCCTCGATCCACGCGTCCAGGTCGAGCGGCTCGGACTTGATCACGATCCCACGCACCTCGCTGCAGCGGGACGTGCGCAGCGCGCCGTCGTCGCGCTCGAGGTCGTAGCGGGTCTCGTCCATGCTGACGGAGATCCGGCGCACGCGCTTGTCGCGCGAGAACAGCCCGCCGCCGCGCCGCTCGACCCGCACGCTGCCGGGCAGCGCCCCTTCGAGCTTCACCGCGAGCGCCTCGACGAACGCGGCCAGGTCGGTGGCGTCGGCGCGCAGGCTGGCCGCGACCAGCTCGAAGCCGGGGTCCTCCATCGAGCCCGGACTCTACCCCTCAGTAGATCGGGGCCGGGGTGACCCAGGAGTTCTTGGCGCCGGCCAGCAGGGGCAGCCCGAAGTTGCGCTCGAAGGCCGCGGTCAGGCTGTAGTGGCTGTAGAACGTGTTCGTCGCCCCGGCCGTGATCCGGGCCGAGACCAGGATGGTCACCACCTGGCAGGTCGACTTCTTGGCCTGGTACACGGTCGGGTCCGAGCAGTCGATGCCCCAGTTGCCCTTCGTCTGCACGGACTGCTCGTTCGACTCGTCCCAGGTCACGACGATGAGCGTCTGCCCGGCCTTGTAGCTGGGCGTCGCGGCGATCGCGTTCACGATCCGCGCGATGTACGCGTCGCCGATCGCGATCCGCTGCGTCTTCGACTGGCCCGTCACGGTGTCGCAGGTCCCGGTCATCCAGTGCATGTCGCGGCAGTCGTCGGGCGCGATCCAGGCGAAGTTGGGCAGCGCGTCCGCGGCGATGTCGTTCCAGAGGTACGGGTCGGCGGGCACGTCGTACTTCGCACAGGAGCCGTCGCCGCCCTTGGACGTCGGGCCGAGATCCGTGAACCAGTAGGCCGGGTTGTGCCCGTCGCGGTAGTACGGCACCTGGCTCGTGTTCCCGGCGCAGTTGGACGGCATCGACTGGTTGTAGTCCTTCCAGGTCAGGCCGGCGGCGCCGAGCTGGTGGAACATGTTGTCGGCGCTCGAGGAGCACGCGAGACACGTGTTGAACGTGCCGCTCATGACCGCCAGGTAATTGGGGAAGCTGGGATGGGTCTCGCCCGCGGCATTGGTCTCGTTGCGGCAATTCGTCGCGAGCATATGCGTGAAGGTCGCGTCCGGCGCGGCCTGCCAGGCCGAGACCGTCAGGTTCTCGTCCATGACCACGACGATGTGCGAGTAGGGCGCGGTGCTCGGCGCGGCCGTCCCGCACGGCCCGTTGCCGCCGCCGCCTCCGCCGCCGGACGGGGTCGTGACGGACGCGCCGGCCGACGGGCTCGAGGTGTTGCCGGCGGCGTCGAACGCGTCGACCGTGTACGTGTAGGTCGTGGCGGCCGCGAGGCCGGAATCGTGGAACATCGTCGTCGAGCCCCCGACGGACTGCAGCTTCGCGCCGTCCCGGAAGACGTCGTATCCGGCAACGCCGACGTTGTCGTTCGAGGCCGACCACGTGACGGTCACGGCGGAGGAGCTGTCGGCCGACGCGTGGACGTTGCCCGGCACGCTCGGCGCGGTCCCGTCGCCGCCCCCGCCAGACGACCCCGCCGCGAGCACCAGGTTGTCGATGTCGAACGTCGCGCCGGAGGCAGGCGACGACTCGACCACGTTGACCGTCAGGGAGTCGCCCGCGCGGGCCACGTTGTAGGACACGGTCGGGAATGCCTGCCACGACGACGTCGCGGCGACGCACTGCTGGGCCGACCCCACCGTGCTCGACCCCCCGGACGGCACCTCCTTGAGCTTCAGGCACACGGTCCCGCCGGTGCTCGAACGCACCGTCCCGTCGAGGCTGTAGGCGGCGCCGGCGGTCGCGTTCTTGACGGGCTTGGCGGTCGTGTAGGCGTACGCCTGCGTGCCGGCGCGCGTCGCGGAGACCCGCCCGGCGTGACCGCCGCCGTTCCCGGCCACCAGCGACAGAGACCCGCCGCTCGCGCCCCAGCCGGACAGCGAGCCCGACCCGCCGGTGCCCTCGAACCCGCCGTTCGCGAGCAGGTTCGTGGCCGCGGGCACGGTGGCGGCGAACACGAGCACGGCGGCGGTCGCCAGGGCCCCCACGGTCGCGCTCTTCCAGATCCAACCCGCCATGTCGTCTGCGACTCTAGACTCGTATCCACAACCGGTCAACTTGTCGTTCCCCTGGACACGGTCCGACCCGGCCCGTACAGTCCAGCTAGTGTGGGCATCGCGCCCGTGGCAGGTGGCACGTCCCCGGGGAGTACCGGACATGAAACGGCGATCTTTGATTCTCGCGGCGGCTCTGACCGTCGCGCTCCTCGGCGGGCGCATCGCAACGGCGCACGCGACCGATTCCTCGGGCAACCCCGTCATCGCCGCCGTGGGCGACATGGCCTGCGCGCCGGGCGACTCGCACTTCAACGGCGGTGCCGGCACGTCGTCCAACTGCGGCGAGGCCCGTGACAGCGCCCAGATGCAGAAGGACCCGACGATCGACACGCTGCTCGGCCTCGGCGACTACCAGTACGGCTGCGGGACGCCGGCGGAGTACGCCCAGAGCTACGGGCCCACCTGGGGGTTCTTCAACAGCATCATCGATCCCAGCGCCGGCAACCACGAGTACTCCACCAGCAAGAACTCGGCCACCGGCGCGGCGTGCCCCGACCCGAACAACGCGGCCCAGGACTACTTCTCGTACTTCGGAGCGCCCGCCCACCAGGCGACGGCGGGGGAGTACTCGTTCAACGTCGGCAAGTGGCACCTGATCTCGCTCAACGCCAACTGCTCCAAGACGAACGTCGGCGGCTGCGGCTCGGGCAGCGCGCAGACGCAGTGGCTCCAGAGCGACCTGAACGCCAACTCCCAGCCGTGCGTGCTGGCCTACTGGCACCAGCCGCGCTGGACCGCCACCGGCGCGAACGCCTCGGCCTACGCGACCTGGTGGAACGTGCTCTACGCGGCCCACGTCGACGTCGTGCTGAACGGGCACGTCCACACGTACGCCCGCTTCGGGCCGCTGAACCCGAGCGGCGGCGCCGACGCGGCAAACGGCATCCGCGAGGTGATCGTCGGCACCGGCGGCGAGTCGCTGCAGTCCGCTTCCACCAGCGCGAGCCCCGCCCCGCTCGCGAACTTCCGCACGTTCGGCTACCTGCGCATGGTGCTGGAGGCGACCGGCTACGACGCCCAGTTCATCGACTCCACCGGCGCGGTCAAGGACACGTTCTCCGGGACGTGCCACGGCACGGCGCCGCCGCCGGCCGGCCTCGACATCTCCCAGGCGGCGCCGGCGTCGGTGCAGGCCGACGCGACCACGAGCTACACGGTCACGGTCACGAACCCGGGCGCGGCGAGCCAGTCGAACGTCACGGTCACCGACAACCCGCCGCCGAACGCGCAGTCGGTCTCGGCGACCCCGTCGCAGGGCAGCTGCTCCGGCCAGAGGCCGATCACGTGCAACCTCGGGACGCTCGGGCCGGGAGACTCCGCCGCCGTCACGGTGAACGCGACCCCGATCCTGACGCCGACCGCCGTGAACGTGGCCGCCGCCCAGTCGGACCAGACGGGCCAGGTGACGAACAGCAAGACGGTGAACGTCACCGCCGCCCCGAACACGAGCTACGTCGGCGTGACGAACCTCGGCTTCGGCTCGGTGTCGCCGGCCCTGGCGATGGGCGGCGTGCTCCAGTGGAGCTTCGTCGGCCCCCGCTCGCACAGCGCGACCGACAGGACGAGCGGGCTCGGGATCTTCCCCGACACCGGCCTCGTCGCCCCGGTCGCCTACCGGCAGACGACGTTCCCCGCCGCAGGCGCCTACACGTTCACCGACACGGCCACCGGCAAGACGATCAAGGTGACCGTGCCGATGACGGCCAGGCCGGCGACCGGATCGACGACCGCCACGTTCACGCTGACGTGGGCCGCCGCGGCGCCGCCGGCCGGGTACTCCGAGGACGTCCAGGTGAAGCAGCCGGGATCGACGTCGTGGGTGTCGCTCTTCAAGGCGACCACGGCCACCTCGGGCACGTACACGCCCAGGAAAGGCAAGGGCACGTACAGGTTCCGCTCCCGCTTCCGGCGCACGACCGGCACCGGCGCGTCCGCCTACACGACGACCGTCAGCGTCAAGGTCAGCTGATGCATCTCCGGTGCCTGGCACCGGATATTCACGGGGAGATCAGCCCGGCCCGGATCGCGTAGCGGGTCAGGTCGACCCGGTTTCGGAGGCCGAGCTTGTGGCGCAGGTTCTCGCGGTGGCGCTCGACCGTCCGCGGGCTGATGACGAGCATGTCGGCGATCTCGCGCGAGGTGTGGCCGTCGGCGATCAGCGCCAGGATCTGCGACTCGCGCCCGGTCAGCACCGCGCTCGACTCGTCGTCCGTCAGCGCCCTGCCGAGCAACGAGCGCTCGACGGCGGGGTAGACGAACGGCTCCCCGCGCATCGCGGCCCGGCAGGCGGCGATCAGGTCGTGGTCGGCGACCGTCTTCAGAACGTACCCGCTGGCGCCGGCGCGGATCGCCTCGAGGAAGTACTGCTCGCTGTCGTGCATCGACAGGATGAGCGTGCGCAGGCGGGGCCGCAGGCGCGAGAGCTCCTGGGCCGCCTGGATGCCGGTCATCCCCGGCATCGAGATGTCGAGGACGGCGAGGTCGACGTCGTCGTGCACCGCCCGCCGCACGGCCTCGGCCCCGTCTCCGACCTCGGCTACGACGCGCATGTCCGCCTCGGCCTCCAGCACCAGCCGCAGCCCCCGGCGCACGACCGCGTGGTCGTCGGCGAGCAGGATGCCGATCGCCTTCGCCGCCGTCCGCACGGCTACGCCGCCACCACGGCGGGCGGGATGCAGAGCTCGACCTCCACGCCGCCCTCGTCGCCGACGCCCAGCACGAGCCGTCCCCCGATCGTGAGGGCGCGCTCGCGCATGCCGCGGATCCCGCCTCCTGAGCGGGGCAGCTCGCCCAGCCCGCAGCCGTCGTCGGCGACCCGCAGGTAGACGGCGCCGCCCTCGGCGAGGAGCCGCACGCGCACGCGCGTGCAGCCGGCGTGGCGGACGGCGTTCGTGAGCGCCTCCTGGGCGATCCGGTACACCGCCAGCTCGATCTCGGGCGCGAGCGCGGGCACGCCGGCCCCCACCTCGTTCGCCACCTCGACCTGCGCCCGGCGGGCCACCGCATCGGCGAGCGCCGCGAGCGCGCTCGCGAGGCCGAGGTCGTCGAGGACGGCCGGGCGCAGCTCGTAGCTGATCCGGCGCAACTCCTCGAGGCTCTCGCGGGCCAGCTCCTGGGCATCGGCGAGCGTGTCGGCCCAGCCGTCGGTCACGTGCCCGCGAAGCCGCTTCAGCTCGAGCAGGACGGCCGTCAGGTTCTGGCCGATCTGGTCGTGCAGCTCCTGGGAGATGCGGCGCCGCTCGGCCTCCTGGGCCGAGAGCACCCGCCGCATGCTGGCGCGGCGCTCGTCCTCGAGCCGCTCGAGCGTGGCGTTGAACGCCGTGATCACCTCGGCCACCTCGGGCGTGCCGCCGGCGTCGAGCCGCCGCCCCGGCTGGAGCACGTCCGCGCTGCGCATGAGGCCCATCAGGCGGCCGAGCGGCGCCATGCTGAAGCGCAGCAGCAGCGCGTTCCCGGCCAGCATCACGAGCAGGCCCGCGAACAGGATCACGACCTGGCCGCCGGTCACCGACGGATCGACCCGCACCGGCGTCAGGATCAGCAGCAGGAACGCGACGACGAGGATGGAGGCGTTGACCGCCAGGACGCGCGCGTACAGGCCCAGATCGGGCGCGGCGAGCCGTGGCCGGCGCGTCCCGCCCGGCCGGGCCAGACCGTGGTCGTCCCGCGTGGTCGCGCTCACCGTGCGCCGGAAGTGTACTCCCCGGGCCCTGGGTGAAACCACCCAACGTGGCTCCACAGGCCGGTTTGAGGTCGTTCCCGGGCTATCTTGGACGCCTTCGCGGCCCCTGTTACGAACGACACGAGGAGGCTTCATGGACATGCTCTCCGAGACGATCGAAGAGGCCCGCCGGCTGCTAGCCGAAGGGGACGACAAGCGCGCCGCCGACCTGCTGACGACGGCCGCAGGCGAGTGCCGCGACGAGCGCCGCGCGGCGATGATCCGCTCGCTCGCGATCCAGGGCCGGGATCGCGCCGGCCGGTTCGGGAAGCGCCGCTGGGACGAGCCGATCCGGCTCGCCGACGAGCAGCTCGAGGGCGTCAGCCAGTAGCCGGCGGCGGCCTCCGTGGCCGCGTCCGCCACAGGAACCAGAGCAGGCCGGCCGTCAGGCCGACCACCGCCGCGACCGCCGCCGCGAGCGGCGTGTCGCGGTTGGAGCCGCCGCCGGGCGACGAGTCCGGCCGGGCCACGACGAGGGTGATGTCGTGCCGCGCGGCGAGCGCCCGCACGGCCCGCGCCGCCGCCTTCACCACATCCGCCGACGTGCTGCCGCCCGGCGGCGGCAGCCGCCGCAGGACGGCCACATCGGGGCCGGTGCGCGCGTTCTCCTCGATGCGCTCGACGCCCCCGCGCTTGACCAGATGCGCCCCCTGCGCCAGCCCGTAGCCCGACGGCATGACCACCAGGACACGCTGCCGCCAGAAGGACGAGAGCTCGGCGCCCAGGAACCTCGCGTACACGGACGGCGGCTTCGCGAGCAGGAACGGCACCGAGCCGAGGTCGCGGCGCGACTGGATCACGGCCACCCGGATCCCGTAGCCCTGCCGGTTGGCCGACCGCACGAGCCCGTTCAGCTCCCGCCTGAGCGCGGCCGGCGCCGGGCTGTACGGGAAGAACACGGGCTGGTAGGCGAGCACGTCGCTGGCCGGATCGCCGTCGGCGAGCGCCGCCGGCGGGGGCGCGCTGGCGGCCGCCAGGGCGGCGCCGAGCGCGAGCACGACCGCCGTCGACCGGCGGCCGATCACCCCGACCGCACCCGCGGAGGCAGCTCGCACACGCCCTCCAGCGTACCGGCGCTCACAGCACCGAGTTGCCGAGCACGATCACGAGCGCGACGGCGGCGAGGCCGGCCGCGAAGGCCACGAAGGCGGCGGGCAGGATCAGGCCGGGCGAGCGGGGCGCCACGTCATCCCTCCGCGTGGTCGACGACGATGACGGTGAACGGCTGGGCGCCCTGCGGCTCCACCTGGTAGCTGACGCCCCAGTGGCCGACCATCACGAGCGCTGGCGTCGTGCGGACGTAGGTGCCCGGCGACCGCTCCGGCAGCGTGTAGGCCTGGGTGCCCATCTCCATGTCGAGCATCGCGAACCGGAGCGTGACGCGCGCGCCGGTCACCGGCTTTCCGTTCTGCGTCAGGCGGAGGGTGAACGTGCTCGGCTGGGCGGCCCGGTTGGGGTCGACGTGCACCGCCAGCGTGTACGACCCGTGGTGGATCACGCGCTCGACGGCGCCGGGGCCGACGTGCGCGCTCGCCTGCCCCACCTCGGCCAGCGCCTTCGCCGGGGGCGGCAGGCTCGAGAGCACCATCGCCGCGAGCAGCGTGGCCGTCACCAGCACCGCCTCGGTGCCAACGTTGCGGCGCAGGAGCCGCGCGCCCGACTCCGCCAGCGCGCGGTCGCCGCGCTCGCGGGCCGCGGCCAGCCGGGGCACCGTGCGGGCATAATTCATGCCGCCCGCGACGAGCGCGCAGGCGAGCAGCGCGACCTTGACCAGGATCGCCTTCCCGTAGCTCGTGCCCCACAGGGACGAGAGCGTCGGCAGGTGGATGATCGAGGCGGCGACGCCGCTCGCGATCACGAGGAGCACGCAGACGAGCGCCGTGTTCGAGAACCGGGGGACGACGAGCCCGAGCATCTCGACCCGCTCGGCGGCGGGCGTGCGCGCCCCCAGGAGGATGACACCCAGGAGGCCGCCGAGCCAGATCGCGGCGGCGGTCACGTGCGTCCAGTCGAGCACGAGCGAGAGCGCCGCCGGGGATGTCTGGGCCGCGTGCCCGGCGAGGCCGGGCACCGCGGTCGCCGCGGCGGCGGCGAGCAGCGCGCCCGTCAGGGCGAGCAGGGCTGCGACGGACCGGTGCCGGCGGCGGCCGTCGTCCACCCAGAGGACCGCCCAGGCGGCGATCGCGAAGAGGGCGAGCACCGCCTCGAGGTCGGTGAAGGACCGGCCCAGGTTGGAGTCGCGGACGACCGGCACCGTCGCGGTGAGGTCGACGACCGGGCGCTGGGCGAACTCGGCCGTGGCGACGAGCACGTACAGCGGGATCGCGAGCAGCGCGAAGACGACGGCGACGGCCGTCGCCTTCGAGAGCGCCCGCAGCGGCGCGACGTTGACGGCCGCCCCCGGGCGGGCGATGACCGCGCGCAGGGCGAACAGGCCGACGGCGAGCATCAGGCCGAGGAAGGCCAGCCACCGGGTGACGATCAGCTGCGGGGACGTCGCCGACTCCGAGAGCGAGGGGATCACGAACTCCGGCGCCGGGCCCGGGTTGGGCCCGACCGCGAACGTGAACGCCCCCCGCACAGGGTGCCCGTCGGCCGAGATCACCCGCCAGTAGACGAGATACCAGCCCTCGGGCAGGTGGCGCACGGGCACGGCGATCGTGTCCGGATCCGACGGCAACGCCGCCGGGGAGGCGGTGGCCTCCTGCCGGCCGGCGGCGTTCGTGACCGAGACGACCGCGAATTTCGGCGCGACCGCCTCGTCGTAGGTGAGGGTCACCCGGGCCGGCGAGGAGGGGATCGTGCCGCTGGCCTCGGGAGTGGTGCGCAGGAGCGCGGCGTGCGCCCACGCCGACGCCGGCAGCGCGAGCCCGCACGCGGCCGCCGCGGCGAGGGCGAGCCCCGTCCTGCGCACCCGTGACGTCATGTCAACGGCCTCCGTCCCGCCACGAGGCCGAGCAGCCCGATCAGGACGCCGACCCCGCCCACGACGAGGGCGGCGATGATGAGCAGCGTGCTGGGGCCGCCGCCGAGCGACGAGCCCTCGACGACCGGGCTCGGCGTGTCGGACGACTCGGGGCCGTCCCAGTCGACCACGCTCCCGTCCGAGTAGGTCTGGCGCACCGGGAAGGCGTAGTCCCTCTCCCCGCCGGTGAGCGTCCCCAGGAACCGGAAGACGGCGTCCTCGCCGGCCGGGACGTGGCCGCCGGTCCACAGGATCTTCCTGAGACCGTTGCCGCCGTTTCCGACCTCCTTGCGCGTCCAGCCCGGCTCGGGCTCGAAGGAGTCGATCGCCACGCCGGCCGGCACCGTCAGCTCGACCTGGGTCGTGGTCGCGTTCGCCTTCTCGGTCGGGACGGCGAGGGTGAACTGCTGTGTGACGCCGGTCTTCGCGACCGGCGGGCTGATCTCGGCGTGGGCGAAGGCGGCCGGCGCCCAGGCGAGAACGGCCGCGAGGACGAGGCCGGCCGCCCCGGCACGGACGCCGAGGCGGGCTCTGGATGAGGTCATCGATGCTCCCTTTCCCGGGGCTACGGGCCCCGAGCGTCGGTGGTTCAGACCGGACGGGGAGCGGCGGGAGGGCCGCGGGTCGGGTTGGCGCCGGAGAGGCGCACGGAGTTCCGGACGGCGGCTGCGAGCAGCGGCCGCGGAGGCGCCGGATCCGGCCGCGGCCGCCGGGCGAGCGCGCGCCGGGCCGCGGTCCGGCGCACCGCCGCGAGCACGTG
>JAICJC010000101.1 GCA_025928655.1 Thermoleophilia bacterium | reverse complement strand
GATCGTGCTCGCGTATTCGGGAGGCCTCGACACGTCGGTGGCGCTGCGCTGGCTGGCCGACGAGTACGGCGCGGAAGTCGTCGCGCTGCTCGTCGACGTCGGGCAGGGCATCGACGCGGAGCAGGTCGAGCGGCGTGCACGCGCGGCCGGCGCGAGCGACGTCGTGATCGCCGACGCGCGGGACGAGTTCGCGGCCTCCTACGTCCTCCCGGTGCTGCAGGCGGGCGCGCTGTACGAGGGTCGCTACCCGCTCGTGTCGGCGCTCTCGCGGCCGTTGATCGCGCGCTGGCTCGTGCGCGTCGCCCGCGAGCACGGCGCCACGGCGGTCGCCCACGGCTGCACCGGCAAGGGCAACGACCAGGTGCGGTTCGAGACGGCGGTGGCCGCGCTCGCGCCCGACCTGGCGGTGCTGGCGCCGGTGCGCGACTGGGGCATGACGCGCGAGCAGGAGATCGCCTACGCCCACGAGCACGGCATCGAGGTGCCGGTCAAGTCCGGCGCGGCCTACTCGATCGACCACAACCTGTGGGGCCGCTCCATCGAGGCCGGCCCGCTCGAGGATCCGTGGGTCGAGCCGCCCGAGGAGGCCTACGCGCTGACGATGGCGCCGGAGCGGGCCTTCTCCGCGCCGCACGAGGTGGAGGTGGAGTTCGAGGCCGGCGTCCCGGTCGCGATCGACGGCGAGCGCCTCGGCCTCGTCGACCTGATCGGGCGGGCGGCGGCGCTCGCCGGCGCGCACGGGGTGGGCCGGATCGACATGATCGAGAACCGCCTGGTCGGCATCAAGAGCCGCGAGGTGTACGAGACGCCCGCCGCGGCGCTTCTGATGGCCGCCTACGCGGGCGTCGAGGAGCTGGTGTGCGAGCGCGACCTCGCCCACGCCAAGGCCGAGCTGGCCGGGCGGTACGCCACGCTTGTCTACAACGGCCTCTGGTTCTCGCCGCTGCGGGCCGCGATGACCGCGTTCATGGACACGGCGGCGGGCGCCGTCACGGGCACGGCCCGGGTGCGCATCTACCGCGGCAGCTGCGCCGTGATCGGGCGCAAGGCGGGCTCGTCGCTCTACGACCACGGCCTTGCCACCTACGAGCAGGGCGACAGCTTCCAGCACGGGGCGGCCGCGGGATTCATTCACGTGTGGTCGCTTCCCACCAAGACATGGGCCGCCGCGACGGAGGCGGCGGGGTCGGCAAGGGAGGCCGCACCGGCGTGAGCTCCGCGCTCTGGTCCGGGCGGCTGGCCGGTGGACTCGACCCCGCCGTCCTTGACTTCACCGCCTCGCTCGAGGTCGATCGGCGCCTGCTGCCGTTCGACCTCGAGGCCTCGGCGGCGCACGCGCGCATGCTGGGGCGCCAGGGCCTGATCCCGGCCGAGAAGGCGGAGGGGATCTGCGCCGCGCTCGCGTCGGTCGAGATCGAGCCGGACGCGACCGACGAGGACGTCCACTCCGCCATCGAGCGGCTGCTGGGCGACCTGGGCCCGTGGGTGCACGCGGGCCGCAGCCGCAACGACCAGGTGCAGACCGCGATGCGGCTCTGGACGAAGGACGCCTGCGACCGCCTGTCCGAGGGCGTGCGCGGGCTGGCCGTCGCGCTGCTCGACGCCGCCGACCGCGACGGCGAGGCGCTCATGCCCGGCTACACGCACGGGCAGCGGGCGCAGCCCGTCTGGCTCGGCCACCACCTGGCCGCGCATGCATGGGCGCTGCGGCGCGACCTCGTCCGGCTGGCGGCGGTGCGGGCCGGCGCGGACACGAGCCCGGCCGGCGCCGGCGCGCTGGCGGGCTCGAGCCTGCCGATCGACCCGGCGTGGGTGGCGCAGGAGCTCGGCTTCGCCGCCGGGTTCGAGAACTCGATCGACGCCGTCGCCGACCGCGACTACTGCGCCGAGCTCGTCTTCGCCTGCGCTCTCTGCTTCGTGCACCTCTCGCGGCTGGCCGAGGAGCTCGTCCTGTGGACGTCGGCCGAGTACGGCTTCGCGCAGCTCGACGACGCGGCGGCGACCGGCTCGTCGATCATGCCGCAGAAGAAGAACCCCGACCCGGCCGAGCTGGCGCGCGGCAAGGCCGGCACGGCCGTCGGCCGGCTGGCCGGGCTGCTGGCGACGCTGAAGGGGCTTCCGCTCGCGTACAACCGCGACCTCCAGGAGGACAAGCGGGCCTGCTTCGACCAGGTCGACGACCTCCAGGGCGCGCTGGCGGCGCTGCGCGTGTGCGTCGCGGGCATCGAGTTCGACACCGCGCGGATGGCGGCCGCAGCCGGCGACGGGACGACGGTGGCAACCGATCTGGCCGAACGGCTCGTACAGGAGGGCATGCCCTTCCGTCACGCCCACGCCGAGGTGGCCGGCCGCGTCGCCGCCGGCGAGCGCTTCGACTCGCCCACCGCCGCGGAGGCGGCCGCCGCTCGTCTGCCGCTCGCCGCCCTGCACGACCAGCTCGCCCGGGCGCGGTCGGCGGTGGCGGGTGGCTGACCGGCGCCCCGGCCTGCGCCGCACCGTCGTCGTCAAGGCCGGCTCCAGCACGCTGGTCGACGACGCCGGCCGGCCGCGCTCCCCGGTCTTCGAGCGGCTCGCGGGTGAGTGTGCGGCGCTCGTCGCGTCGGGCACGCCCGTCGTCGTCGTCAGCTCGGGCGCGGTCGCGCTCGGGATCGGCGAGCTCCGAAAGACGGTCCGGCCGCGGGCGCTGGGCGACCTCCAGGCCGCCTCCGCCCTCGGGCAGACGCTGCTCCAGCTGCAGTGGGAGCGGGCGTTCGGGGCCCTGGGGATCCGCACGGGCCAGGTGCTCCTGACCGAGGGCGACATCCACCGCCGCGGCTCCTACGTGAACGCCCGCCGGGCGCTGCGGCGGCTGATGTCGTGGGGCGTCGTCCCGGTCGTGAACGAGAACGACTCGACCGCCACCGAGGAGATCACCTTCGGCGACAACGACACGCTCGCCGCCCACGTGGCGGTGATGCTGCAGGCGCGCCTGCTCGTGCTGCTGACGGACATCGACGGCGTCTACGACCGCGACCCGTCGCGGCCCGACGCGCGCCTGATCCCCGAGATCCTCGACCAGGCCCAGGTCGACGCGGTCGCCGAGGACGCGCCCGCGGGGGCATCGGGATGGGGCTCGGGCGGGATCGCCGCCAAGCTGCGCTCGGCCCGCATGGCGGGCTCGGCCGGGGTCGAGGCGGTGATCGCGTCCGGCCTTGCCGCCGGGGCGATCACGGCCGCCGCGTCGGGCGAGGCGTCCGGGACGCGGGTGCCCGCGGCCGACCAGCTGCCCTCGGCGTACAAGCTGTGGCTGCGCCACGGGACGCCCGTCCGCGGCCGGCTCGTGTGCGACGACGGCGCCCGCCGCGCGGTCGCGGAGCGGGGGACGAGCCTGCTGCCGGTGGGGTTGACGGCCGTGGACGGCAGCTTCAGCGCGGGCGACGCGGTCGAGCTGGTCGGCCCCGACGGCGGCGCGTTCGCGGTCGGCGTCAGCCGCTACGAGGCCGGCGAGCTGACCCGGGCGCTCGGCCGCCGGGGTCTGCCCGAGGCCGTGCGCCGCGACGACCTGGTGCTGCTGTGAGCGTCGCGCCCGCAAAGCCCGACGTGCGCGGCGCGGCCCGCCGGCTGGCAGCGACGAGCGAGGCCGAGCGCGACGCCGCCCTGGAGCGGATCGCCTGCGGGATCGAGCTGCACGCCGACGAGATCCTGGCGGCCAACGCGCTCGACGGCGAGGCGGCCGCGGGCGAGCGGCCCGCCATCCGTGACCGGCTCGCGCTCGACCCCGGCCGGGTCGCCGCCCTGGCCGCGGCCGTGCGCGCCGTCGCCGCTCTCCCGAGTCCCGTCGGGGAGACGATCCGTGAGCTGCGCCCGCCGAGCGGCATCCGCATCCGCAAGGTGCGGGTGCCCCTGGGCGTCGTCCTGGTCGTCTACGAGGCGCGGCCGAACGTGACGGTGGACGCCGCGGCCCTGTGCCTCAAGTCCGCCAACGCCTGCATCCTGCGCGGGTCGCGCATGGCGGCGAACACGAACCGCGTGCTCACCGACGTCGTCCGGGCCGGGCTCGCCGAGGCGGGGCTGCCGGCCGACGCCGTCACGTCGGTCGAGGGCGGCCACGACGCGCTGGCCGCGCTGATCGCCGACCCTGCGACGGCCGACGTCGTCATCCCCCGCGGCGGCGAGGAGCTGAAGAAGCTCCTGCTGCGCGAGTCGCGCATCCCGGTGCTCGCGGCGGCGGGCGGGAACTGCCACGTCTACGTCGACGCCGCGGCCGACGCCGACCGCGCCGTCGCGATCGCGCTGAACGCGAAGGTGCAGCGGCCGGGCGTCTGCAACGCGGCCGAGACGCTGCTCGTCCACGCCGGCCGGCCCGAGCTGCTGGAGCGGATCTGCGCCGAGCTCGAGGCCGCCGGCGTCGAGCTGGCCGAGGGCGAGGAGGCGTTTGCGACCGAGTTCCTCGATCTGAAGATGGCCGTGGGCGCCGTCGCCTCGCTGGACGAGGCGATCGAGCACATCAACCGCTACGGCACCGGCCACTCCGAGGCCATCGTCACCGAGGACGAGGCCGCGGCCGCCCGGTTCACGAGCGAGGTCGACGCCGCGGCCGTGTACGTGAACGCCTCCACGCGGTTCACCGACGGCGGCGAGTACGGCATGGGCGCCGAGATCGGCAACTCCACCAGCCGCCTGCACGCGCGCGGCCCGGTCGGCCTCGAGGAGCTGACGACGACCAAGTACGTCGTGCACGGCGACGGCCGCGTGCGCGCGTAACCCGCGCACCAAACGGGGTCAGACCCCTTTTGGTGCGCGCCCGGCAGTGTGGCGCTCGATGGGCTGCGGCCCGGACCCGCCAGGAGGGGTCAGACCCCGTTTGGCGGGTCCGGCTGCCTTGGTCATGCACCCGTGAGCAGCGCGGCCGGCAGCCCGGCGAAGAGGCGCGCCGCGGAGAGCTCGTCCACCGGCGCCCCGGTGACGACGTTGCGCCAGCGCTCCGGCGAGCCGACCGGGGGCACGAGCCGCGTGTCGCCCCACTCGTCGATGCCCTCCGTCAGCCGCGAGACGGCGGCAAGCGCCCAGCGGCCGTCGTGGACACGGGCGAAGGCGATCACGTTGTCCGCGCGGCGGCCGGCCGTCTCGACCGGCACGTAGGCGCCGTGGGCGAAGAGGTCGGGGTCGCGCCTGCGCAGTCCGAGGCCCGCCCGCGTCAGCACCACCTTGTCGCTCATGCCCTCGCGCCGCTGCGCCCGCCCCGCGAAGTCCACGGGCCGGCGGTTGTCGGGATCGACCAGCGAGAGGTCCCAGTCCTCGTTGCCCCAGTAGATGTCGGGGACGCCCGGCGCGGCCAGCTTGAGCACGAGCAGGCCGAGCGAGTTGCGCGCGCCGATGGCGGCGCAGCGGGCGGCGAACGGCGCCAGGCCGTCCGTGAACTCGCGCGACCCGAGGATGGCCTCGGCGAACGCGCCGACGTCCGCCTCGTAGGCCTCGTCGGGCTCGCCCCAGCTCGTGTGCACCTTCGCCTCGCGAAGCGCTTTGCGCACGAATTGGCGCACGCGCTCGATGTCGATTGGCCAGGCGCCCACCAGGGTCTGGTACAGCAGCCACTCCTCGCTCGCGTCCGGCGCCGTCTCGGGGCGCCGGCGCAGGTGGGCGTTGCGCTCGTGCCAGCGCGCCCAGGCGTCCTCCCACTCGCCCGCCAGCTCGGAGAGGGCCGTGATGCGCATGCGCACGTCCTCGCTGCGCTTCGTGTCGTGGGTCGAGGTCGCGTTCAAGGGGTGGCCGCCGGCCCTCTCCGCCAGCCGCGCATGCAGCTCGCCGGCTCCGGTGAACGGCCAGTCGGGTGCGAGACCGGGCTCGTTGCGGGCGAGGAAGGCGGCGTCGACGTAGAGGGCGGTGTCCTCGACGCCCTTGGCTGCCGCCGGGCCGGTCAGCTGCTGCCAGCGGCGGACGAACGGGCGCAGCCCGGCGCTCGGGCGCGCGATCGCCGCGGCCAGCGCCGGCGCCGCGCGGCCGGCCCGCTCGCCCGCCGCCCGCAGGCGTTCGGCGTCGGCGGCGCTCGCGTCCCCGTCACGGACGTACGTGCGGTAGACGTCGAGCTCGACCGTCAGCTCGCGCACCGCGGACGGGCGGACTCCAGCCGGCGCCGTGCGCACGACCCGGGCGAGGTCGGGCGCGAGCATCTCCTCGAGCGCGGCCCGCTTGGCCCGCGCGGCGATCGCCTCGAACCGGTTCTCCATCCCGGTGGCCCGGCGGTGGGCCGCGTGCAGCCGCGCCGCGCCCTCCGGGTCGGCGAAGACCCCGCCGGCCAGCGCCAGGAAGTCGTAGCCGGTCGTGCCCGCCGTCGCCCACTCCGGCGGCAGCGACTCGTCCCGCGACAGGATCTTCTCGACCACCACATAGGCCCCGCCGGTCGCCTCCCGCAGCCGCTCCAGGTACCCGGCCGGGTCGGCCAGCCCGTCGATGTGGTCGATGCGCAGCCCGGTGACGATGCCCTCGCGCACGAGCCGCACGATCTCGGCGTGCGTGGCCGCGAACACGTCGTCGTGCTCGACCGCCACCGCGGGCAGGTCGCCGATGTCGAAGAAGCGGCGGTAGTTGGGGACGCCGGTGCGCCAGTCCTCGAGCCGGTAGTGCTGGGCGTCGAGCACCGCCTCGACGCCGGCGCCCTCGCTCCCCGCGGCCACCGGGTAGCGCCCGTCGTAGTAGGCGATCCGCCGCTCGCCGTCCTCCTGCACCAGCCGCAGGTCGCCGCTCGCCACGGCCTCCGCGCGCGGGGAGCCGAGCAGCGGCAGCACCAGCCGGCCGTCCGCCCCCGGCGCGTCCCACTCGATGTCGAAGGCGTGCGCCCACCTGGCATCCCGCCCGTGCAGGAGCACGTCCCACCACCACGGGTTGCGGTGGTCGGCGGCCATGTGGTTGGGGACGACGTCCACCAGCAGCCCCATGTCGAGGCGGCGCAGCTCGCCCGCCAGCCGCTCGAGCGCCTCGGCGCCGCCGAGGTCGGGGCTGACCCGGGACGGATCGCACACGTCGTAGCCGTGCTCGCTCCCCGGCCGTGCGGCCATGATCGGCGACAGGTACATGTCCCCGACCCCGAGGTCGCGCAGGTAGGGCGCGATCGCGCGCGCATCGTCGAAGGTGAACGCCGGCGAGAGCTGCAGTCGGTAGCAGGAGGCCGGGAGCCTCATGCCCCGGCGGGCTCGCTCGTGCGGGTGGCGAGGATGAGGGAGCGCCCCACCAGGTTCACGGCGGAGCGGGGGATCACGCGCCGCCCCGGCCGGGCCGTGTTCACGAGCTCCTCCCACACCCCGGCCTGGCCGGACTCGGGCAGTACGAACCGGCGCGACGCCTCGCCGCCGTTGAAGAGCAGCAGCACCGTCTGGCCCGACACGGGCCGCCCGCGCTCGTCCACCTCGTCGGTGGCCTCGCCGTCGATCAGCATCCCGACCGCCTTCTGCGCCCCGTCGTCCCAGTCGGCCGGGGTCATCTCGCGCCCCGACGGGTGCAGCCAGGTGACGTCCTTGCTGCCGCCGCGCACGGGCCGGCCGGCGAAGAAGCCGCGCCGCCGGAACACCGGGTTCTCGCGGAAGATCCGCAGCGTCTCGCGCGTGAACTCGAGCAGCTCGCGGTCGGCGGCGTCGAGGTTCCAGTTCACCCACGAGATCTCGTTGTCCTGGCAGTAGGCGTTGTTGTTGCCCCACTGCGTGCGGCCGAGCTCGTCGCCGCCGAGCAGCATCCGCACGCCCTGCGAGAAGACGAGGGTCGCGAGGAAGTTGCGCTGCATCCGCCAGCGCAGCTCGTTCACGGCGGCGTCGTCGGTCGGCCCCTCGACACCCCAGTTGGCGCTGCGGTTGTCGTCCGCCCCGTCGCGGTTGTCCTCGCCGTTGGCCTCGTTGTGCTTGTGGCTGTAGGACACCAGGTCGGTGAGGGAGAAGCCGTCGTGGGCCGTGACGAAGTTCACGCTCGCGTAGGTGCGCCGGCCGCTCGCCTGGTACAGGTCGCTCGATCCCGAGATGCGCGACGCGAGGTCGGACAGCCGCCCCTCGTCGCCCTGCCAGAACGCGCGCACCGAGTCGCGGTAGACGCCGTTCCACTCCGCCCAGCCGACCGGGAAGTTGCCCACCTGGTAGCCGCCTTCGCCGACGTCCCACGGCTCGGCGATCAGCTTCACCTGGGAGAGCGTCGGGTCCTGCTGCATGATGTCGAAGAACGCCGCCAGCCGGTCGACCTCGAACAGCTCGCGGGCGAGCACGGGGGCGAGGTCGAAGCGGAAGCCGTCGACGTGCATCTCGTTCACCCAGTAGCGGAGGCTGTCGAAGATCAGCTGCACCGACCGCGGGTGCTGGACGTTCAGGCTGTTGCCCGTGCCGGTGAAGTCCATGTGGTAGCGCGGGTTCTCCGGCGAGAGCCGGTAGTAGGACGCGTTGTCGACGCCGCGCAGCGAGAGCGTCGGGCCCATGTGGTTGCCCTCGCCGGTGTGGTTGTAGACGACGTCCAGGATCACCTCGATGCCCGCCCGGTGGAACGCCTTGACCATCGACTTGAACTCGCTCACCTGGGTGCCGCGGGTGCCGCCCGCGGCATAGCGGGCGTCGGGGGCGAGGAAGGCGATGGAGTTGTAGCCCCAGTAGTTGGTGAGGCCGCGCTCGACGAGCACGCGGTCGTTGATGAACTGGTGCACCGGCATGAGCTCCACGGCGGTCACGCCCAGCGAGAGCAGGTGGTCGATGATCGGGTCGCTCGCCATGCCCAGGTAGGTGCCGCGCAACTCCGGCGGGACGCCCGGGTGGAGCATCGTGAGCCCGCGGACGTGGCACTCGTAGATCACCGAGCGGTTCCAGGGGACGGCCGGATGGCGGTCGTCGCCCCAGGGGAAGGCGGGGTCGACGACGGCGCACTTGGGCATGTCGCCGGCGCTCGAGCGGGTGTCGAAGGAGAGGTCGGCGTCGGCGTCACCGACCCTGTAGCCGAACAGCGAGTCGTCCCAGCGCGGCTGCCCGGTGACGGCCTTCGCGTACGGGTCGAGCACGAGCTTGTTCGGGTTGAAGCGGTGGCCCTGCTCCGGCTCGTACGGGCCGTGGACGCGGTAGCCGTAGAGCTGCCCCGGCCGCACGTCGGGCAGGTAGGCGTGCCAGATCAGGTCGGTGCGCTCGACGACGTCGATCCGGTGCGACTCCTCGGCGTCCTCCGGCCGGCCGTAGAGGCACAGCTCGACGCCGGTGGCATGCTCGGAGAAGAGGGCGAAGTTCGTGCCCTCGCCGTCCCACGACGCCCCCAGCGGGTACGGGGTGCCCGGCCAGACGCGCAGGCTAGCCATGGGGCCCCTCCAGGACGACGACCGACTGCGGCCCGGCGGTGATCGCCCCGCCCGAGGGGGCGACCGCCCCGGGGCCGCCGAAGCGGCGGTCGGCCGAGTCGAGCAGCACGCGTCCGGCGCCTGCGAAGGGCACGTCGAGGAGCCGCGGTTCCTGGCCGAAGTGGAGGCACACGACCACAGTGTCGCTCGCCGGGTCGCCCCGGAGCATCCAGACGACCGGGGGGTCGTCCGCCCGCGCCACCTCCACCCGGTCGGGATCGAGGTCGCGCAGCGGCGCCCGGTCGCGCCGCAGCCGCAGCAGCTCGCGGTAGAGGTCGAGCACCTGCCCGTGGACGCCTTCGGCGCGTGAGCCCCAGCGCAGGATGGCGCTCGCGAACGTCTCCGCGGCCTGGGGGTCGGGCGGCTCGCCGGCCCAGCGGAACGAGCGGAACTCCTCCGCCCGGCCGCGGCGCACGGCCTCGATCAGCTCGGCGCCCGCATGGCTCGTGAAGAACGGGAAGGGCGCGTCTTCGGCGTACTCCTCGCCCATGAAGAGCAGCGGCACCTGCGGGGCGAGCAGCACCGCGCCCGCCATCAGCTTGGCGGCCTCGAGGCCCGTCGTCTGCGCCAACCGGTCGCCGAGCATGCGGTTGCCCACCTGGTCGTGGTTCTGGCCGAAGACGACGAAGCGGCTGCCGTGGATGCCGGCTGCCGGGGCGCCGTGGCGGCGGCCGCGGTGGCGTGAGCGCTGGCCCGTGTAGGCGAACGCGTCCCGGTAGGCGCGGGCCGCCATCCGCGTCCCCCGGCCGGCGAAGTCGGCGTAGTAGCCGGCCTCCTCCCCGGTGAGGAGCGTGTGCAGCGAGTGGTGCAGGTCGCCGCTCCACTGCGCGTCCATGCCCAGGCCGCCGCCCGCCCGCGGCGCGATCATGCGCGGATCGTTCAGGTCGCTCTCGGCGATCAGGTGCAGCGGCCGCCCGGCCCGCGCGGCGGCCGCGGCGACGGCGTCGGCCAGCTCGGCCAGGAAGTGGGTCGCCGAGGCGTCGGCGATCTGGTCGACGGCGTCGAGCCGCAGCGCGTCGAGGTGGAGCTCCTCGAGGAAGTGCAGGGCGCTCCCGATCAGGAGCGTCCGCACGCCGTCGCTGCCGGGGCCGTCCATGTTGATCGCCTGCCCCCAGGGCGTGCGGTAGCGGTCGGTGAAGACCGGCCCGAACCGGGGCAGGACGTTGCCCTCCGGCCCCAGGTGGTTGTAGACGCAGTCCAGGCACACCGCCAGGCCGGCGGCGTGGGCGGCGTCGACGAGCCGGCTCAGGGCGTCCGGGCCGCCGTAGGAGTCCTGGACGGCGTAGGGGAAGACGCCGTCGTAGCCCCAGTTGCGCGCGCCCGGGAACTGCGACACCGGCATGAGCTCGATCGCGGTCACGCCCAGCTCCCGCAGCTCCGCGAGGCGCGGCACGACGGCGTCGAACGTCCCCTCCGGCGTGAACGTGCCGACGTGCAGCTCGTAGAGCACGAGCTCGGACAGCGGCACCCCGCGCCAGTCCGCGTCCGTCCAGCCGCCCCACGGCGCGACCACCTGGGACGGCCCGGCGACGCCCTCCGGCTGGAACGCCGAGGCCGGGTCGGGCAGCTCGTCGCCGCCGTCCAGGCGGTAGCGGTAGCGCCGGCCCGGGCCGGCGCCCGCGGCGACGCCCGCGAACACGCCGTCGCCGCCCGGCTCGAGCGCCACCCGCTCGTCCGGGTCGAGCAGGACGACGTCGACGCGATCGGCGTTCGGCGCCCACACGGCGAAGCGTGTCCCGGTCCCGTCCGCGTTCGGCGTCGCCCCCAGCCGGGGGCGAGCGGTCACGCCGCGCCCTCCTGGGCGAGGATCAGGCACGAGAGCGGCGGCAGCACGAGCGTCATCGAGTGGTCGCGGCCGTGCGCCGGCTCCGCGACCGCCTCGACCCGGCCCATGTTGCCCGCGCCGCTCCCGCCGTAGACGTCGGCGTCGCTGTTCAGGAGCTCGCGCCAGACGCCGGGCCGCGGCGCCCCGATGCGGTAGTTCGGGCGCAGCACGGGCGTCAGGTTGAAGACGGCCAGCGCGGCGGCGCTTCCGCCCCTGCCGAGCCGCATGAACGCGAGCACGCTCGACTCGCTGTCGGACGCGTGCACCCACTCGAACCCGGCCGGGTCGCAGTCCAGCTCGTGCAGCGCCGGCTGCTCGCGGTAGGCCCGGTTGAGGTCTGCCACCCAGCGCCGGATGCCCTCGTGCTCCGGCCGCTCCAGCAGGTGCCAGGCGATGCTCGACTCGTGGTCCCACTCCTCCCACTGGCCCAGCTCGGCGCCCATGAAGAGCAGCTTCTTGCCGGGCGCCGCGTACATGTAGCCGTAGAGGGCGCGCAGGTTGGCGCGCATCTGCCACTCGTTGCCCGGCATGCGCCCGATCAGCGACCGCTTCCCGTGCACCACCTCGTCGTGGGAGAGGGGCAGCACGTAGTTCTCGGTGAAGGCGTAGAGGCCCCGGAACGTCAGCTCGTGGTGGTGGTAGCGGCGGTGCACCGGGTCGTACCCGAAGTAGACGAGCGTGTCGTGCATCCAGCCCATGTCCCACTTGAAGCCGAACCCGAGCCCGCCGAGGTAGGTCGGCCGCGACACCATCGGCCACGCGGTCGACTCCTCCGCGTAGGTCTGGACGCCCGGGTGCTCGGCGTAGACGGCGCTGTTCAGCGCCCGCATGAGGTCGATGGCCTCCAGGTTCTCCCGCCCGCCGTGGCGGTTGGGTATCCAGTCGCCCTCCTCCCGGGAGTAGTCCAGGTAGAGCATCGAGGCGACGGCGTCGACCCGCAGGCCGTCGGCGTGGTAGGCGTCGAGCCAGTGCATCGCGCTCGACAGCAGGAAGCTGCGCACCTCGTTGCGGCCGTAGTTGAAGATGAAGCTGCCCCAGTCGGGGTGGAAGCCCTGGCGCGGGTCGGCGTGCTCGTACAGGTGCGTGCCGTCGAACAGGGCCAGGCCGTGCCGGTCGGTGGCGAAGTGGGACGGCACCCAGTCGAGGATCACGCCGACGCCGGCGGCGTGCAGGGCGTCGACGAGCGCCATGAACTCCTGCGGGGTGCCGTAGCGGCTCGTGGGCGCGAAGTAGCCGGTGGTCTGGTAGCCCCACGAGCCGGTGTAGGGGTGTTCCATGATCGGGAGCAGCTCGACGTGGGTGAAGCCGTTCTCGACGACGTAGGCCGGCAGGCGCTCGGCCAGCTCGAGGTAGGTCAGCGGCCGGTTGCCGTCCTCGACGTTGCGCCGCCACGAGCCCAGGTGGAGCTCGTAGATCGCGATGGGCGCGTCGAGGGCGCTGCGCTCGGCCCGGGCCGCCATCCACTCCTCGTCGCGCCATTCGTAGCCGAGGTCCCAGACGATGGACGCCGTCTTCGGCGGCTGCTCGGCGAAGCGGGCGAACGGGTCGGCCTTCTCCATGTCCTCGCCGCCGGCGGCGATCGCGTACTTGTACGCCGCGCCGTGGCCGACGTCGGGCACGAAGCCCTCCCAGATGCCCGAGTTGCCCTGCACCGACAGCGGGTCGGCGCCGTGCGACCAGCCGTTCCAGTCGCCGATCACCGACACACCTTTAGCGTTCGGCGCCCAGACGGCGAACTGCGTCCCCGTCCGCTTGCCGATCGACACGAGGTGGGCGCCCAGCTTCCCGGCCAGCCGGTAGTGGGTGCCCTCGTTGAAGAGGTGCAGGTCGTCGGCGCCCAGGCGGCTCTGCGGCCGTTGCGGCGCCGGCGGCTTGCGTGTGCGGGGCTCGCTCATGCGGGAGACCTCCTCGCCTCGGCGACCCGGCGCAGACGCTGCGCCAGGCGGGGGACGTCGTCGAGCTCGTCGACGCCGTGGCGCGCGAGCCGGCGCCAGTTCGGCTGCTCGGTCGTCGTCCCCGGCATGTTCTGGGGCTCGCGCTCCCACCACAGATCCTCGACGTTCACGAGCACGGCCGCCGCGCCGGAGCGCGCCAGCTCGAGCAGGCAGGCGTCGAGCGCGCCGGGGCCGTCCGCGACCGCGTGGCCGCGGCGCTCGAGCACGGCGGCAAGCTCCTCCCGGCGCGGATCCTCCTCCCAGAATGCGGCGAACGTGGGCATGTCGTGGGTATTCATGCCCACCATCGCCTCGGAAGGCACGCGGTCGAACGGATCGGCCGTTCCGCCGGCCTCCGCCTGGACGGCGTAGGTGCGCAGCAGGCCGTGGGCCGCCATCGTGCGCCGGACGCCGCCGGGGACGGTGCCCATGTCCTCGCCGACGAGCCGGGCGCGGCCCCGCCGCGACTCGATGCAGAGCACCGCGTAGAGCTCCTCGAACGGGTAGCGGACGTAGACGCCCTCGGTCGCGGGCATGCCCTCCGGCACCCAGAAGGTGCGGTGCAGGCCCATGACGTGGTCGATCCGGGCGGCGACGGCGTGCCGGCAGAGCGTGCGGATGCAGGCCGCCGGGTAGGCGTGCCCCTGCTCCCGCAGCCGCCCCGGGTGCAGCGGCGCAAGGCCCCAGCTCTGGCCGCCCCCGAAGAAGGAGTCCGGCGGCGCGCCGACCGAGATGCCGTCGGCGAAGATCTCGCGGTACCGCCAGGTGTCGTAGCCGCCGGGATGCACCCCGAGGGGCATGTCGAGGTAGGGGCCGGCGCCGGCCTCGCCGACGCGGGCGAGCTGCTCCTCGCACAGCCACTGGGCGTAGGCGTGGTAGCGGGCGGCGGCCTCGTCGCCGGGCGCCTGGGGGTCGCGCCAGTCGCGCCACCCGGCCCGCTCGCGCTCGCAGCGGGCGCGGAAGCCGGCGTACGCGGCCAGGCCGGGATGGTCGTGCAGGTGGCGCTCGAAGGCATCCAGGCGGCGGCCGTCGAGCTCGGCCAGGAGCGCCTCGAGCACGCGCCGCTTCGCGGCCATCGCGGCCCGGTAGTCGACCAGCCCGCCCGTGAGCGGGCGGGCCGCCGCGGCCAGCTCGCGGGCGCGGCCCGACGCCTCCCACTCCGGGGCGGCCGCCGGGTCGGCGTAGAGCTCGTTCCAGTGCAGGCGGCTGACCGGGAGGTAGGGGCTGGGCTCGAACGGCTCGTCCAGGAAGGCGGCGTTCAGCGGCGTCGAGCCGACCAGGTCGCCGCCGAGGCCGGCCGTCCAGGCGGCCAGCCGCCGCATCCGGGTGAGGTCGCCCGGCCCGAACGGCCCGGGCAGCGCGTAGAGCGGGACGAACACGCCAAACGACCGGGCGGGGCCGGCATGGGCGCGGCGCGGCGCCTGCAGGACGGTCACCTCGTGCGCGCCGCCGCCCGCCTCGAGCACCAGCCGGTGGCGGCCGTAGGGAAGCCGCGGCAGCTCCAGGCGATCGCCCTCGGCGTACCCGCGGAGCTCGCCGCCGTCCTCCAGCGCGAGCGTCCAGGCCGCCCGCCCGCGGACCTGCAGCGGGATGCGCGCCCGCGCCCGGCCCCAGGCCACGGCGACCGGGTCGGCCGGCTGCCCGGCCCGCGCCG
>JAICJC010000081.1 GCA_025928655.1 Thermoleophilia bacterium | reverse complement strand
AGCGCGGCGCAGCGGCAGGCGCGTCCACCCGGCGCAAGCCCTGCTACTTCTGCAAGGAGAAGGTCGAGGAGATCGACTACAAGAACTACAACCAGCTGCGGCGGTACATGTCCGAGAAGGGCAAGATCCGGTCGCGGCGGATCTCCGGGGCCTGCCGGCGGCACCAGCGACAGGTGGCCGTGGCGATCAAGCGGGCGCGCGAGATGGCGCTCCTGCCCTACGCCGTCAACTGAGATGGTTGATCGGCAACTCCACACGCGCCTGGACGCACGACGGCTCGTACGAGGTGCAGCGCGGGCGGCGCTGCGGCTGCGAACCGTCGCATCGCCGCGTCCTCGGTCGCGCCGATACTTGGCCCAGTATCACCACTCCCTGCGTCCTTGCGCTGCTCGGTTCGCAACCGCCCAGGACATCGTGGGAGTCACCGATCAACCATCTTGACGGTTTCCACGCTCGTAGCGGCCGTTCCGCGGCCGTCGGGCTGGTAACCGCGTCCAGGGAATGCGACCATCCGACGGCGGCTGCGGCCGCCCGAGGCTGAGAGGGACGAACATGGCACGAAGAGCACAACAGGCGATCCTCCTGCAGGACGTCGAGAAGCTGGGGCGCAAGGGCGACGTCGTCCAGGTCGCCGCCGGCCACCTGCGCAACTACCTCGGCCCGCGCAAGCTGGCCGAGGCCGCCACCGACGCGCGCGTCGCCGAGGTGCAGCGCCAGGCCGACCAGCGCGCCCGGCACGAGGCGCAGAGCGACGAGCAGGCCCGCGACATGGCCCACGTCCTCAACCGCACGGTCCTCACGATCAAGCGGCGGGCCGGCATGGAGGACAAGCTGTACGGGTCGGTCACCTCGACCGACATCTCCGACGCGATCTGGAAGGCGCGCAAGATCCGGATCGACCGCCGCAAGGTCGACCTGGACGAGCCGATCAAGACGCTCGGCAGCCACAAGGTCACGATGACCGTGTACGGCGACGTGCGGGCGATGCTGAAGGTGATGGTCGTCCCGGGCGGGGCCGAGGAAGAGGGCGGCGTCGAGGCCTTCGAGGCCGAGCCGTCCGACCTCGAGGACGAGTTCTAAGCCCTACCCGGATGGCGGTCACCACCCACGAGCCGACGGTTCCGCCCCAGGACCTCGACGCCGAGGAGTCCGTGCTGGGCGCGATGCTCGTGTCCGGCAACGCGGTGGCGACCGTCTCCGAGCTGCTGCAGCCGGACGACTTCTACCGCCGGTCGCACGCGACCATCTTCCAGACGATCATCGAGATGTACGGGCGGGGCGAGAACGTCGACACGATCACGCTCACGAACGCCCTCTCCAACCGGGGGCTCCTCGACGAGGTGGGCGGGAAGGCGGTCGTCCACACCCTCGCGGCGACCGTGCCGGCGGTCGCGAACGCGCGCCACTACGCCCAGATCGTCCGTGACACGGCGACGTACCGGGGCCTGATCCGGGCCGGCACCGACATCGCGACGCTCGGCTACGAGCGCATGGGCGAGCCGCCGGAGCTGGTCGACCGGGCCGAGCAGATCGTGTTCGGGATCGCCGACCAGCGCATCACCGGCGACTTCCACAACATGGAGACGCTGCTGAAGCAGTCGTTCGACCGGCTGACCCAGCTCGCGGACAACGAGCGCGACCTGACCGGCGTCGCGAGCGGCTTCCGGCAGCTGGACGACCTCACGGCCGGGTTCCAGGACTCGAACCTGATCGTGCTCGCCGCCCGCCCGGGGATGGGCAAGACGTCGCTCGCGCTCAACATGGCCGCGCACGTCGGCATCCGGGAGCGCACGCCGGTCGCGATCTTCTCGCTCGAGATGTCGCGCGAGGAGGTGACCACCCGGCTCATGTGCGCCGAGGGCAAGGTCGACTCCAAGCGCCTGCGGCGTGGGAAGCTCGACAAGGGCGATTGGGAGAAGCTCACCACGGCGTCGAGCAAGCTCTACGATGCGCCGATCTACATCGACGACACGGCCGGCGTGACGTCGATCGAGATCAAGGCCAAGAGCCGGCGCCTGAAGTCGCGGCTCAAGGGCGAGCTGGGGCTGATCATCGTCGACTACCTCCAGCTCATGGGCGGCATGACCAAGGTGGAGAACCGGGTGCAGGAGATCTCCCAGATCTCGCGCGCGCTCAAGCTGATCGGCCGCGACCTCGACGTCCCGGTGATCGCGATCTCCCAGCTCTCCCGCGCCGTCGAGGCGCGCGGCGACAAGCGGCCGGTGCTGTCGGACCTGCGCGAGTCCGGGTCGATCGAGCAGGACGCCGACCTCGTGATGTTCGTGTACCGCGACGACTACTACAACGATCAGAGCGACGACAAGGGCACGGCCGAGATCATCCTGGCGAAGCACCGCAACGGCCCGCTCGACACGGTGAAGCTCGCCTACGTCGGCCGCTATACCCGATTCGACAACCTGGCCCATCCCGGGGCCTGAAACGCCGGAGGCAGCCAGATGCCGCTCAAGGTGGTCGTGGGCGCCCAGTGGGGGGACGAGGGAAAGGGCAAGATCGTCGACCTGCTGGCGGAACGCGCCGATGTCGTCGCCCGCTACCAGGGCGGCAACAACGCGGGGCACACGCTGGTCATCGGGTCGGAGACGTACAAGCTGCGGCTCGTCCCGAGCGGGATCCTGTACCCGGGCACGGAGTGCGTGCTCGGGAACGGGTGCGTGATCGATCCGGAGGTCCTGATCGAGGAGCTCGACGGCCTGCTCGCGCGCGGCGTCGACGTCTCCGGGCTGCGGATCAGTGGCAACGCCCATCTGATCATGCCGTGGCACCGGATCATCGACGCCGACTCCGAGCTGCAGCTCGGCCGGCTCCAGATCGGGACGACTCGCCGCGGCATCGGCCCCGCCTACGCCGACAAGGCGCTGCGCGTCGGCATCCGCGTCCAGGACCTGCTCGACGAGAAGATCCTGCGCATGAAGATCCAGACGGCGCTCTCGGTGAAGAACCTCGAGCTGCGCAAGCTCCACCACCACCGGCCGCTGGACAAGGAGGAGGTGACGGTGGCGATGCTCGGCTACGCCGCCCGCATCCGCCCGTTCATCGCCGACACCTCGCTGCTCGTCCACCGCGCGCTCTCCGACGGCCGCTTCGTGCTCTGCGAGGGCGCCCAGGGAACGCTGCTCGACATCGACAACGGCACCTATCCGTTCGTGACCTCCTCGAACCCGGTCGCGGGCGGCGCGTGTGCCGGGCTCGGCGTGGGGCCGACCCGCATCGCGGCCGTCCTCGGCGTCACCAAGGCGTACGTGACCCGCGTCGGCGCCGGCCCGTTCCCGAGCGAGGCCGACGCCGACCGCGGCGCCCGGCTGCGCGAGCGCGGCGGCGAGTACGGGACGGTGACCGGCCGCGACCGCCGCTGCGGCTGGCTGGACATCGTCGGGCTCCGCTACGCCGCCCGCCTGAACGGGCTGACCGAGCTCGCGGTGACGAAGCTGGACGTGCTCTCGATGTTCGACCGGATCCCGATCTGCACCGGGTACCGGCTCGAGGACGGCCGCGAGACGGTCGAGTTCCCGTCCCACCAGACCGACTTCCACCACGCCCAGCCGGTGTACGAGGAGCTCCCGGGCTGGAGCACGGACATCTCGGAGGTGACCGCGTTCGGGGAGCTGCCCGAGGCGGCGCGGGCGTACCTCGACGTCGTCGAGGAGCGGGTCGGCGTCCCGGTGACGATGGTCGGGATCGGCCAGCGCCGCGACCAGACGCTCACCCGGCGCGAGCTCGCCCCGGCCGCCTGACCGCCCTCACGGGCGGGGCCGTTACGACACCGTTACGTTTCCGCCTTCTGGGCTTAACGCCCGGGGCGTAGTGTCCCCTCCGCGGTCGCAGACAAGGGACGGTACGCGGCTCGCCCGGCGCGGAAGCGCCGCCCCACCTGCAGGGCGGCCGGCCCGCCGGGAGCCGCGGCCCGTCCCGACCGTATTTCTGGGCAATTGGCGTTCGCGGCGAATGCCAATTGACGGGGCCTAGCTGGCGACCCGGTCGCCGGCGCCCGCGGCCGCCCGGCCGGCACGGTCGACCCACGGGGCGGCGCGCAGGCGCTCGAACACCGAGCGCGCCTCGGCCACGATCGGCTCCGCCGCGGCGGCATCGCCCGTCCCGAGCAGGAGCTCCGCGTGCTCGAGCATCGTGACGGCCATCGGGAACGGCGACGCCAGCTCGCGCATCAGCGCAGCCGCCCCGCGGAACAGGCGGTCGCCCCGCTCGAGGTCACCCGCGCCCGCCGCCAGGTGGGCCCGGAAGCGCATCGCGTACGCGCGCAGGAGCGGCGGAACGGTGCCGTATCCGGCGGCCTCGACCGCCGCGACCAGCGCATCCGCCTGCGTGCGGTCGCCGACGAGGAGCGCCGCCTGGACGGCGATCGCGAACGACTCCTTGAGCGGTTCGGAGTTGTTGCCGGCGGACTCGCGGAAGTCCCAGGCCGCCATCGCCAGCCGCAGCGCCCGCGCCGGATCGCCGCGGCCCAGATGCAGCTGCGCCTCGGGCCATGCGTAGCCCGTCCGCTCCGTGAGATCGGCGGACTCGCGCAGGTCGGCGTAGCGCCCGACCAGCTCCTCGGCCACGTCGAGCTCGCCGCGGTGGCAGAGGATCGAGACGGTGTTTCCGAGGAAGCACACGAAGGGGAAGCGCGTCTGCGAGTAGGCTCCCTCGGGTATCGCCGCGGCCTGCTCCAGCGCCTCGTCCCAGCGTCCGAGGGCGTACAGCGGATACGTCTGGGCGAGGAACATCCACTCCGTCTGGCGGCTGCCGACGCGCCGGGCGAGGGCGAGGCCGTCGCGGAAGCGCGCGGCCGCGTGCTCGTAGCGGTCGGCCCGCGCCTCGAAATCGGCGACGTTGTTGTATGCGCGCAGGGCCGCGGTGGGCAGATCGTGCTCGAGCGCGGTCTCGAGCGCGTAGCGCACGAGCGCCCCTCCCTCGCCGGGGCGGCCCTGGGTCGCGAGGATCGTCGCCTTCGTGTTGATCGCATGCGAGAGCACCTCGGGTAGCCCCAGCGCCTCGGCCAGCTGGAGCGCGGTCTCGACCCGCTCCAGCGCGATCTCGCGTTCACCGGCGAAGAACGAGAAGCGCGCGATCTGCGCCATGAGCGCGGCGACGTCGGCGTCCGCCTCCTCGGCGGCCAGGAGCTCGAGCGCCGCGTCCATCCGGGCGAGCGCCTCGCGCAGGCGGCCGGTGTCCCACATGATCTCGCCGAGGCGGGCAGACACGCGGGCGGCCGGATGGGTCGCCCCCTCGTCCTCGAAGAGCGCCACCGCCCGCTCGTAGTGGGCGCGGGCGGCGTCGGCGCGGCCGCCGCGCTGGGCCATGATGCCCGCGTGCTCGAGCAGGTCGGCCTGCTCGGCGGTTTCGGTTGCGAGCGCGGCGGCCTGCTCGTAGTAGCGCTGCGCCTCCTGCGTCGCCGCGAGGGAGGATGCCCGCTGGCCGGCCTGGCGCAGCGCGGTCACCGCCCGGCGCGCGATCTGGCCGGCGTCGGCGGCGTCCGGATCGGCGGCGGCGGCCGCCAGGTAGTGGCCTGCGACCACCTCGGCCAGCTCCTCCTCGCCCTCGTCCATCGCCGCGGCGGCAAGGTGCTTCGCCCGCCGGTCGTGCTTCGAGAGCATCTCGTAGGCAACCCGGCGCACCATGTCCTGGAGGAAGCCGTACTGGCCGCGCTCCGGCGACAGCGGATCGGCCGCGAGCGAGAGCATCTCCTTGCGCGCCAGGGCGGCCAGCGCCGGCTCCACGTCGTCCGGCGCGCGCCCGACCAGGGTCGCGAGCGCCTGGACGGTGAAGGTCTTCCCGAGCACCGCGGCCGACTGGAGCAGGCGCCGCTCCTCGCCTCCGAGCCCGTCGAGGCGGGCGGCGACGAGCGCCTGCAGCGTCTCGGGCACCTCCAGCGTCTCGATCGGCCCGGCCGGGATGTAGGAGTGGTCGCGCTCGACCACCAGGCCGCGGTCGAGGAGCATGCGCACCGTCTCGACGGCGTAGAGCGGCATGCCCTCGGCCCGCTCGCGGATCCGCGCCTGCAGCTCCTCCGGCAGCCCCGGCACGAGCCCGGAGAGCAGCGAGTCCATCTCGCCGATCGCGAGCGGCTCCAGGTAGAGCGAGCTCGAGTTGCGCTTGCCCGCGCCCCACGTCGGCCGCCGCTCGGTGAGCTCCGGCCGGGCCAGCACGATCACGAACAGCGGGTGGTTGCGGGACCAGTCGACCAGGTACTCGATGAAGTCGAGGAGGGCGGCGTCGGCCCACTCCATGTCCTCGAACACGAGCACCGTCGGCATCTCCTCCGCCAGCCGCTCGTAGAAGAGCCGCCAGGCGCTGAAGAGGGTCTCGCGCTCCCACTGGGCGTGCTCCTCGAGGCCGAGCAGGTGCGCCAGCCGCGGCTCGACGAAGCGACGCTCCTCGGCGTCGGGGATCGATTCCTCGACCGCCGCATGCAGCTTGGCCCGCTGGGACGCGGTGTCCTCGCCCTCGGCGATCTGGGCCCGGGTGCGCACCATCTCGGCCAGCGCCCAGAAGGTCACGCCCTCGCCGTAGGGCAGGCACCGGCCGCGATGCCAGCGCACGTCCTCGGCCAGGCCGTCGATGTACTTGAAGAACTCCCAGGAGAGCCGCGACTTGCCCGTGCCGGCGACGGCGAGCACCGAGACCAGGTGCGCCTTCGACTCGCCGGCCGAGGCGTGGAAGAGCTCCTTCACGACCCGCAGCTCGCGGTCGCGGCCGACGAACGGCGCCTCCAGGCCGGCGGTGCGCTGGGCGCCGCCGATGCCGCCGATCACGCGGACGGCCCGCCACACCGGCACGGAGTCGGCCTTGCCCTTCAGCTCGCGGACGCCCGCGTCCTCGTAGACGACCGCCGCCTCCGTCGCGCGCTTCGTCGACTCGCCCACGAGCACCGTGCCGGGCTCCGCCACCGACTGGATGCGTGAGGCCGTGTTCACGAGGTCGCCGGCCACCATGCCCTCCGCCTGGGCGCCGATCGTGACGGCGGCCTCGCCGGTCAGGACGCCGACGCGTGCCCGCAGGTCGCCGGTGCCCATCTCGGCCCCGAGTGCCTCGACCGCACCGGCGAGGTCGATCGCCGCCCGCACCGCGCGCTCGGCATCGTCCTCCATCGCCACCGGCGCGCCCCACACCGCCATGACCGCATCGCCGATGAACTTCTCGACCGTGCCGCCGTAGCGGGTGATCAGCGTCCGGCAGGTGTCGAAGTAGCGCGACAGCAGCTCCCGCACGTCTTCGGCGTCGCGCGCCTCCGACACCGTCGTGAACCCGACCAGGTCGGCGAAGAGCACGGACACGAGCCGGCGCTCGGCCAGCGGCTCGGGGGCCGGCGCCTGGGTCGGGCCGGCCGCGGAGAGCGTCGAGCCGCACTCGCCGCAGAACTTGGCGCCGGGCGAGTTGGCGGTGCCGCACGCGGCGCAGACGACGGCAAGGGCAGCGCCGCACTCACCGCAGAACTTCCGCCCGTCGTCGTTCTCGGTCCCGCACCGCTGGCAGCGCATCCTGGCAAGCCTAGCCAGCCGCGGCCGTTCGGGCTAGGCCCGCACGCGCTCCGCCGCCGGGTCCCAGGCCGGCTCGGCCACCACCTCGGCGCCGACCCAGTCGCCGAACACCTCCACCTCGACCGCCGTCCCGACGGCCACAGCATCGGCCGGCAGGTAGGCGTAGGCGAGCGAGCGCCCGACGGCGAACCCGTAGCCGCCGGTGGTCACGCGGCCGACGATCTCGCCGCCGGCCCGCACCGGCTCCGAGCCCAGCGTGACCGCGAGCGGGTCGGCCAGCGCGAGGCAGGCGAGCCGGCGCCCCGGCGGCGACTCGCGGGCGCGCAGCAGGGCGTCTCGGCCGATGAAGTCGACGCCCTTGTCCGGCTTCACGGCGAAGCCGAGGCCGGCCTCGTCGGGGGTGTCCTCCGGGGTGATGTCGGCGCCCCAGACCCGGTAGCCCTTCTCGATCCGGAGGGCGTCGATGGCGCGGTAGCCGGCCGCGAGCAGGCCGTGCCCGGAGCCGGAATCCCAGATCGCGTCCCACAGCGCCGCGCCGTACTCCGACGGGCAGTACAGCTCCCACCCGAGCTCACCGACGTAGGTCACGCGCACGGCCAGGCAGGGGACGTGGCCGACGGCGATCTCGGCCGCGCGCATGTACGGGAGGCCGGTGTTCGAGAGATCGGCCGTCGTCAGCGGCTGGAGGATGTCCCGCGCCCGCGGGCCCCACAGCCCCAGGCAGGCGTAGGCGGAGGTGACGTCGGCGACGTCGATGGAGCCGTCCGCCGGCATGTGGCGGCGGATCCAGCCGATGTCGTGGTTCCCGAAGGCCGTGCCGGTGACGATCCGGAAGCGATGCTCGGCCAGGCGGGTCACGGTGAAGTCGCACTCGATCCCGCCGCGGCTGTTCAGCATCTGGGTGTACGTCACCGTCCCGGCCTCGCGGTCGACGTCGTTCGCGCACATCCGCTGCAGGAACGCCGCGGCGCCCGACCCCGACACCTCGATCTTGGCGAAGGACGTCTCGTCGAAGAGCCCCGCCCGCTCGCGGGTCGCGACCGCCTCGGCGTGGATCGCCGGCGACCAGTGCTGGCCGGCCCAGCCGTGGGGGCGCAGGCCCTCGTCGCCGAGGGCGGCGTTCGGCTCGAACCAGTTCGCCCGCTCCCAGCCGGACTTCTCGCCGAAGCTCGCGCCCAGCCCGGCCAGGCGGCCGTAGGCCGGCGACAGCCGCAGCGGCCGGCCGGCGGCGCGCTCGTGGTTCGGATACTTGATGTCGTAGTAGGTCGAGTAGACCTCGGTCGCCCGGGCGAGTGCGTAGGCGCGGCTCGAGTACTGGCGGCCGAAGCGGCGGCTGTCCATGTGCCACAGGTCGAGGCTGGGCTCGCCGTTCACGATCCACTCGGCCACCTGCCAGCCCATCCCGCCGGCGCCGGCGAGGCCATGGGCGCAGAAGCCCGCCGCCACCCAGAAGCCGGGCACCGCCGACTCGCCGAGGATGAACTCGCCGTCGGGGGTGAACGCCTCCGGGCCGTTGTAGAGCTTGCGCACCTCGGCCGTCTCCATCGCCGGCACCCGCTCGACGGCCGCCTCGAGCAGCGGCTCGAACCGGGGCCAGTCCTCGGGCAGGAGCTGGGCCTCGAAGCCGTCCGGCACGCCGTCGAGCGCCCACGGGGCCGGGTTGCGCTCGTAGCCGCCCATGATCAGGCCGCCGACCTCGGTGCGGAAGTAGATCAGCCGGTCGGGGTCGCGCAGCGTCGGCAGCGGCGCCAGCGCCGGCGCGAACGCCTCGGTCACGAGGAACTCGTGGCCGTACGGGATGATCGGGACGGTGGCGCCCACCATGCGCGCGATCTGCGGCGCGTACATGCCACCCGCGTTCACGACGACGTCGGTGCGGATCGTGCCCCTGTCGGTCACGACCTCGTGCACGCGCCCGCCGCGCAAATTGATCCCCGTCACCTTCGTGCGCTGCTCGATGTCCGCCCCGCGCAGGCGGGCGCCGTCGGCGAGCGCGAACGTGAGCTGGCTCGGGTCGAGGTAGCCGTCGAGCGGGATGAACGCGGCCGCGACGACGCCGTCGGTCGACATCGGCGGGAACAGCTCCTTCGCCTCCGCCGGCGAGACGAGCTCCATGTCGAGCCCGAAGCTCTTCGCCCAGCCGGCCTGGCGCTGGATCTCCTCGTAGCGCTCCGGCGACGAGGCGAGGCGCAGCCCGCCGAGCTGGTGCCAGCCGGGATCCTTGCCCGTCTCGCGCGCCAGGTCGGCGTAGAGCCCGACGGAGTACTGCATCATCTTCGTCAGGCTGATCGTGGAGCGCAGCTGCCCGACCAGGCCCGCGGAGTGCCAGGTGGAGCCGTGGGTGAGGCCGTACTGCTCGACCAGGACGACGTCCTTCCAGCCGAGGCGGGCGAGGTGATAGAGGATGCTCGTGCCGCCGACGCCACCGCCGATCACGACCGCCTGCGCCTCGTCTCTCACGGGCCGGGAGCCTCGCACAACTGGTATAGACCAGTCAAGCCTGAAGCGCCTCGATGAAGGCCGGGTAGCGCGGGTCGGACGCGCGCTCGCGCAGCCGGGCGAAGAACTGGTCGGCGTAGGCGACGTAGTCGGCGTCGGTGGTGCGCAGCCCCTGCTGGACGACGCCCCACATCGCCTCGCGGAAGTCCGACATGATCCGCAGGAGCCGGAGGCGGGCGAAGTCGCGCTCGCGCACGCGGCGGAGGTAGGCGCGCAGGAGGGTGCGGTCGTCGTCCTCGGTCAGGTCGTGGTTGGTGGAGAAGTTGGCGAGGTCGAAGAAGGGGTCGCCCATCCCCGAGTACTCCCAGTCGACGATCAGGAGCCGGTTGCCCTCGAGCAGGAAGTTCGCGTTCAGCAGGTCGTTGTGGCACAGGCACGGCGGCGGCGGGTCGGCGGCGAGCGCGGCCCGCATCTCCTCGGCCCGCTCCCATGACCAGGCGAACGCCTCGGGCAGCTCGACCCCGAGCCAGCGCGCGTTGTCGCGGTAGGTCTCGACGATCCCGAACGCCGAGAAGGACGCGTTGATGGCGGGGCCCTCGTGCAGCCGGCGCAGCAACCCCGCCACCTGCCCCAGCATCGCCGTCGTGCGCATCTGCTCCGGCGGCACGAGGTGGCCCGCGACGAACCGCGTGATCAGGATCTTCTCCGGCCGCAGGTAGGCGAGCACCTGCGGGCCGATGCCGAGGCCGCCCGCCATCACCGTGGCCGCGTACTCGGCCTCGCGGTCGGCGCCGAGCATCTCGGCCTCGCCGGTGACGCGCAGGACGTACGCCTCCGGGGCGCCGTGGATACGGTAGTTCAGGTTCGTGAGGCCGCCCGGCAGCGGCTCGGCCCGCAGCGGGTAGCCGCGCAGGTCGGGGACGCGCTCCGCGATCCGGGACAGGTCGTCCGCGGTGGGCGGATTCGAGACCTCGAGGGCGTCCACGCGGCCTACGATACGCCATCGCCGCCGGTACCCTCACCCCGCGCGCAAGCCACCGCTGGCTCGTGCTCGATTCGGCGGCGGACGACCCGTTCGGCCAGATCGAGCGCTTCCTCCACGGCCACGGGTTCGGGACGCCCGACCCGCCCGGCGGCATGCGCGCCGACCTCTACCTCGGCTACGGCCTGGCGGCGGGCCTCGCCGGCGTCCGCGTGTCCCAGCCGCCGGAGCCGTGCCGGCTGCCGCTGGCGGCGTGCCGGGTGCGCCCGGCCGGGGAGCCCGAGCCGGCGGCCGGCCCGTTCCGCACGGGCCCGTTCGCGCCCACGTGGAGCCCGGCCGAGCACCGTGGCGCGGTCGCGCGGGTGCGGGCGGCGGTCGGCCGCGGCGACGTCTACCAGGTGAACCTCGTGCAGCACCTGCGGGCACCGTTCCAGGGCTCGCCGCGAGCGCTCGAGGCGGCGCTGCGACCGCTCGACGCGGCGTGGGCGCACGCGCTTCACGGCGACGGCTGGTCGATCGTCTCGGCGACGCCCGAGCTGTTCCTGCAGACGCGCGGCGAGCGCGCCCGCACGATGCCGATCAAGGGCACCCGCCCCGCCGGGTCGCGCGAGCCGATCGCGGCCAGCCCGAAGGACCGGGCCGAGCACGTGATGATCGTCGACCTCGAGCGCAACGACCTCGGCCGCGTCTGCCGGCCCGGCAGCATCCGGGTGGCGGAGTTCCTGACCGAGCGCCCCATGGCGGGCGTGCGCCACATGGTCTCGACCGTCGAAGGCCGGCTGCGGCCCGACGTCGGGCTGGCGGAGCTCCTGCGCGCCACCTTCCCCGGCGGCTCGGTGACCGGGGCGCCCAAGCTGGCGGCGATCGACCACATCGCCCGCCTGGAGCCGGTCGGGCGGGGCGCGTCGATGGGAGCGCTCGGCGTCGTGCACCCCAACGGCGACCTCGACCTCGGCCTCACGATCCGCACCCTCGCGGTTGCCGGGGACGAGCTGCACCTGTGGGTCGGCGGCGGCATCGTGTGGGACTCCGACCCGGCCGCGGAGGTGGAGGAGTCGCTCGTCAAGGCGCGACCGCTGGCCCGGCTGATCGGCGCCGACCTGCCGGGAGGGGCGGCGTGATCTCGGTCGACTCGCTGACCGTGATCGCGATGGCGGCGGTGCTCGCCCTGGCGACGAGACGGGTGCAGCGTCGGTCCGCGCGGATCGCGATGGGCGGGTTCACCGGCCTGTTCGCGGCCCTGTGGCTGGCGGAGTTCGCGTCGGCCGTCGCCGGGGCGGTCGCGGCCGTGGTCGCGCTGGTCGTGCTGGCCGTCGGCCTCGCGGGACTGGCCGCCGGGCGGGCCAGGCGTGCATAACCGGTGCCAGGCACCGGGTATTCAGGGCCGGTTCGCCGCGAACCGGCGCCGCCGACCGGTCGAGGTCTGGTACGTCGACCAGTTCCGGCCCTGAACGAGATGGCGGTGCGCGCGCTGACTCGCCGCAGCCGCCCCGCTCCCTGCCTACCGGTCCGGCCGCGACGGTCCGTGAACGCCCGCGAGCGGGGACCACCTCCCCGCAATGCGCGCGCACTTCCAGGCCGCCCGACGGCGGTCCTGTGATCGGCCGTCTGTTCGAACGAGCGATCTCCGACCCATCGGCGGTGACACGACAAGGTCACGTGACTACAGGTCGACGACGTTCACTTGCGGGTTGGCCGTCCGGACGGAACCCACAAAATCGTCCAGGCCGGGTAGCATGTATGGGATCAAGATCGGACGGCCGGACGACCGAAGGACGTAGACATAGCCGTTCCGAAAGGCCTTCGACCTGATCTCTGAGACTTCGGCCGGACAGATGCGAACGGAGCCTCAGAGGCGATGAAAGACGAGCTCGTCGGACCTCGCATCGATCTGGAATGTGGTCAGAGCCAGCCTGTACCAAAACCCAACGACGATCGAGCACCATGCGAGGAAAAATACCGAACTCAGGCCGGACGCGTGGCCTGAGGCGACATCGATGAAAACGAAGGGAATCGCTGCCGTAATAACTAGCAGCGGCACGAGTGTAAAGAGTCGAACCCGTAGCGGAACGGACCATGTCGATGTCAGTCGGTTCACAACCCTCTCTCTATCGGAACGGATGGGCAATCTCAAAGGAGTCCTCGAACCCGCCCTGAATCCCGGATGATCCGATGCCAACCAAAGGATGTGGTCGGCCGAGTGTGCCGTGTGGACGAAAGCTCTGGCTATCCCCAAGGCATATCACGAGAACCCGCCGAATCCGAGCTCGTCGCTAGTCCCTGACGCCAACCCAAGGCGCCGGGCTACGAGCGCCCAATAGTTCGCCGCCAGCATACCGCGCCGTCACGCCGAGTCGCCGCCCTGAAACTACCCCAATCATCGGGTGTCCTGGGGCCCTCCGCGGTTGTGGATCGACCGATGCCCAACCGTGAGGATCCCGCCCAGGGCGACTCCGACATACACCCATGCGAACGCCCCGGTCGCGATCCAGCCGATCGCAGAAAGAGCGACCGCTCCTTGCATCAGAACTTTGTTGAGAGCGTACTCCCGCCTCGAGACGACCCCTCGCCATGGTTCGAACGGGCTTTGCGCGCGTACGGCCTTCACGACCGCCAAGTTGATCGCGAGCACACCCACGGCGTAGAAGTATTGGCGGGACTGCGAGGTGCGCACGAGCACAACCAGCGAGAGACCGACCAGCAGAACCTGGGCGACCAGCAACGTTCGGGAGCCGCGTGCGAAACCTGCCAACCTGTGTGTTACACACGCTGCGCGCCAGCCATGAGGTGCTGTATCAGAAGGTTGCCCACATCCCTGGACGACGTTCCCGAGATGACGCGGCGAGCAGGCGGCAGCCGGAGAACCGACGTGACGTTTCCGTAGTAGAGGCGCAGAGAGCCGGCCTGGGCCACCGTTAGATGCGGACCGCCCGTCAGCGCCGCGCCGATCTTCGCATCGCTCTCCGAGTCGCCCGGCGGCAGGACGAGGGGAGGGACGGGGGCTCGTCGCCACTAAGCTTGGAAGGCATCCATCGGACCGTCGAGCGCCGAGGACGCCGAAGCACTTCGGAACACGACGACAACCGCTGAACCGAACGTCGAGGTCTCCCGCGCGTCGATGTCGGCAACGACCGCGACGACTCCCGGGACGGTGCCTATGATCGATGCGCGCGACCGGCGGTTCAGTACCACAGCGTGGTCGATGCCGACGCTCCTGAGCAGCATGCAGGCCTTATAGGTGAGCGAAGTCGTCCGATGCTCGGGAAACATGGACGACCAGCGATTGCGCGCTCGGACGCTGATCCATGGCTGGGCCAAACAGCCACGGTTCCCACGAGCACGGTGGACGAGAGACCGCACACGAGCGCCGTCGGCCCAACGCGCCGCATGAGCCGCATCGTCCTCGACCTCCGACTCGGATTCGAACCGGTGGTGGCGGAGGCGGCGTCCTCTTCCGGCTGGCGACTCGCCTTCGCGCCCTCGACGAGCGCGTGGATCGTCGCGAGTCCGATACCGGCAAACAGCGCCGCGAAAACCGCGTCCTCCACGAGCTGCGCATCCAGCCCGACCGACGCAGCGCGATCCGCAGCGCAACGCCGCATGTGGCTGCCGCCACCCAGAAGCTCGCACCGTTGTGCATCCTCGGGCAGCCTCGACGGCGCCCGCGCTGAGGGATGCCGCCAGGCCGAAAGAGCCTCCGACGACGATCACGAGAAACCCCGCGACCGACCCGGCCGAAGCATCGGACGCCGTCCGCCACGCGCCGGGGGCACCCGTGCCAAGGATCACCAACACGACCGCCACCATCGCGAATCGATACTGGGTAGCTGACGGCCGCCAGGGTTTCGTTCGCCTTGAGCCGCCAGCATTTCGTTCGCGTCGGCGTCGTGTGAGCCGTCAGCGTTTCGTGCGTGTGTGACGTCCGCCCCGGCTTCGAGGCTGGCCGTTTTCGGCGTGCGAGCCTGGAGGCGGTGCGATGGCGGGGACGGAGGCGAAGTTGCGGACGGAGGCGTCACCGCCAGCATCACCATAGGCGGCCGCTGACTCCGCACGCCGCTGCTTCTCCGCTCGCCTCCGGCTCGCTCCCAAGCCGCAGCGAACACTCACAAAACGAACGAAACCCTGACGGCTAGCACAGCCCCATCAGCACGAACGAATCGCTGGCGGCTGTGAGGTAGCAGGCACTCAGGATCCCCCTTGCGACAGGAGTGCGACGACCGCGATCGCAAGAGCACCGCCCGAGACCGTCGCCAAACGGAACCCGAGAAACGACGCCAGCGCGCGATCAGCGGGATGCCGACGCCGAACATTACAACCCGAATGCGGCGTACCCCCGTGTCTGTCAGGTGGCTCGGCATGCAAACTGTGTTAGCAGGACACCTCACGGTATGCGCCCGCGCCTCGGATCATCCCGCGCGCCTCGGCACCACCCCACGCGGAGCGCAACGCCGCCAGCATGAGGACGGCGATGAGAAGGCGCAATGTCTGCCCAGGGCCAAAGCTGACGGCTTGCCGGAGATTCAGGCGGCGTCGTGATGCCTGAAAAGGTCCACTCGTCGCCGGACTCCTCGGGCTCGGTGTGGCGACCTAGGTTCCCCCGTTCCGACAGGGGGACCCCGCTTAGCATCCGAACAATGGAGGAAGAACCCTCCTTCCGACGGAGGGGTCCGAGAGGAGGTCCTCATCGGAACTGTGGGGGAGCGACCGAAACTCCCCGGAAACCGGCACCGGGGACACCAGATTCTCGTACACCCCCACGATCCAGCACGACGACCCCAAGACCATTCCCCGCTGGACGTCGCTCGCGTCTTGGGGAATGCCCGCCCGGTCGACCGCGTCGTGCCAGCGTGTTGCCGGACCCTCCATCCACGCCGTGGCCTCTCGGGGAGTCCGGAACGACAAGAACACCACGACCCCGGTCCGCCCGATCTGCGCCGAACAGGCGTTGGTCGCGATCCCGGTCAACCCCGGCGCCGGGCCGGGGACGAGCGACCCGACGGCGGAACCGAACGACCGCGGGGCGAGATAGCGGGGGCGAAGACCGAAGCGCTGGACGGCGCGCACGGACTCGGCCAACGCCGCGCCTGGTGGCCGCAGCGGGTGTGCCGCGGCGCCGGCGCAGTACCCCGGCCGCCCCGAGCCTTGGCCTCCGCCGCAGGCCGGAAGAAGCGCCAGCGCGAGGGTGGCAGCGGCAAGAACCACCGATGTCCGCCGTACACGCGAAGGGTTATACGTTTTAGGGGAGTCGAGACGCGTGGCGGTCACCTGCGAACTCCTGCCCACTCAAGCGTGCTAAGCGGTGAGCCGAGACCTGCCCGCGAGTTGAGATACGATTGCACAAGGCTCACGACGGTCTGGCCTGCCAACTGGGCCGCTGCCCAGCGTACGCTCGAACCCAAAGCGTTCTGGCCAGTCGTCGGCTCAATCGTGGCGCTCATATCCACGACCCCGGAGAGCGGAACGCGCGCAGACGACACGCCGACCGCTGTCGTCAACGTCACTCCCGACCGTGAAGGGGTAAGCGTTGTGGTCAACCCGTCGATCTGGAAGTAGTGCGACGTCGGTCCCTGCAGGGACGAACTGAGGGCTCCTTCGATATACCCGTTGGACAAGTCGACCTGTCCATCTGACGCGAGGCCCCCACCCTCGAACTTCCACAACGCGTCCCCGATCTGCAGCCCCGCGCCATCAGCCAGGATCTTGAGGCGCGCATCCCGATCTCCGGCTGTGATCGCGTACGACATCTGTGTTTCCACAATCACTCCGGATCCATACAGGGGCTCGCCGCGCCAGTGATTCGTGTATGTCGCCGAGACGGGGGGCGCGGGCGCCGGCTTGGGGAGTGGGAAATCTCGCTCGCCGGCCGTCGCGGCGGCGTCGGCGTCTGCGGTGGCCTGGGTGCCATACGTCTGGGCGACTTGGGTGTAGCCTTCTTCGGCAGCGATCCCGGAGGCCGACTGTTCCTCGGCGGCTTTCCTCTCAGTATTGGGCAGTTGTTGCACATCAGCATGTTGCCGGTCGGGTCTGTGTTGGCGATGGGACTGTCGCCCGCGTAGATGTACTGGTTGAGCGTGACTGGGTTGGTGAGGCTTCCGAACACCGCGTCTTCGCTTGTGAAGCGCCCCTGGGACGGGTCGTAGAGGCGGGCGCCCATGTCGACCAGGCCGGTGGTGGGATCCGTCGGCTGGGACTGGTAGCCGAGCAGCGAGGAGGTGGCGTCGCTGCCGATGACCGCGTCTTGCGTGCCCCAGGGGGCGTAGCTGATGGTGCCGGTCGGAGTCCCGGCCGTGTCCAGGATCACGGACAGGTCGCCGTGGGGATCCTGCTCATAGCCGCGCGTTGCCGTGCCTTGCTGTTGGGCGATCGGCACCCCCAAAGCATACGCGTAATAGGTCGTCGGGTCCGACCCGGTGGTCGCCGAGGCGACATCCTGGCCGAGACCCGCGTAGGTGTACGCGGTGGCCGATCCTGTCGATGGGGTGCGCGATAGGGTGCGGTTCAGCGCGT
>JAICJC010000172.1 GCA_025928655.1 Thermoleophilia bacterium | reverse complement strand
TCGACGCCGGCGAACTCCTTGAAGAGCATCGCCTTGCCCTCCATGACCGGCATCGCCGCCCGCGGGCCGATGTCGCCCAGGCCCAGCACCGCCGTCCCGTCGGTGACGACCGCGACCGCGTTCTGCTTGATCGTGAGCGCCCGGGCCTTGTCGGGGTCCTGGGCGATCGCCATGCAGACGCGGGCGACGCCGGGCGTGTAGGCCATCGAGAGGTCGTCGCGGGTCTTCACCGGCACCTTGTTCTGCACCTCGATCTTCCCGCCGAGGTGCATGAGGAAGGTGCGGTCGGAGACGTTCACGATCCGCACGCCCGGCAGCTCGCGCACCGCGCCGACGATGCGCTGGCCGTGCTCGGCGTCCGAGGCCGAGACGGTGATGTCGCGCACCCGGTGGCCCTTGGCCACGCGGACGAGGTCGATCGCCCCCAGATCGCCGCCCGCGTCGCCGATCGCTGCCGCCACCTTGGCGAACGAGCCGGCCACCGCGGGGATCTCGACCCGGATCGTCAGGCTGTACGAGACCGAAGGGTTCCGTGACACGGCGGAAGCCTAGATGGTCGATCGGTGACGAGGTGAACACGAGCGGCGGGCGCACCAATAGGGGTCTGACCCCGTTTGGTGCGCGCCCGCGTGCGGCTCGGATACGCTGCGAAGGATGGCCACGGTCAAGCAGGCTCAGCCCAAGGATCTGAACCTCGACGACGCCCCGGCCAAGCAGTGCGACGTCTTCCTGGTCGACGGCAACGGCCTCGCCTACCGGGCGTTCTACGCGCTTCCCGAGGAGCTCCAGACCGTCGACGGGTTCCCGACGAACGCGCTCCTCGGCATGGCGAACATGCTCATGAAGCTGCTGGCGGACTACCGCCCCGCGACCGTGCTCGTCGCGTGGGACGAGAAGCCGACCGCGCGCATCGAGCTCGCGCCCGACTACAAGGCCCACCGGCGGCCGATGCCTGACCTGCTGCGCCAGCAGGTGCCGTACTTCCAGCCGATCGTCGAGGCCTTCGGATACCGCAACTTCCGGGTCGAGGGCAAGGAGGCCGACGACGTGATCGGCACGCTCGCGACCAAGGCCGAGACGGCCGGGCACAGGGTTTGCGTCGTCTCGACCGACCGCGACGCGTTCCAGCTCGCGTCCGAGAACGTCTGCATCATGATGACGCCGCGCGGCGTCGCCGACGTCGTCGTCTACACGCCCGACCGGATCATGCAGCGCTACGGCATCGGCCCCGACGTCGTGCCGGACTTCATCGGGCTGAAGGGCGACACCTCCGACAACATCCCCGGCGTGCCCGGGATCGGCGACAAGACCGCCGCCGAGCTGCTGGTGCGGTTCGGGTCGATGGAGGGCGTGTACGCCAACCTCGACGCGGTGCCGGGCGAGAAGCGGCGCGAGAACCTGCGCACCGCCATGGACGATGCCGCCCGTTCGAAGGTGCTCGCGACGATCGACCGCGAGCTCGAGATCGACGTGGACTTCGACGCCATGGTGGCCGCGCCGCCCGACCGGTCGACCATGAAGGATCTCTTCCGCAAGCTCGAGTTCCGGGCGCTGCTCAAGCGCGTGGACGAGCTCGAGGAGGCGGTCCCGGGAGCGCCGGTCGAGGTGCTCGAGGGCGTCGAGGTGACGTGGCGCGAGGCGGGGGTCGACGACCTGAAGGCGCTGCCGGACGAGGTGGCGCTGGCGATCGGCGGCGGCCGGGCGGCCGTCACCGGCGACGGGGCCGACGTGCTGGTGGTCGAGGTCGATGCGACCCGGGTGGTCGACGTGCTGCGCGACCGGCGCGTGATCACGCACGGGCTCAAGCACCCCGCCCTCACGCCCGCCGGCGACACCGCCATCGCGGCCTACCTGCTCGACCCGGGCCGGGCCGACTACGCGATCGACGACCTGGCCGAGGAGGCCGGGCTCGGGCTGCAGGTGGCGGCCGACGAGGAGACCTCGGCGCTCGTGCGCGCCGCCGCGGCGGCCAGGCGCCTGCACGCGCGCGCCGCCGAGCGGCTCGGCGAGCGCGAGATGACGGATCTCTACGAGGACGTCGAGCTGCCGCTCGTCCCGGTGCTGGGGGCGATGGAGGCGGCCGGGATCAAGGTCGACACGTACCGCCTGGCCGAGATCGCGGCCAAGCTGGCCGACCAGGTCGAGGAGCTCCAGGCCCGCTGCCACGAGCTGGCGGGCGGGCCGTTCGTGATCGGGTCGCCGAAGCAGCTCGGCGAGGTGCTGTTCGAGCGGCTGGGGCTTCCGGCCGACCGCAAGGGCAAGACGGGGTACTCGACCGACGCGCGCGTGCTCGCCAAGATCCGGCACATGCACCCCATCGTCGACGTGGTCGAGCAGTGGCGGGAGCAGTCGAAGCTCCTGAACACCTACCTGGTGCCGCTGCCCGACCTGATCGACGCGGGAGACGGCCGCCTGCACACGACCTTCAGCCAGACCACGGCGGCGACCGGACGGCTGTCCTCGATCCGCCCCAACCTGCAGAACATCCCCATCCGCACGCCGCTCGGGCGCGAGATCCGGAGCGCCTTCGTCGCCGGCGACGGGTCGAAGCTGCTGTCCGCCGACTACTCCCAGGTCGAGCTGCGCATCCTCACCCACCTCTCGGGCGAGCCGGCCCTGCACGAGGCGTTCGCGCGCGGCGAGGACATCCACCGGGTGACGGCGTCCCAGGTGCTGGGGAAGCCGCCGGCCGAGCTCACCCGCGACGAGCGCAACAAGGCCAAGGCGGTGAACTTCGGCATCATCTACGGCATCAGCTCCTTCGGCCTCTCGGAGCAGCTCGGCATCTCCCGCGAGGAGGCGCAGAGCTTCATCGACACCTACCTGGCCCGGTTCCCGCGCGTGAACGAGTTCATCGCGGCGACGATCGAGCGCGCGAAGACCGACGGCTGGGTGACGACGCTGTTCGGACGCCGGCGGCCGATCCCCGAGCTGCGCGCGTCCAACTGGCAGACCCGCAGCCTGGGCGAGCGGCTGGCGGTCAACACGGTCATGCAGGGCAGCGCCGCCGACATCATCAAGGTGGCGATGATCCGCATCCACCGGCGCCTGCGCGACGAGGGCCGCCGCTCGCGGCTCGTGCTCCAGATCCACGACGAGCTCCTGTTCGAGGCCGCCGACGGCGAGCTGTCGGCGCTGCGGTCACTCGTGGCCGAGGAGATGACGGGCGCCTACCCGCTCGACCCGGCGCTGGCCGTCGACGTCGGCGTGGGCGCGACCTGGCTGGAGGCGAAATGACCTGGACGCAGATCACGGGGACGATCAGCGCGCTCCCCGCCCGCCGCGGCGAGGAGCCCGGCACGTACCTGTGGATCGACGCCGGCGACCTCGGCGAGCAGGTCGTCGCCGAGCTCTTCCTGCCCGCGGTGCCGGCGGACAGCCTCGACTGCGCGCTCGGCGTCGCCATCGGCACGGTGCGCAGCTACGGCGACGACCGCACCGGCGAGGTGCGGCTCGAGTTCGGGCGCGTGCGGGACGGCCGCGGCGTCGTCTCGGCGCGGGGGTCCGGGGTCGACTCCGACATCGTCTTCGCGCTCAGCCACCATCCCCCCGACGGCGGCTACTGCCCCCACTGCGGGTCGGAGCTCGCCCTCGAGGTGGTCAAGGTCATCACGCCGCCCGACGGCGGCGTGATCGGGATGCCCGCGGGACGCTGCACTCGATGCGGGTCCTGACAGCGGTCGCCGCGATGGCCGCGCTGCTCGCGGCCGTCTCGTGCGAGGGCCACCCGGCGGCGAGCACACCGAAGGCGTGCAGCGGCCTGCGCCGCCCGGGGGTGCCGCTCGCGTTCGCGCCGGAGCGGGCGCCGTCGCCCACCCGGGCCCGCTGCATCGGCGCGCAGTACGCCGCCGTCGTCGGCCAGCTCGGATGGGGCCGGCTGCCGAGGCTCATGCGCCGCAGCAGCGCCGGCCTGCTGGCGTGGCAGCAGCGCTCCCTCCTGTATGCCTGCAACGGCTGCGGCCTGGCCGGGTTCGGGCTCGACTGGGTGCGCGCGCATCGCCCGAGCTGGATCATGCACTCGGCGACGGGCACGGAGATCCATCCTCTGGAGCATCCGGGCTGGGTGCTCCTGAACTTCACCGACCCGAAGTACGACGCCGCGTGGGGGGTGCATGTGCGCAAGAGCCTCGCGGCGGGCGGGTGGACCGGGGTGGAGGCGATCGACGCGAGCAACGATCCCGACTGGAGCGAGGTACCGGTGTATCCGTCCACGGGCGAGCCGATGACCGAGCGCCAACGGCGCCAGAAGCTCGCCGCCGCCCTCGCGCTCGTGCGGGCGACGGTGAAGCTGGGCGGCGGCTACTCGCTCCTGGCCGACAACGGGCCCCCGTCGGTGGTCGACTTCCACCAGATCAACAGCACCGATGTCGTGACCGTCGGGGAGGGCTTCGCGCGCGTGGCCGGAGCGGCGTGGAACACGGTCTTCCACTACTTCCAGAAGGCGAGCGGCTGGGAGTCCGGCGTCTACGTCCGCGACGACCCGGGGCTGAACCGGGAACAGACCGTCTACGGCCTGGCCTCGTTCATGCTGGTCGCCATCCCGCGCGGCTCCGCCTACGTGGGCACGGCCGCCGCGAGCTCGCCGATCTACCAGATCTCGCCCGGGGCCGTGCCCACGACCCCGGCGACGAAGGATGGAGACGTGTGGGTGCGCAGATACCCGAACGGCGTGGTCGCGGTCAACCCGTCGGACGTCGGGGGCAGCGTGTCGATGGGGCCGGCGGGCCGGGTCACGATCCCGCCGCGCTCCGCCGCGATCGAAGCCGGAGGCCACCTGCTCACCAGCCGCTAGGCCGTTTGTATACTACGGCGCGCGGCGGGTCATTTCCCCGCCTGTTTTTTGCTGCAAACGTTGCACCGAATTTTCTCGTCCCATACTTGATGGCAACGACTGATACCGACACCTGGATGATCGAGGTCGACGGGGAGCTCATCCCCGACTACGACCGCACCCTTACGAACTTCAACGAAGGCGACGTCGTCACCGGCACGGTGGTCCGCGTCGACAAGGACGAGATCCTGGTCGACATCGGCTACAAGTCGGAGGGCGTCATCCCCATCTCCGAGCTCTCGATCCGGCGGTCGGTGAACCCCGACGACGAGGTCGAGATCGGCCAGGAGATCGACGCGCTCGTGCTCCAGAAGGAGGACGCCGAGGGCCGGCTGATCCTCTCGAAGAAGCGGGCCCGGTTCGAGAAGGCGTGGCAGCGGATCGAGGCGGCCGCCGAGAGCGGCGAGCCGGTGGAGGGCAGGGTCATCGAGGTCGTCAAGGGCGGCCTGATCATCGACCTCGGCGTGCGCGGCTTCCTGCCCGCGTCGCTCGTCGACATCCGCCGCGTCCAGGACCTCGAGGAGTACCGCGACCAGACGCTCCTGTGCAAGGTGATCGAGCTCAACCGGAGCCGCAACAACGTCGTG
>JAICJC010000155.1 GCA_025928655.1 Thermoleophilia bacterium | reverse complement strand
GCGGCAGGTTGCGGGCTTTGTAGAGGGTGGGCAGCGGCGCATCCATCACACCGACGAGTGTGACGGTGCGGATGTCACAGGTGGGTGACGAGGTGTGGCAGAAGCGTCCGGATTCTGCAAATGACACATGCAAACGGCGCCAAGTGCCCGTTCCCCGCGCTCTTCACCACCCGCCGACCCCCACCCCCCGTGCCACCCGGACGCGGCGCTGCGGCCCGGCAGGCCGTTGGATCGATCAGCTCGGCATCGAGCAGGTCGGCGAACACGAAGCCGTCGCGCTCGACGACCTCGCCGCGGCGGTATGAGATCGGGGCCGCGAAGACCGGGCCGGCGGTGACGAACGTGTGGAACTCGCCGTTCTCGCCGCACGGGTCGACGCCTGCCGGCAGGTCGGCGAGCATCGCGTCGTCGTACTCGCGGCCGGCGAACGAGGGGTCGAGCGCACGGGGATCGACGCACACGACCACCGCCCGGAAGCCGGCGGCGAGGAACCGCAGCGCGAGCGCGGCGGTGTCGATGCCCCACAGCGGGAAGCGCGCCCGCCGGCCCGCGGTCGCGAGCCGGCTCTCGCGGTAGGCGCGGATGTCCTCGAGGAAGAGGTCGCCGAAGGCCACCTCCTCGACCGGCGCCAGCTCGGCGGAGGCGAACGCCCCCGCCATCCGGGCCTCGTACACGTCGTTCGTGCAGCCCGCCGGGATCCTGACCTCCACCAGCGGGAGCCCCGTCGCCGCGGCCTGCCGCCGCAGCAGCTCGCGCCGGACGCCGTGCATCGAGACGCGGCCGTAGTCGTCGGTGACCGTCGTCATCAGCGCGGCGGGCTCGGCCCCCACCTGCCGGAGCGCCCAGAGCGCGAGCGCCGAGTCCTTGCCGCCGCTCCAGGCGAGCGCCGGGCCGGCACCGCCTGCCATCTAGCCGCGGTCGCCGGAGGCGAACAGGAAGTTGCCGTTCGCCGTCTCGCCGGCGCGCAGCCGCCAGCCGAACGCCGCCGCCTCCGCCTCGAGCTCGGCCGGCGCCCAGAAGCGCTTCACGATCTCGAACTCGCGCCCGTCCGAGAGCCGGCGCCGCATCACCTCGCCGCTTCGGCCCACGGTGTGCCGCGGGTCGCCGGTGCGGGCGTTGTCGATGAGGAACACCCGCCCGCCGGGCCCGAGCGCGCGGCCGACCAGGTCCCAGAACCCGGCCAGGCGCGCCTCCGGGACATGCGAGAGCCAGAAGCTGAAGAAGCAGACGTCGAAGGCCCGCGGCGGCTCCCACTCGAAGACGTCGGCGACGACGTGGTCGACGGCCCCGGGGCCGACCTTCTCGCGGTTGCGCGCGAGCACCTCCGGCGAGGCGTCGACGGCGGTGACCCGGTCGGCGTGCTCGGCCAGGCGGCGCGTCCAGATCCCCGTCCCGGCGGCGAGCTCGAGCACCTCGCCGGCCGGGCCGAAGCGCCGCAGCTCCGCCTCGAGCTCGGCCACGTCGGCGAACCAGCCCTCCCGGGCGCCGGCGTCGAGCGCGTAGCCCCCCGCCGCAGCCACCAGTCGTCGTACTCGGGCGCGCGGGCGCGGTAGTAATCGCGCTGCTCGGCGAGGAGGCTCTCGAGGGCCGGCTCGTCCACGCCGCCGATGCTAACCGCCTCCTCGCCCGGGGCGCCCCGATAGGATCACTCGCCGGAGAACTCGGCGGCGAGGAGCGGGTGTGGACCTACAGTTGACCGACGAGCAGCGCGCGATCCAGGAGACCGTGCGCGAGTTCGTCGACCGGCGCGTGCTGCCGGTCGCGCACGAGAACGACATCAACCATCACCTCGACATGGGGATCATCGAGGGGATGGCCGAGCTGGGCCTCCTGGGCGCGCCGATCCCGGTCGAGCACGGCGGCGCCGGCCTCGACTACGTGTGCGAGGCGCTGATCTGCGAGGAGATCGAGCGCGGCGAGTCGGCGTTCCGGACGCTGATCTCGGTGCACGTCGGCCTGAACTCGCTCTCGCTCCTGCACTTCGGATCGGACGAGCAGAAGGCGAAGTACCTGGAGCCGATGGCGAAGGGCGAGAAGCTCGGCTGCTTCGGCCTCACGGAGCCCGCCGCAGGGTCGGACGTCGCGGCCATGCTGACGACGGCCATCCGCCAGGACGACGGCACCTACCTGCTGAACGGCCAGAAGAACTGGATCTCCTACGCGACCGAGGCCGACTACGAGCTCGTGTTCGCGAAGACCGATCCCGACGCCGGGCACAAGGGCATCTCCGCGTTCGTCGTCGAGCGGGAGTGGGAGGGCGTCGAGGCCCGCCAGATCCCGCACAAGCTGGGGATCTGGGCCGGATCGACCGGCGAGCTCTTCTTCTCGAACGTCCAGGTGCCGGCCGAGAACCTGGTCGGCGCGGAGGGCGAGGGCTTCAAGATCGCGATGCACTCCCTCGACCAGGGCCGGTTCACGGTCGCCGCCGGCGCCGTCGGCGTCATCCGCGGCTGCCTGGAGGCGTCGGTCAGGTACGCCAACGAGCGCCAGACCTTCGGCAAGCCGATCGGCAAGCACCAGTTCGTGCAGGACATGATCGCCGAGATGGTGCTCGGCTACGAGACGTCGCGGCTGCTGGTCATGCAGGCCGCCGAGGCCAAGAACCGCGGCGTGCGCAACACGCGCGAGACGTCGCTCGCCAAGTGGCACGCGACCGAGAGCGCCTTCAAGGCCGCGAACCTCGCCATCCAGGTCCACGGCGCCTACGGCTACTCGGCCGAGTACCCGGTCGAACGCTATTTCCGCAACGCCCGCGCGCCCATCATCTACGAGGGCACGACCCAGATCCACAAGATGATGCAGGCCGAGCACGCCCTCGGCTACCGGAAGATGAATGGCTAGCGACGACGGCCGCCTCGTCTCGCTGGACGACGGCGGCGAGGTCTTCATCGTCGAGCACGGCTCCGGCTACCCGCTGATGCTGCTGCACGGCGGCCCCGGCCTCGACCACCACGAGCTCAAGCCCTGGCTCGACCCGCTCGGGGACATGGGCCTGCGGCTGATCTACGTCGACGAGCGCGGCCAGGGCCAGTCCCCCCGGGTCGACCCGACGACGCTCTCCGTGCGCGGGTTCGCCCAGGACATCGACCGGCTGGCGGCGGCGCTCGACCTCGACGAGTACGCCGTCCTCGGGCACTCGTTCGGCGCCATCATCGCCCTGTCGCACGCGCTCGAGCGCGGCAGCGCGAGCCACTACGTCATCTCCTCCGGGGCGGCCTCGAGCGAGGCGCTCATGGCCGACGTCGAGCGCGAGATCGAGCGCTTCGAGCCCGCCGCCATGCGCGAGCAGATCCGGCGCTCGTGGGACGCGGAGGCGCGGCTGCAGACCGTCGAGCAGGCGCGCGAGAACACCGCCGCCCAGATGCCGTTCCACTTCTGGGAGATGGGCGACGCCTACAGCCGGTTCATGCAGTCCGACGAGACGGTGTACGCTCCCGACGTTCTCGCCCATTTCGCCGCCCAGGGTTACGGAGACTTCGAGTGGCTCGACCACCTGCGCTGGATCCGAAAGCCGATGTTGGTCGTCGTCGGCCGCTACGACCGCACGTGCACGCTGGCGCGCTCGGAGGAGATCCACAACGAGGTCGAGGGCTCGGAGCTCGTCGTGATCGAGAAGGCCGCCCACATGGCGCACATCGAGCAGCCGAAGGCCTACATCGACGCGGTGCGCTGGTGGTTCATCCGCCAGGGCGTGCTCCCCGACCCGACGGCGCCGCCCGGCTGAGCCGGCGACGGCTGGCGGCGGTGGCCCTGGCGGTCTGCGGGCTCGTCCTGGCCGCCGGCGCGGCGCCCGCGCTGGCCGACTCTCCGCTCGGCGCGGTCGCCTTCGCCGGCCGGCTGCGCGGACACGTGGGCGTCGCCCGCGGGATCGTCGCCACCGCCGACGGCGGGCGCACGTGGCACCTCGAGCGTTACACCGCGCACCGTGTCCACGAGGTGCAGTTCCCGACGGCGCAGATCGGCTTCGCGCTCTCGCGCCGGGGTGTGCTGGCGACGACGGACGGCGGCGCCCGCTGGACCCACCGCGGGCTGCGCACCACGCTGGCGCAGGTCGACTTCCTGAACCGCCGGGTCGGGTGGGGCGTGGCCGAGAGGGCCGGCGGCCTCGAGGTCGTGCGCACGCGCGACGGCGGCCGCAGCTGGAAGGGCCGGGGCGTGCGCGGCCACTCGGTGTGCTTCACGACCCCGTCGGTCGGCTGGGTCGGGCAGGGCCGAAAGGTGCTCTTCACCCACGACGGCGGGGCCACCTGGCAGCTGCAGTTCACCCTCGCGCACAGGGCCGGGGCGGCCGTCGTGCACTGCACGCCCGGGGGCAGCGTCTGGGCGCTGTTCACCGACGGCGTGGCGGCCAGCCACGAGGCGTACGCGGTCTACGCCAGCTTCGACGGTGGCTCCCACTGGGTCGCCGAGCTGGCCCAGTTCGTCCACACCCCCCGCAAGGTGCCGCGCATCGATGACTACGCCGGGCCGTTCGACGTCGTCTCCCCGCAGGTCGTGAAGTTCCTCGGCCTGTGCGTGGCCTGCGGCCGGGGCCGGCCGTCACTCACCGCCACGGCGACCCACGGGCGGGCCTGGGTGCACCGCCGGATGTCCGTGCCGCGCGGGGTGGGCGACTACTCGGTCATGTTCGTGGACCGGCGCCGGGGGTGGGTGGCCGAGGCGGACGGGCGCACCACCCGTATCGCGCACACCGGTAACGCCGGCGTCACCTGGACGCTGCAATACCTGGGCTGACCGCGGCCTCGAGGCCGTACGTCTCGGGACGCCGGTGACGCAGGGCGGGCAGCCGCTCGCGGATGTCCGCCAGCGCCGCCATGTCCAGGTCGGCGACGATGACGCCGTCCCCGTCCGGGGCCTGGGCGAGCACCGTCCCCCAGGGGTCGATGATCATGCTGTGGCCGTAGCTCGGCTTGTTCAGGCCGCCCGGATAGCCGTGCTGGCCGGTGGCGAGCACGAACGCCTGGTTCTCGACCGCCCGCGCGCGCAGCAGCAGCTCCCAGTGGGCCATCCCGGTGAGCAGGGTGAAGTTGGACGGGACGGTCAGCACCGTCGCGCCGCCGTCGAGGGCAAGCGCGCGGTAGAGCTCGGGGAAGCGCAGGTCGTAGCAGACGGTGAGCCCGAAGCGGACGCCGTCGATCTCGGCGACGACAGGCTCCGAACCGGGCTCGGTGCCGTCGGACTCGCGATAGCTGATGCCGCCGACGTCGACGTCGAAGAGGTGGATCTTCGTGTAGGCGGCGGTCTGCGACCCCTCGCGGTCGTAGACGATCGAGACGTTGCCGACCCGGTCGCCGTCGCCGAGGATCGCGATGCTCCCGCCGATCAGGTTCACGCGGTGGGCGCGGGCCCAGTCCGACATGATCTCGACCGTCGGCCCGGCGTCGAGCCGCTCGGCCTGGTCGCGCAGGCCGGGGCCGTCCAGCCAGGCGTTCCACTTCTCCGGAAGGAGGATGACGTCGGCGCCGAGCCCGGCCGCCTTCGCCACGAGCGGGGCCATGTCCTCGAGGTTGCGGGTCTTCTCGGCCCGGGCCTGGAACTGGATGCAGGCGGCTCTCACGCCTCGAAGCCTACCCCGGCGTCGCCGGCCTCGTCCTCCGCCAGCAGCCGGAGGAACACGACCGAGCACGCGGCGAACAGGATGACGGCCTGCTCGACCGCCATCGCGATCGCCCCCAGCTGCTGATCCTCGAGCGGCGAGATGCCCCACAGCCGCGGCGCGTGCACGTAGAAGCTGTACTGCGGATGGGTGAGCGCCAGGGCGAGCGCGACGGGCGCGGCGGCGACGAACGCGCCGAACAGGTACGCCAGCTTGGGCCAGGGCTGCATCCGGCCGGGGACGAGCACGGGCCACCAGAACACGAGACCGGCGGTGAGGAAGACGAGGTGCTCGACCCCGAGCGCCCAGCGATGGGTGAGCGCGTAGCCGTACACGGCCGGGACGTGGAGCACGTACCAGGCGACGAGCCAGTAGACCATCGCGAACGCCGGCGAGGTGAGCAGGCGGATCGAACGGCGGCGCTCGCAGGCGGCCACCATCGCGGCCGAGAGGCCGAGCACCAGCAGCGGCGGCGCCCAGTCCGCCAGGATCACGTTCTGGAGCAGGTGGACGGAGAGGAGCGAGGTGAGGGCGATGTGCTCGAGCGGCGAGAGCAGCGCGACGGCGATCAGCAGGAGGCCGGCGGCGAAGGACGCGATCCGCAGGCCCGGTGTCTCGACTCCGCGGCGGCGCCAGGCGCGCACCACGACGGCGTAGTCGAGCGCGACGATCGCGATGGCGGCGGCCCACTCCGGGTCGGCCTGGATCCTCCAGGGGTCAACCATCGACGGCCGTTCAGCCCGCGGGGGTGAGCGGCGCCATCGTGAGCCCGAAGCCGGCCAGCTGCTCCCAGTAGAGCTCGGCCCGCTCCCTCTCGCCCGTCCACACCACCGCCTTGCCGGAGTTGTGGATCGTGTTGGCCATCGCCTGGCCGCGCTCGAAGGTGACGCCCGGGATGGTGCGCGCGAGCGCGAACGCGACGCCGTCGAAGGTGTTGTGATCGTCGTTTCGGACGATCACGAGCCACGGCCTCCCGGCGCCCGACCCCGGCCCGGAGCGACGCGGCTTCTGCTTGCGAGCGGGTCTTACCACCGTCGCCATGGCACCATGGTACCCGGCTACGTGGACCCGCCAAAAGGGGTCTGACCCCGCGTGGCGGGTCCGCACCAGAAGGGGTCTGACCCCGCTCCGTCCTAGCCGGAGCCCCAGCCGCCGCCGCCCGGCGTGCGGATCTCGAGCACGTCGCCCGCGTGCAGGTCGAGGCTGCACTTCGCCGGCAGGCGGCGGCCGTTCAGGGTGTTGCGGCCCGGGGAGCCGTCCCCACCGCCGGCGGCGCCCCTCGGCCCGTGACGGCGACGCTCGCTCATGATGCCCAGGCGGCAGTCCTCGAGCACCCGGTAGACGCGCACCACGCCGTCGCCGCCGGGATGCCGGCCCGACCCGCCCGTGCGCGGCCGGCGGGCGTAGCGCTCGATCCGCAGCGGGTACTCGCGCTCGAGCGCCTCGATCGGCGTGTTCAGCGTGTTCGACATCGCAACGTGCACGCCGCTCGGGCCGGGGCCCGCGGGCGAGCCGCCCTGGCCGCCGCCGAGCGTCTCGTAGTAGGTGAACGCCGGCGTCCCGAACGTGACGTTGTTCATCGTCCCCTGGCCGTTCGCCGGCACGGCGGCCGCCCCGCCCATCGCCGACATGACGACGTCGACGATCCGGCTCGACGTCTCGGTGTTCCCGGCCACGACCGCGCCGGGCGCCACGGCGTTCACCAGGCACCCCTCCGGCGCCAGCACGGTCACCGGGGCGATCGCGCCGCCGGACGCCGGGATGTCCGGGTCGCACACGGCCCGGTCGCCGTAGTAGACCGCCGAGCGGGTGACCGAGAGCGGGCAGTTCACGTT
>JAICJC010000183.1 GCA_025928655.1 Thermoleophilia bacterium | reverse complement strand
CGTCCTTGTCGGTCAGCGCGACGAGCGTGTTGTTGAACGACGTCTTGATGTGCGCCTGGCCGATGGCGATGTTCTTGCGGGCCTTGCGGCGGACGCGGCCACGCGTGCCGCCTCTACGGGGTGCGGGAGGCATTCAGTCCTTTCCTGGCGTTACTTCTTGCGCTGCTTGCCGACGGTCTTCTTCGGGCCCTTGCGCGTGCGGGCGTTGGTGCGTGTCCGCTGGCCGTTCGCCGGCAGCCCGCGGCGGTGGCGCAGCCCGCGGTAGCAGCCGATCTCCATGAGCCGCTTGATGTTCTGGGAGCGCTCCCGGCGCAGGTCGCCCTCGACCGTCAGCGAGTCGATGTGCGTGCGCAGCCGGGTGACCTCCTCGTCGGTGAGGTCGCGCACCTTCGTGTCGGCCGAGATGCCAAGCTCGGAGAGCACGGCGTTCGATGTGGAACGGCCGACCCCGAAGATGTAGGTGAGACCGATCTCGACCCGCTTCTCGCGCGGGAGGTTGACGCCTGCGATACGTGCCATCAGATCACGTCCTTCCTAGCCCTGGCGCTGCTTGTGACGCGGGTTGGAGCAGATCACGAGCACGTGGCCGTGGCGCCGGATCACACGGCACTTCTCACACATCGGGCGGACGCTGGGGCGCACCTTCAACGGGAAACCTCCACGGGGTCTATACGACGCTCGGCGGGCAGGCGACAGCAATGCCTTGAGCGACGAAGAAGTCTATCACCGCCCGGCAGCCCCTGATGCGGCATGAATAACGGGTGCCTGGCACCGGTATTCATCCGCGCCGCGTGAGCACGCGGGGGCCGTTGTCGGTGATCGCGACCGTATGCTCGCAGTGCGCGGCCAGGCTGCCGTCGCGGGTGTAGACCGCCCAACCGTCGTCGCCCGCCTCGACGTCGTATGACCCGGCGGTGATCATGGGCTCGATCGCGAGCACCATCCCCGGCGCCAGCTTGGGGCCGCGGCCGGGGGGGCCGTAGTTGGGGATCTGGGGGTCCTCGTGCATGTTGCGGCCGACCCCGTGCCCGACCAGGCTGCGGACGACGCCGAACCCGCGCGCCTCGACGGCGGTCTGCACCGCGTGGGAGACGTCGCCGAGCCGGTTGCCGGCCCGGCACTGGTCGATCGCGGCCTCGAGGCCCTCGTAGCAGGCGGAGATCAGGCCGGCCGCCTGCGGGGACGGCTCACCGATCGTGAACGTGATGGCCGAGTCGGCGACGTACCCGTCGAGGGTGACCCCGACGTCGATCGAGAGCAGGTCGCCGGGCTCGAGGGCGTAGGGGCCGGGGATGCCGTGCACGACCATCGCGTTCGGCGAGGCGCAGATCGACCCGGGGTAGCCGCGGTAGCCCTTGAAGGTCGGGGTGCCGCCGTGCGAGCCGATGAACTCCTCCGCCAGGCGGTCGAGCTCGGACAGGGTCACGCCGGGCGCCGCGTGCTCCTCGACCAGGTCGAGCGTGGCGGCCACGACCCGCCCCGCGCGGGCCATGGTCTCGACCTCGGCGTCGGTCTTGCGGACGATCACGCCCGCGCCCCGAGCCCGTCGAGCAGCTCGTCGAGCTCGGCCGACACCTGCTCGCGCGACTGCGCGGCGTCGAGGTTCGAGACGAGCCCGCGGCCGCGGTAGTACTCGATCACCGGCGCCGCCGCCTCGATCCACTGCTTGCGGAACCGGGTGCGGATCACGTCCGGCTGGTCGTCGTCGCGCTGGTACAGCTCGGAGCCGTCGATGTCGCACACCCCCTCGACCGCGGGCGGGTTCGACTCGACGTGGTAGACGTGGTCGTTCGCCCGGCACATGCGCCGCCCCGAAAGGCGCCGCACGACGGTCTCCTCGTCGATGTCGAACACGACCACCGCAGCGATGCTGCGGTCGAGGCCGAGCAGCATGTCGTCGAGTGCGCCGGCCTGGGCCTCGGTGCGGGGGAAGCCGTCGAGGAGCACCCCGGCGCTCGTGTCGTCCGCCCCCAGGCGCTCCCGGAACATCGCGATGATCAGGTCGTCGGAGACGAGGTCGCCGCGGGCCATCACCGCCTTGGCCTCGAGTCCGAGCGGGGTGCCGTCGCGGACGGCCGCGCGCAGCATGTCGCCCGTGGCGATGTGGGCCAGGCCGCGCTCGGCGGCGATGCGCCCTGCTTGGGTGCCCTTGCCCGCGCCCGGAGGGCCCATCAGGATCAGGTCTAGATGGTCGATCGCTAGCTCCCGTGATGTCCTGGGCGGTCGTCAACCGAGCAGCGCAAGGACGCAGCCCTGAAAGACCGCTTTGGCGTCCAGGCGTGCGGGAGTTGCCGATCGACCATCTGGGACATGGATTACTTGAGGAAGCCCTTGTAGGCGCGCATCGAGAGCTGCGACTCGATCTGCCGCATCGTGTCGATGGCCACGCCGACGACGATCAGCACCGACGTGCCGCCGAGCGCGCGGGCGGTCGCCTGCGAGAACCCGCCGTACTTGATGAAGAGCGAGGGCAGGACCGCGACGAGCGCCAGGAAGAGGCCGCCCGCGACCGTCAGCCGCACGAGGACGCGCTCGAGGTACTGGGCGGTCGGGCGCCCGGGGCGCACACCGGGCACGAACCCGCCGTTCTTCTTCAGGTTGTCCGCCTGCTCGATCGAGTTGAAGATCACGGCCACGTAGAAGAACGTGAAGCCGAAGATCAGGGTCGCCTCGCCGATCAGGAAGGGCCAGCCGCCCGGCTGCAGGAAACGGGCCAGGTCGTGGGCGATCGTCCACGGCACGACCTGCCCCACGGTCGGCGGGAAGGCCATGATCGCGGCCGCGAAGATGACCGGGATCACCCCGGCCATGTTCACGCGCAGCGGCAGATAGGTCGAGCCGCCCGTCGTCATCCGCCGCCCCACCATCCGCTTCGCGTACTGGATCGGGATCTTGCGGATCCCCTCCTGCACGAACACGACGGCGACGATCACGCCGAACACGACGATGGGGAGCGAGAGCTTCTCGAACGTGGAGCCGTTCCACCAGGCCGAGATGCCGGCCGGGGCCGACGTCAGGATCGACGCGAAGATCAAGAGCGACATCCCGTTGCCGACGCCGCGCTGGGTGATCAGCTCACCGACCCACATGAGCAGCGTGGCGCCCGCGGTCAGGGTGATGACGATCAGGATGACGTTCCCGAGCGTCCAGTTGATCAGGCTGCCGGAGGTCGTGACGCCCAGGGAGTTGGAGTGGAAGGCGTACGTGTAGCCGAGCGCCTGCAGCCCGGCCAGCGCAACCGTCAGGTAGCGAGTGTACTGGGTGATGCGGCGCTGCCCCAGCTCGCCCTCCTTCTGCAGGGCCTGGAGGGTGGGGAAGACGGGCGTCATGACCTGCAGGATGATCGAGGCCGTGATGTACGGCATGATGCCGAGCGCGAACACGCCCAGCCGGGCCAGTCCGCCGCCGGAGAACACCGACAGCAGGCCGAAGATCCCGCCCTGGTTCGCGAGCGCGCTCGACAGCGCGTCG
>JAICJC010000095.1 GCA_025928655.1 Thermoleophilia bacterium | reverse complement strand
CTGCGCGGGACGCCCCGGATCGGCGGCGCGGGCGAAGCTGTCCGCGTTCGACGAGGTCACCGGCGCGATCCAGCCGTGGGCGCCCACGGTCAACACCGCCCTCGGCATCGAGGCCGTCGGCGCCGACCAGGGCCGCGTCGCGGTCGGCGGCGAGTTCACGCGCATCTCCGGCGTGAACGTGAACCACTTCGCGCGGTTCGCTCCGTAACCGCTCGGAGCACCTGACACACCCGGGCCCCGCCCCCTTCCGAGAGGGCGGGGCCCGGTCGTTGCCCGGCTCAGAATTCGGGCTCGCAGGACGATTAGCCGGGGGATGGAACCCGACGGGACCCAGCCGCCGCTCGACCCGACCCTGGCCGCGACGCTCGCGACCAGCGACGTCCTGCGCCGCATCGCCGGCACGGCGGCCATTCACCTGTACGAGCTGCGCTACGACGACGACGGCTCGTACGAGTGCACCGCCTTCATCGGGGAGGGCCTCGAGAGCCTGCTCGGCCCGCTGCCGGAGGGCGCGGACGAGGAGCTGGCGTGGGAGGAGGCGGTCCATCCGGAGGATCGCGGAGGGTATGCCGCGTTCACGGACGCGTGCCGTCGCGGCGAGGCGTCCGAGATCGAGTTCCGGCTGGTCGGGGTCGACGGCGTGACCCGGTGGGTGTGGGAGCGGGCCCGGCCTCGCGTCGAGGAGGGGATCGTGTGGGTCGACGGCGTCGTCGCCGACATCACGGAGCGGCGTCGCGCCGCCGACGAGCTGCGCGAGGCTCGCGCACGCCTCGAGCACCTCGCCTATCACGACAGCCTGACCGGCCTGCCCAACCGGGCGGCGTACCGCGAGCAGCTCGAGTCGGCGATCGCCCATGCAGGCCGCGCCGGTCGCAGCCTCGCCGTGCTCTTCATCGACCTCGACGACTTCAAGCTCATCAACGACGGCTTCGGGCATGCGGTCGGGGACGAGCTGCTCGTGCGTTGCGCGGAGCGTCTGCGTGCGGCCTGCCGCCGGGACGACCTGGTCGCCCGCCAGGGTGGGGACGAGTTCCTCATTCTCGTGCGCGACTCGGAAGGAGGCGAGCACGCCCGCCGTGCGGCGGAGGCCGTCGCCGTCAGCGTGCGGGAGACCCTGAGCCGCGACTTCGACCTCGCCGGCGTGAGCGCCTACATCACGCCGAGCATCGGTGTGAGCCTCTTCCCCGAGGACGGCACCACCGCCGACGAGCTCCTGAAGAAGGCCGACATCGCGCTCTATGCCGCCAAGAACGGGGGCCGCGACAGCCATCGCTACTACCGCCGCCCGGAACGCGACTCGGGATACGACCTGACGGTCGCGTCCGAGCTTCGCGACGCGCTCCGGCGCGACGAGCTCACCCTGCACTACCAGCCCCTCTTCGAGATCGAGCGCGGCCGCATCGTCGGCGCCGAGGCGTTGATCCGGTGGGACCACCCGGCGCGCGGCCTGATCGCGCCGGCGCACTTCCTGCCCGTCGCCGAGCGCAGCGGCCTCATCCGTCCGATCACGACCTGGGTCGTCGAGCGCGCGTGCGCCCAGGCCGCCCGATGGTGCACCGAGGGCCGCGACCTCTACGTCTCCGTCAACCTGCCGCCGGCCTGCTGGCAGCCACAGGCGATCCGGCGGACGCTCGACACCGTCGCGCAGTTCGGCCTCACCGCCGACCGGCTGACCGTCGAGATCACCGAGGACGCGGCGATGGGCGACGCGGCCGAGGACGAGGCGACGCTGGCGCTCGTGCACGCGCACGGCCTCAACCTCGCGATCGACGACTTCGGCACCGGCTACTCCTCGCTGGGCAGGCTGCGCCGGATCCGGCCGAGCCTCATCAAGATCGACCGCTCGTTCATCTCCGACCTCCCGGGCGATCGCGACGCCGCGGTGCTCGTGCAGACCATGATCACGATGGCCGAGAAGCTCGGCATCGACTGCCTGGCGGAGGGGATCGAGACGGATGCCCAGCTGGGATTCCTGCGCGACAACGGCTGTGCGCTGGGGCAGGGCTACCTGTACGCCCGGCCGCTCGAGGTCGCCGCATTCGACCGGCTGCTCGCGGCCCGGCGCGCCGCCTGACGGCCCCGGCCCGCCCCCGCGAACCTAGGCAAGCTTCTGCCAGACCGAGACGTGGCCCGTGCTCTCGGCCGTGAACGGGCTCCGCGCCCAGTCGCTCCAGCGCTCGCGCAGCGACATCCCGGCCAGGCGCGCCATCAGGTCGAGCTCGGACGGCCAGACGTAGCGGAACGGCACCGAGAGCGAGTCGAAGCGGCCGTCCCCGGCGCGCCGGTAGTGGTGCGAGACCATGCCCTGGCCGACGACGTCGTACTCGTCGAAGCCGAGCCGGCCGGGCGCCACGGTGAACGGCACGGCCGTCTGGCCGGGCGGGAGCCGCCGCAGGTCGGGGACGCCGACCTCGACCACGAAGTGCCCGCCCGGGGCCAGGTGGGCGGCGGCGTTGCGGAAGCAGGCGACCTGCGCGTCCTGCGTGACCAGGTTGTTGATCGTGTTGTAGACGAGGTAGGCGACGGTGAACGTCCCGTCGACGCGGGTCGTGGAGAAGTCGCCGATCGTGACGCCGATCGCGCCACCGCCGGGCTTGGCCCGCAGGCGGGCCACCATGGCCTCGGACAGGTCGATGCCGTGCACCGGAACGCCGCGCTCGGACAGCGGCAGGGCGATGCGGCCGGTGCCGATCCCGAGCTCGAGGGCGGCGCCGTCGCCCGCCAGCTCGGCGAGCACGTCCACGACCGGCGCGAGCGCGGCCGGGTCGAACATGCGGTCGGAGGGATCGTCGTAGCGGGCCGCGACGTCCTCCCCGAAGTGGTTCTCGGGCATGCCACACTCTAGGGCGGATAGCGATCAAGGAGGCATCATCGTGCGCACCCCGCCCGGCGGCAGCGTCGACCTGCACGTGCACCCGTACCACGAAACGTTCCTGATGCTCGAGGGGGAGGGGCGCTGGACCGCCGGCGACGAGGCTGTCGAGCTGCGCCCGAACCAGATGCTCGTCGTGCCCCCCGAGACGCCGCACGGGTTCCGCAACACCGGTGACCGCCCGCTCCTGGTCGTCTCGGTGCACGAGGGCGCCGAGCTGCAGCAGACGTTCCTCGAGGGCGAGCAGTGACGTTCGATCTGGTCGTCCGCGGGGGCCGCGTCGTCACGGCGCACGAGGACTATCTTGCGGACATCGCCGTGGCGGGGGGCGCGATCGCCGCGATCGGGTCCGGCCTGCGCGGGGCGCGGGAGATCGACGCGTCGGGCAAGCTCGTGATCCCGGGTGCGATCGACGGGCACGTGCACATGCGCACCGAGCGGCCGACCTCCGTCTACGACGACGACTGGGACACCGGCACGATCGCCGCGGCCTTCGGCGGTGTGACGGCGATCGTCGACCAGGCCCAGGTCGAGCCGGGGACGACGCTCGCGGACGGGGTCGCCAAGCGGCTGGCCGAGGCGGAGGCGAAGGCCGTCGTCGACTACGGGCTGCACGTCAACCTGCGCGAGCCGAACATCGAGCGCATCGCGGAGTTCGAGGCGCTGGTGGCGCGCGGGATGCCGAGCTTCAAGTTCTACATGACCTACGACACCTACAAGGTGCCGGACGATGTCCTGTTCGCCGGGATGCAGGAGGTGGGCCGGCTCGGCGGGCTCGCGATCGTCCATGCCGAGAACGACGTCATGATCGCCGAGCTCGAGCGCCAGCACGCGGCCGCCGGCCGCACGGGCGCGCGTGCCAACGCGGCCGCCCGGCCGCCGGAGTTCGAGGGCGAGGCCGTGCACCGGGCGCTCGCAATGGCGCGGGTCGCCGGCGCCCGCACGTTAATCTTCCACGTCACGGCCGCCGACGCCGTTCGCGAGCTCGCGGCCGCGAAGGGGCGGGGTCAGGTCGCGTTCGGCGAGGCCGTCCTGCACTACCTGATGCTCACCATCGACGCGACGGACGAGCCGGTCAGCGGGACGGCGCTCGACGTCGGCCCGCCGCTGCGCGACGAGACGCATCGCCGCTGCCTGTGGGAGGCGCTCGCGAGCGGTGCGCTCGACATCATCTCGACCGACCACGGCCCCCGCCGCCGCGTCCGCGCCGCCGACGGCACGGTCACGACTCCGCCGGGGACCTCGGGCGTCGAGGTGCGGCTGGCGCTCGCCCACACATTCGGCGTCCGTGCCGGCCGCCTCTCACCGCGGCGCTGGGTCGAGGTGTGCTGCACCCGGCCGGCCGAGGTCTTCGGCCTCGCCCGCAAGGGCCGCATCCTGCCCGGCTACGACGCCGATCTGGTCGTGTTCGATCCCGACCGCCGCGTGACGCTCTCGCACACGAACCTGCATTCGAACATCGACCATTCGACCTACGAGGGCGTCGAGGTCGTGGGCTACCCGGTCGTCACCATCGGGCGGGGCGAGGTGCTCGTGCAGGACGGCGAGCTGCAGGTCGCGCCCGGCCGCGGGCGGTTCGTCGAGCGCTCCTACTGACGGGGGGCGGCGCGAATCGCGTCACCGACGCGGATCTCGCCCTCCGCGAGGATGTCGGCGCGCAGCCCGCCGCGATGCACCAGCGCGCGCAGGACCGGCCGGGACGCGTAGCCCTCGACGACCGTGCAGGGCTCGCAGAGGCGCATGCCCCGGCAGCGCAGCGCGCCGATCACAAAGTCGCTGCCGACGAGGCTGTTGAGGTCGATGCCGCGGGTGACGACGTTGCGGCGGTGCTCGCCGGGGCGCAGCGGCGGGTCAAACGACTCGCACACCTCGGCCTCGATCAGGGTGAGGGCACTGCCGGGCAGCCCCGACGGGAACGTGCCGGCGCCGACCGTGTGACGGTCGCCCTCGAGCCCGCGGCCGGGGATCCCGCGCGCGAGGTCGCAGGCGCGCGGCGCGTCGCCGGCCGCGGCGGCGACCCAGATCCCCTCCAGGCGACCGGCGCCGGGCGCCGGTTCGGGCAGCGGCGGCCGCGCGAGGGCGATGTCGGCGGCGGCGATCAAATAGCCGGCCGCCACCGAGTCGCGGTCGACATCGCCGCTTCCGGCGGGGTCGAAGACGACGCCCGACGGCACGCCGTACATGACGATGTAGCGCGCCCGTCCCTCAGGCTCGGTGACGCGTCCGACCCACGGGCCGGCCCACGAGAACGCGCGGGCATCGGCGACCGGGACGAGCCCGAGGCCGAGACCGCCGAGCCAGCGCGAGTACACCCAGCTCGCGGCGGGATCGCCATCGCCGGAGTCCTCCGGGACGGCGGCGAGCGGGAGCTCGAGGATCGTGGCGACGGCGGCCCGGAAGCTCTCGCGCTGCGGGTCTCGGACAGCCCGGGGGAGGGCGACCTCTCTCACCCGGGAACGGTCACGCCTGCGGCAGCTTCTTCGCGCCGCGCCGGACGACCGGGTTCGACGGCGGCGGCACCACCGGCCCGATGTCGCCGTCCGGGGCGCGGTCGAGGTCGACGATCACCGGCGCGTGGTCGCTCGGCCCCTTGCCCTTGCGCGCGTGCCGGTCGATCCAGGCGGCCCGGACGCGGGCCGCGACCGGCTCGCCGGCGAGGACGAGGTCGATGCGCATCCCCAGATCCTGATGGAACATGCCCGCCCGGTAGTCCCAGTAGCTGAACACGCGCTGGTCCGGCCACCGGTCGCGGACGACGTCGTGCAGCCCGAGCGCCATCAGCTCCTCGAGCGCCTTGCGCTCCCTCGGCGTGACATGCGTCTGCCCGACGTAGGCATCGGGGTCGAACACGTCTGCGTCGCTGGGCGCGATGTTCATGTCGCCGCACACGACCGCGGCGTCGGGGGCCGCAGCGACCACGTCGCGCAGCGCCGCGAGCCACTTCAGCTTGTACTCGTAATGATCGGAGTCCGGCACGCGACCGTTCGGCACGTAGACCGAGTGGACGCGGATGCCGTCGCACGTCGCCGCAACCGCGCGGGCCTCGGGGTGGGGGAAGCCGGGGGCGCCGGCGAGCCCGGTGGCCACGTCGTCGAGGCCCACCCTCGAGACGATCGCGACCCCGTTCCACGCCGCCTCGCCGTGGGCGGCGATCTCGTAGCCGCGCGACTCGAGCTCGTCGCCGAGGAGCTCGGCGAGCGCGTCGTCGGCGAGCTTCGTCTCCTGGAGGCAGAGGACGTCGGGCTGCCGCTCGTCCAGCCACGGCAGGAGGCGGGGCATCCGCTGCTTCAGCGAGTTGACGTTCCAGGTGACGAGGCGCATCGGCTACACCGTACCCAACGGTGTGCGCCGGTTTCGGCGTCACCCCAGTGGGGATCACGCCGGCAGGCGCCCGGGCAGGCCGAAGCGGGGGAAGCGCTCGGCGCCGATGAAGGCGGTCACCTCCGCGATCCGGTCGCCGCGCAGGGTGAGCACGTCGATCACGCCCGCCCCGAAGTCGCCCTGTTCGGCGTCCCAGAGGTAGCAGCCGACAGCGAGCTGTCCGTTGACCCGGGCGGGCAGGTGGCGCCAGCGCTCCCGGAACGGCCATCCCGTCAGGAACGCCGACACGGGCTCCCGGCCCCGGTACCAGCTGCGCAGCGGCGGCATCGACCAGGCGGCGTCGTCGGTCAGGAGCGCGAGCACCCGGTCCACGTCGGCGCCCTCGATCGCGTCCACATACGCCGTGACGAGGGCGCGGCTGCGCTCGTCCCCGAGCTCGCGCAGGGTCGCCTGCTGGCTGCGCTGCGGCGCCCGCTCTCCGAGGGTCCGGCGCGCGCGCTGGAGTGCGCTGTTCACCGACGGAACGCTGGTCCCGAGCAGCCCGGCCGCCTCGCGGGCCGAGAAGTCGAGCACCTCGCGCAGGAGCAGGACGGCGCGCTGGCGCGGCGGCAGGTGCTGGAGCGCGGCGACGAAGGCGAGCTCGAGCGTCTCGCGCTCCTCGTAGCGGGCCCCCGGGGACGGGGCATCGGACGCCACCGGCATCTCGTCCTCCGGATACGGCTCGATCCAGACCGCCTCGGCGACCGGGGCGCCGGGGGGTGTTCCGGTCGCAGCGGGCGGCCCGTTGTCGCGGGGCAGGACGCGACCGCGGCGGCGCTGGGCGATCCGCAGGCAGGCGTTGGTCGCGATCGTGTAGAGCCACGTGCCCAGCGAGCTGCGGCCCTCGAAGCGGCCGAGGCCGCGCCAGGCGCACAGGAGCGCGTCCTGCATCGCGTCGTCGGCGTCCTCGAGCGATCCCAGCATGCGGTAGCAGTGGGCGTGCAGCGTGCGGCGGTGCGGGTCGACCAGCTCGCCGTAGGCGCGGTCGTCGCCGGTGCGCGCGCGCTCGAGCAGGGCGGACTCGGCCGGGCTGAGGTGTGCGGAGACGCTGCTCATCGGAACCTGGGATCACGCCGCCGGCGGGAACTCATCGGTCGAGCGGCGATGAGTTTGGCGCAGCGGCCGGATCCAACTCCCCGAACGAGAACCCTCCTCTGAAAGGAGCGCGACCATGCTGCGCCACATTCTCACCCTTCGCACCCGGCCCGAGCCGACCCGCCCCGCCCGCGACGTGATCATCGACGCGCGCCGGCGCACCCGGCGCGACCTGTTGCGGCTTGCCGAGTAGCGGTTCGGATCTCCTCACCGGCCGAGGCCGGGCCACCCCATGGCCGTGCCGCAGGCCGGTGGGCACCCTGTGGTGTATGTCAGCGCCTTCGTCCTCGGATCAGGGCTCCGTCCTGCGGGCGGTCAGCCCGCTCGGCCTCGACGTCGTCGTCCCGGTGGCGGTGTACTACCTGCTGAGCGGGCTCGGCGTGGGCACCACGCCCGCCCTGCTCGCCGGCGGCGTGGTGCCGTTCGCGCGCTCGATCCGAGGCGTCGTGCGCGAGGGAACCGAGGAGTACCTCGCGCTGATGATGGCGGCGCTGCTCCTGACCAGCCTCGTCCTCGTGGCCTTCACCGGCAGCCCGAAGTTCCTGCTGGCGAAGGAGTCCCTGGGCACCGCGGTCGTCGGGCTGTGGTGCCTGGGGAGCGCCTGGACGCGGCGGCCGATGACGTTCTACACGGCCCGGCCGCTGCTGACCCGGGGGCGCCCGGCGGCCGTGCGGTGCTGGGACATGCTGGCCGAGCGGTCGGCGGCTTTCCAGGCGATCCAGCGGCGGCTCGCGATCCTCTGGGGGATCGGTCTGATGGTCGAGGCGGCCGTGCGGGTCGGGATCGTCGCCCACTACCCGGTCCACACCGCCGCCGCCTTGGTGAACCTCGCGGCGGCGGCGATCATCACGGCCCTCTGCGTCATGACCGGCCCGCTCGGAGGGTTGCGGCTGCAGCGCCTGCTCGCCACGGCCGTCGACGAAGGGGAGGCTCGCGCCATCTGACCGCGCACGGCGGGGACCGTCACCGGCGCCCGCCTCCGCGGGCCGATCGAGTTGCGGGGCCGGCTACCCGACGGTCACGAACGCGTCGACGTCGACGGCGGGGTGGCCATGGGTGCCGGCGCAGACGACCTTGATCCAGTGCGTCCCGGCGGACGGCCAGCCGTGGGTGAAGACGATGCGGCGGCGGATGCGCGTCCGGCTGTGCAGGTTGACGCGGGCGGCCAGGCGCCCGTCGATGTAGACGCGGGCCGTGCCGCGGTTGGCGGCGCGGGTCGCGACCCAGGCCACCCGCCGACCCCGGAAGCGGAGCCGTGCGTACGCACCGGCCTTGCTCGCCATGTGGAGGGTGTGGCCGTACGCCCGTCTCGCGTGGGCCGGGTGCCAGGCCCGGGTGTACTGGATGTGGCCGTTCGGGTCCTGGTAGGACGTCAGCCGGAGGGCGGGGCCGGCGCGGAAGCCGGTCGCGTTGCCGACGCAGTCGGTCGCCTTCATCTGGAACTGGTAGGCCTTCGCCGACGGCACCAGCATGAACGACCTGGACGCCGCGCTGGCCCGCGGCAGGTTGACCACCGACCACGACCCCCCGCCCAGGCGCCGCTGCAGGGTGTAGGTGCAGACGCCGCTCGCGTCCCGGGCCGCGTAGCGGACGAGGAGTGGGATGTGCCCGTACCAGATCGTCGTCCCTCGGCGCAGGAACCCGTCGGGCGCCGCCGTGATCGTCGGCGCGGCGGTGTCGACCGGCACGGAGCTGCCCGTCGCCATCCAGGCCAGGTGGGCCTGGGACACGCCCGCGATCCTGGTGAAGTCGCCGCCGACCGCGAGGCCGATCGACGTGTCGGCGAGGGCGAAGACGCCCAGGTTGCTGTTCACGGCCGGCGCCCAGCCGGTGTCCAGGTGCCCGTTGGACGGATCGAAGGCGGCGATGTGGTGGCGGACGATCGGGTTCACGCAGTTGGTGTTGAGGGCGCACACGTTGTCGTAGTGGCCGCCCGCGACCACCTCGCCGTCCGAGGCCGCGAGCGCCTGCACGTTGCCGTCGAACTGCTGCGTCCAGTCGGCGTGCCCCGCCGCGTCGAACGCGACCAGCTTGTTGCTCTGGGTGCCGACGTACACCCTGCCGCCCGACACGGCCATCGTCACGACGTTGGTCTGGTACGGCAGCACGTAGTCGCCCGCCAGGTGCCCGCTCGAGGCGTCGAACGCGGCCAGGTGGGCGCGTGGGGACGAGAAGAAGCCGCCCGCCACGATCTCGCCGTTGTGGCCCACGCCCAGGGCGTCGACGCGCCCGTTGGCCGCGGGCGACCACGAGCGCAGCGCGCCGTTCGAGAGCGCGACCGCCGCGAGCGAGGAGCGGGCGGCGTTCTCGACGGTCGTGAAGGTTCCGCCCATGTAGAGGGTCGAGCCTTCCACCGCGAAGGCCTCGATGTCGCCGTTGGCGGCACCCGACCAGGCGCTCTTCGGGAGGAGGTTGCCGCTGGTGTCCATCGCGGCGACGTGGTTTCGCCTCTGACCGGTGACCTTCGTGAAGCTGCCGCCGAAGAAGATGGTGCCCGCCCCGTCGGTGGCGAGCGCCTTGACCGCGGCTCCCGGAGCCGGCAGCGCGATGCCGGCCCAGTTGCCGGCGGCGTTGAAGGCGGCCAGGTTGGACACGGTCTCGCTGTGGCCGGCGTGGTCGGAGACCTGCGTGAACTTGCCTCCGACGTAGGTGATGGAGCCGATCTGCATGATCGCGAGCACGCGTCCGTTCGTCTGCCAGGTCGCAAACGGCTTGCTCGCGATCGTGGCGCCGGCCGCGGGCGCCATCACGAGCAGCCCCGTGAGCGCGCCAAGCGCAGCCATCCACCTTCGTGCCCCTGCCGTTCCCATCAGCCTCCGCCCTGGACGCTACGACGACCCCGCGCAGGTGTCAAGACAGAACCGTCCCGGCCGCCGGGCGAGGACATGACGACCGCCGCGGGGGCAGAGGCCCGGAGGCGGGGCCGGGCCGTCTCGCCAAGGTCTGAGTCCGCCGTTGCGGGCGGAGCCGATGCGAGCGGCCCGGCCGCCGGCCCTTGCGATCAGGTGCTCTCCGTGAGCTGCCTGGGGTCGTTGATCGGGATGCGCTTCGGCCTGGTCTCGTCCGGCTTCGGCACCCGCAGCGTGAGGACGCCGTCCGTGTACTCGGCCGCGACCTCGTCGGTGCGGAGGTTCCGCGGCAGCGCGAAGCTGCGGGCGAACCTGCCGCTCCAGCGTTCGTTCGTGAACCGACGCACCGCGTCGTTCGCGTGCGTGCGCTCGCCGGCGATGACGAGCTGGTTCTCCACGACCTCGGCGCGCAGGTTCTCGGGATGGCACCCGGGGACGTCCAGCGCGATCACGATCTCGTCATCCGTTTCGTACACGTCCGCGGACGGCAGCCAGGCGGCGAGACGCGGCGAGCTCTGCCCGAGAAGCCGCCCGAAGGCCTGATCGAGGTCGGGGAACGCCCCGAGCTGGGCCATGGACGCGTCGCCCCGAAACATCTCCATACAGCGATCCTCCTTTCGTCGATCGTCGTTCCACCTGGTCATGTAAGTCCCAGACGCGTGCTGTCAACCCCGCATTCGCCCGTCGGCGCCGATGACATCCGTCACATCCGATCGATGACGGACGCCTCTACCGCGTGGGCGCCACGCGGGCGACGATGCAGGTCATGAGCCGCGTTCAAGGAGGACACATGACCCATCGGACTCGACACAGGATCGTCACGGTGACGCTGGCGCCGGTCGCGGCGCTGGCCGCCTGGGCCCCGATGCGACTGGCCGGCGCCGACCTGGCGGTGCGCGCCGGCGGCACGGTCGGGCCGGCCGACGTCGTCGCAGCCGCCCTCGTCGGCGGTCTCGGCGCCTGGTACGTGGTACGGACGCTCGAGGACACCACCCGCCGGCCCGCGTTCTGGTGGCCCATCGTCGGCTCGGACGGTCCTCGGCGCGTCCCTGATCGGCCCGTCGTATCTTGCCGATGGAGTCGATGCGCTCGCCCTGGGAGGGCTGCACGTGGTGACGGCGATGGTGCTGATCTGGGGTCTCGAACGGACGTTGCCGTCCGGCCACGCCTGCTCGTGCGACCGCGCGTCGGAGAGCAGGGCGTAGGCGGGCGTGACGCGGAGCGGCCACAGCTGGGCGGCCCGGCTGCCGAGGCATCTCGGGCGGTTCCGGGCCGGCCAGCTGCTCGGCCTGCTGTTTCTGATCGGCCCGGTATCCGACCTCGCCGGAGCCGATCTCACGCCCCCCGCGAAGGCCGCCATCGGGTGCCTGCTGGCCGCGTTCGCAGCGCTGTACGTCGTGCTGCTGCCCCCGGTGAGCGCGCTCGCCGGCGGTTTCCGGGCGAGGGGCGCCGTCGGCGTTCTGGCCGGCCTGGCGGCGCTGGCGCTCGCGCTCGGCGCCCCCCGATCGTTCGTGCTGCTGTTCGGCTACGTCGTCGCCGCGGCCGGAGTCGCCCTGGCGGTCGAGCTCGCGTTGGGCGTGACCCTTGCGGTCGCTCTCGTCGTGGGTATCGGCCTCGCCGTGGCCGGCGCGGACGACTCGACCGTCGCCGCCTGGACGCTGACGGTGGTCGGCGTCGGCGCCGTGACGGCGGCGCTCGGATCGGCGATCAGGGCGAACGAGGAGCTGCGCCGGCTCCGGGACGAGCGCGCGCGGCTCGCCGTCGCCGAGGAGCGCATGCGGATCGCCCGCGACCTGCACGACCTGCTGGGGCACACCCTGTCGCTGATCGCCGTCAAGACGGAGCTCGCCGCCCGGCTGATCGGGCGCGATCCGGGGCGCGCGGAGGCGGAGCTGGCCGACGTGCAGCAGGTGACGCGCGACGCGCTGGCCGAGGTGCGCGAGGCGGTGCACGGCTACCGCCGCGAGGGGTTGTCGGAGGCGCTTGCGAGCGCCCGCACGACGCTCGCCGCCGCCGGTGTCGACTGCCGGGTCGACGGCGACCTCTCGTCCCTTCCGATCCAGGTCGAGAGCGTCTTCGGCTGGGCCGTTCGCGAGGCCGCGACCAACGTCGTCCGCCACAGCGACGCCCGCCACTGCGTGATCCGGCTGCACCGGGGACGCGACGACGTCTCGCTCGAGGTCGACGACGACGGGAGGCCCGGCCCCGCCGGCGCCGGCGGCGGCGGCTCCGGGCTGGCGGGGCTGGCGGAGCGGGCGCACGATCTGGACGGCACGTTCGAGGCGGCGGCGCGGCCCGCCGGCGGGTTCCGGCTGCGGCTGAGGGTCCCGGTGCGGGCGACATGATCCGCGTGCTGATCGCCGAGGACCAGGCCATGGTGCGCGGCGCGCTGGCGAGCCTGCTGGCGCTCGAGGACGACATCGAGGTCGTCGCGCAGGTGGGGCGCGGCGACGAGGTGCTCGCCGCCGCGCGCGCCGGCGAGCCGGACGTTGCGCTCCTGGACATCGAGATGCCGGGCCAGGACGGCATCGCGGCGGCCGAGGAGCTCCGCATCGGCCTGCCCCGCACGCGGACGCTGATGCTGACGACGTTCGGGCGCCCGGGCTATCTCCGGCGCGCGATCGAGAGCGGCGCCTCGGGCTTCCTCCTCAAGGACGCGCCCGCCGCGCACCTGGCCGATGCCATCCGCGAGGTGCATGCCGGCCGCCGCGTGATCGATCCGGGGCTCGCCGCGGCCGCGATCGCCGACGGCGTCAACCCTCTCACCGAACGTGAGCGCGATGTCCTGACGGCGGCGGCCGAGCACGGGACCGCGGGCGAGATCGCGCGCCACCTGTTCCTGGCCGAGGGCACCGTCCGCAACTACCTGAGCGTCGCGATCCGCAAGCTGGGAGCACGCAACCGCGGGGAGGCCGTCGACATCGCGCGGGACAAGGGCTGGCTCTAGATGATTGATCGGTAAGTCCGTGATGTCCTGGGCGGCTGCGAACCAAGCAGCGCAAGGACGCAGGGAGCGCGCATAGTCGGCCTATGGGCGCGACCGAGGACGCGGCGATGCGACGGTTCAAGTGGTCAAGGGTGGATGCCCTTGACCACGCTCCGAGGGGTCTGCGATCAGGCAGACCCCTCGGCGCAGCGCCACCAGCCCCTTGCCTGCCACCACCCGTCATGCGGCCAGGCGCGCGGGACTTACCGATCAATCATCTAGCCGGCGGACGGGGCGGGCGCCACCGTACGGATCCACCTCGGCTTCGCGCCAGGCGCGTTGTTAGGGTGCGGGCGTGAGCCACGTGTACGAGCACCCGCGGCCGGCGCTCACGGCCGACATGCTCGTCGTCGCGGGCGACCCGGGAGGCGAGCGCAGCGTGCTCATGATCCGGCGCGGCGGCGACCCGTTCAACGGGATGCTGGCCCTCCCCGGCGGGTTCGTCGACGTGGGCGAGACGGTCGAGCAGGCCGCCCTGAGGGAGCTCCGGGAGGAGACGGGGGTCGGGCTCGAGGCGGCCGATCTGCGCCTGGCCGGCGTCTACTCCCAGCCGGGTCGCGACCCGCGCGGCTGGACGGTGTCGGTGCTCTTCCGGATCGACCTGCGCGAGCGGCCCGACGCCCGGCACGGGGACGACGCGGCCGCCGTCGAGTGGGTCTCCGCGGCCGGCGCGCTCGCGCATCCGACCTGGTTCGCGTTCGACCACGACCGGATGCTGCGCGACCAGCTGGACGGCGCCGGGTGATCGACTGCGCCGTGCACGCGGAGGTCGCCTCCGTGGAGCAGCTGGTCCCGCACCTGCCGCCGCACTGGCAGGCGGTCGTCTCGCAGACCGGCTTCCGGGGGCCGTACGTCGCCACCCAGCCCCCCGGCGCGCCGACCGCCTGCGCGCCCCGCTTCGCGCGCGGCGACGGCGCCGTCGAGGGCAGCGAGCCGGAGCACATCACCCGGGTGCTGGACCGCTGGTCGGCCGACGTCGGGATCCTCTGCTGCGACTACGCCGTCGAGGGCATCCGCAGCCCGGACGCGGCGGCCGCGGTCGCCGCCGCGGTAAACGACTGGCTGGTCGAGACGTGGCTTCCCGCCGACGAGCGCTTCCGCGCCTCGATCGTGCTCCCGATCGCCCACCCGGACGCGGCCGCGGCCGAGATCGAGCGCCTCGGCGGCCATCCGGGCGTGGTGCAGGCGCTGCTTCCGGTGCGCTCGCCCGCCCCCTACGGCGATCGGCGGTACCTGCCCGTATTCGAGGCGGCCGTCCGGGCCGGCATCGCCGTCGGCGTGCGCTGGGGCGGCAACCCGGGCAACCCGCCGACCGGGACGGGCTGGCCGTCGTACTTCGCCGAGGAGCACGCCGGCATGCCGGCCGTGTTCCAGACGCAGCTCCTGAGCCTGATCGCCGAGGGCGTCTTCGAGCGCTTCGGCGATCTCCGGGTGGCGCTGCTCGGCAGCGGGTTCGGCTGGCTGCCCGCGTTCGCGTGGCGGCTCGACAAGGAGTGGCGCGGGATGCGGCGCGAGGTGCCCTGGGTGCGCCGGGCACCGTCGGCCGCGATCGCCGAGCAGGTGCGGATCGGGCTGCAGCCGATCGACGCGCCGGCGGCCGAGCTCGGCACGGTGCTCGACGAGCTGCCGGCCGACGACCTGCTCATGTTCTGCACCGACCACCCGCGCTGGCAGTTCGATGCCGACGAGGACGCGCTGCCGGATGCCATCCCCGAGCCCGCGCGCGCCCGCATCGCCGACGCCTCCGCCCGCGCCTTCTACCGCCTGCCGTGACGGTGGAGGCGACACGGGGGCGGGTGGGTGGCGGGCGGCCCGCCCGCGTGGCGATCGTCGATGCCGACATCCACAACACCTGGCCGGAGCCGGCCGCCCTCGACCCCTACCTCCCGGCCCGGTGGCGGCGGCTGCGCGCGCAGCTCGGCGAGCGCCTCCACGCCGGGGCGCAGTATCCGCGGCTGAACCCGGCGGCGGCGCGGACGGACGCCTGGCCGCCCGGGGGCGGCCTCCCCGGCTCGAGCCTCGCGCTCATGCGCGAGCAGCTGCTCGACCGCTGGTCGGTCGGGCACGGCATCCTGAACCCCCTTCTCGAGGCCGGCGAGCTCCTGAACCTCGAGTACGGCGCCGCCTTCGCGCGCGCGATCAACGACTGGCAGGTGGCCGAGTGGCTCGAGCCCGAGCCGCGGCTGCGGGCCTCGATCACCGTGCCGTACGAGGACGCGGCGCTGGCCGTGGCCGAGATCGAGCGACGCGCGGACGACGCCCGCTTCGTGCAGGTGCTGCTCGCCTCGCGCACGCTCGAGCCGCTCGGCCGGCGGCGCTACTGGCCGCTGTACGCCGCCGCGGAGGCGGCCGGCCTGCCGATCGGCATCCACTTCGGCGGCGCGGGCGGCTTTCCGACCACCGCGGCCGGCATCCCGTCGTTCTACTTCGAGGAGCACGCCGGCATGGCGACGGCGTTCCAGGATCAGCTGACGAGCCTCGTCTTCGAGGGGGTGTTCGAGCGCTTCCCGCGGCTGGGCGTCGTGCTGATCGAGGGCGGG
>JAICJC010000174.1 GCA_025928655.1 Thermoleophilia bacterium | reverse complement strand
CGACTACGTCGGCAAGAACCTGCCCACCGCCCGCCGCGAGCGGGTGAACGTCGAGCTGCTCGAGGTCGACGAGGTCGACCGCGTCGTGCTCATCCACCCGGAATAGGAGCGTCGTGGAGCTCTATCCCCCGAAACCGCCGCGCGACCGCCGCCACCTGATCTCGGTCGCCGACCTCGATCGCGATGACGTCGAGCGGATCCTGCAGACCGCCGAGGGCTTCGAGTCGGTCATGCACCGCGACCTGAAGAAGGTGCCGACCCTGCGCGGTCGCACCGTGATGACCGTCTTCTTCGAGCCCTCGACGCGCACGAGCTCGTCCTTCGAGCTGGCGGCGAAGCGGCTCTCGGCCGACGTCGTCAGCCTGAAGGCGTCCGGGTCGAGCGTCGACAAGGGCGAGTCGCTGCGCGACACCGTCCAGACGCTCTCGGCCTACGACCCCGACGTGATCGTCATCCGGCACTCCTCGGTCGGCGCCGCCGCCCGCGTCACCGAGGCGACGGACGCCCACGTGGTGAACGCCGGCGACGGCTGCCACCAGCACCCGACCCAGTGCCTGCTCGACCTCTACACGATGCGGGCCGAGCGCGGGTCGCTCGACTCGCTGCACGTCGCCATCGTCGGCGACGTCGCCCACTCGCGGGTCGCCCGCTCGAACATCCAGGGCCTGCGGCTGATGGGCGCGAAGGTCACCCTGGTCGGCCCGCCGACCCTGATCCCGCGCGACGCGGCCAGCCTCGGCGTCGAGGTCCGCCACGACATCGGCGCGATCGCCGCCGCCGACGTCGTCTACGTCCTGCGGATGCAGAAGGAGCGCATGGCCGCCGGCGCGGCCTACGTCCCCTCGCTGCGCGAGTACACCGCGCTGTGGGGAGTGACCAGCGCCCGCGTCCGCCCCGGCCAGCTCGTCATGCATCCCGGGCCGATGAACCGCGGCATCGAGATCGCCGCCGACGTCGCCGACGGCCCCAACTCCAGGGTCGCCGACCAGGTGCGGGCAGGGCTCGTGGTGCGGATGGCGGTGCTCTACGACCTGCTGGCCGGGCCCCGGCCGGGTGCCAAGGCGGCGCTGCGCCCCGTCGCCGTCGCGGCCGAGGAGGTGGCGTGATGGCGCAGCGCCTGTTTCAGGCCGAGGCCGAGCCGGCCAACCTCATCATCGCCGGCGGCAGGCTGGTCGATCCGGCGGCCGGGTTCCACGGCGAGGCGGCCGACCTCCGCATCGCGGACGGCCTGATCGCCGAGATCGGCCACGACCTCCGGCATCCCGACGCCGAGCGCCTCGACGCGACCGGGCTCACCGTCACGCCGGGGCTCGTCGACCCGCACGTGCACCTGCGCACGCCGGGCGACGAGCACGAGGAGGACATCGCCTCGGGCACGCGCGCGGCGGCCGCGGGCGGCTTCGTCGCGATCCTGGCGATGCCGAACACGACTCCGGTCGTCGACTCCGCCGCCGTCCTCGCCGGCCTCGTCGAGACGGCCCGGGCCGAGGCGGTCGTCGCGACCGGCTTCATGTGCGCGATCACCCGCGGCCTCGACGGGCGCAACCTGACCGAGATGGGCGAGCTCTCCGCCGCCGGCGCGGCCGCCTTCTCCGACGACGGCCGGCCGGTCGCCGACGCCGGGATGCTGCGGCGCGCGCTCCAGTACAGCTCCATCACCGGCCTGCGGCTCGCGCTCCACGAGGAGGACACCGCGCTCTCCGCCGGGGGCCAGATGCACGAGGGCGCCGTCTCGGCCGAGCTCGGCCTGCGCGGCTGGCCCGCCGTGGCCGAGAGCACGATGATCGGCCGCGACCTGGGCATCGCCCGCTACGAGGGAGCGGGCCTGCACATCTGCCACGTCTCCGTCGCCGAGTCGGTCGCGGAGATCCGGCGGGCCCGGGAGCTGGGCACGGACGTCTCGGCCGAGGTGACGCCGCACCACCTCTGTCTCACGGATGCCGCCGTCCGCGGCCTCGACCCGGCGGCGGCGAAGATGAACCCGCCGCTCGGCTCCGACGCCGACCGCGCGGCCCTGATCGACGCGCTCGCCGACGGCACGATCGACTGCGTCGCCACCGACCACGCGCCGCATGCCGACCACGAGAAGGACGCGCCGTTCGAGGAGGCCCCGTTCGGCGTGATCGGGCTCGAGACCGCCTTCGCGGCCGTCTACACCCACCTGGTGGAGCCGGGCATGCTGCCGCTCCAGACGGTGATCGAGCGCATGTCGTCCGGCCCGGCGCTCGCCTTCGGGCTGCCCGCGCCGGGGCTGGCCGCGGGCCGGACGGCCGACATCGCCGTCTGGGATCTCGGCGCCTCCCGGGTGATCGAGCCCCCGTACGCGTCCCGGTCGCGCAACTGCGCGTTCACCGGGCGCACCCTGCGCGGGATCTGCCGCCTCACGATCTCGGGCGGCCGGGTCGCCCACCGCCTGATCGAGGCGGTCGCGTGAGCGCCTTCCTCGTGCTCGAGGACGGCACCGTCCACCGCGGCCGCCCCTACGGCGGGCACGGCATCGCCGTCGGCGAGCTCGTCTTCACGACGTCGATGACCGGCTACCAGGAGGTCGTCACCGACCCCTCGTTCGCGGGCCAGCTCATCACCTTCACCCAGCCGATGATCGGCAACTACGGGGTCGAGCAGGACTCCTCCGAGGCGGCGGCCCCGGCCGCGCGCGCGGTCGTCGTGCGCGAGGGCCGCAACTCCACGCCGAACGGCCGCGAGGGCTTCTCCGACTGGCTGGCCGCCAGGGGCGTGGTCGGCCTGCAGGGCGTCGACACCCGCGCGATCACCCGTCGCCTGCGCGACGGCGGCTCGGTGCGGGCGGCGGTCTCGACCGGCACCGCCTCGATCGCCGAGGTGCTCGAGCTGGTGCGGGCGGAGCCCCCCATGCTGGGCCAGGCGCTGGCCGCCGGCGTCTCCCGCCGGGAGCCGGAGACGGTCGCGGCCCGGGGGAAGGAGCTGGCCCACGTCGCCGTCCTCGACTACGGCGTCAAGTCGTCCATCGTCCGGGTCATGAACGAGTCGGGCGCCCGCGTGACCGCCTTCCCGTGGGACTGCGGCGCCGCCCAGGTGCTCGCGTCCCACCCGGACGGCATCGTGCTCGGGAACGGCCCCGGCGACCCGGCCGCGCTGCGCGCCTGCGTCGACGTCGTCCGCGACCTGGTCGGGACGGTGCCGCTGCTCGGGATCTGCCTCGGCCACCAGCTGCTCGGCCAGGCCCTCGGCCTGGAGACCTTCAAGCTCCGCTTCGGCCACCGCGGCGCCAACCACCCGGTGCTCGAGCTCGACACCGGGCGCGTGCTCGTAACCGCCCAGAACCACGGCTTCGCCGTCCGCCCGCCCGAGGAGCGGCGCGAGTTCGAGACCCGCTTCGGGCAGGGCCGGGTCACGCACGTCTCGCTCTACGACGGCACCGTGGAGGGGATCGAGCTGACCGGGATGCCGGTGTCGTCCGTCCAGTACCACCCCGAGGCCAGCCCCGGCCCGCACGACGCCCGGCCGACCCTGACCGAGTTCGTCGCCTCGCTCGCGAGCGCCGCGCCGAGGGCCGTTGCCTAGGCGCGCCGACATCTCGAGCGTGGCCGTGATCGGCTCGGGGCCGATCGTGATCGGGCAGGCGTGCGAGTTCGACTACTCGGGCAGCCAGGCCCTGCGGGTGCTGCGGGCCGAGGGCATCCGCACGGTGCTGATCAACTCGAACCCGGCCACGATCATGACGGACGGCGGCTGGGCCGACCGCACCTACCTCGAGCCGCTCGACCTGGAGGGCGCGGCGTCGGTGCTGCGGCGCGAGCGCCCCGACGCGCTCCTGCCGACGCTCGGCGGGCAGACGGCCCTGAACCTCGCCTCCGACCTGTCCGCCGCCGGCATCCTCGACGAGCTCGGGATCGAGCTGATCGGCGCCTCCTACGACGCCATCCGCCGGGCCGAGGACCGCGAGCTCTTCGCCGAGACGATGGCGACGGTGGGCCTGCGCGTCCCGACGAGCACCATCGCGACCACCATGCAGGACGCGCGCGCCGCGCTCGCCTCGGGCGTGCTGCGGCTGCCGCTCGTCATCCGGCCGGCGTTCACGCTCGGCGGCCACGGCGGCGGGTTCGCCCGCACGCCGGAGGAGCTCGAGGCGGTCGTCACCCGCGGCCTGCGCGAGAGCCCGATCGGCCAGGTGCTGCTCGAGGAGTCCGTCGCCGGGTGGGGCGAGTTCGAGCTGGAGGTGATCCGCGACCGGCGCGACAACGTCGTCATCGTCTGCTCGATCGAGAACGTCGACCCGATGGGCGTCCACACCGGCGACTCCGCCACCGTCGCGCCGGCGCAGACGCTCTCCGACCGCGAGTACCAGCTGCTGCGCGACGCCTCCGCCGACGTGATCCGGGCGGTCGGCGTCGAGACGGGCGGCTCCAACGTCCAGTTCGCGCTCAACCGCGAGACCGGCGAGCTGGTCGTGATCGAGATGAACCCGCGCGTTTCCCGGTCGTCGGCGCTCGCGTCCAAGGCGACCGGCTACCCGATCGCGAAGGTCGCGACCAAGCTCGCCATCGGCTACACGCTCGACGAGATCCCGAACGACATCACCCGCACGACGCCGGCCGCCTTCGAGCCGACGCTCGACTACGTGGTGGTCAAGCTGCCGCGGTTCGCCTTCGAGAAGTTCCCCGGCGCCGACACCGGCCTGACGACGCAGATGAAGTCGGTCGGCGAGGTGATGGGCATCGGCCGCACGTTCGCCGAGGCCTGGGGCAAGGCGATGCGCTCCCGCGAGCTCGACGGCCGGCCGCGCACCTCCGGGTCGGTGGCCGAGGCCGAGTGGGATCGCTTCGACGCCATCCAGGGCCGGCTCACGGCCGGGGAGGACCCGGCCGCGCTGGCCGAGGAGTCGTCCGTGCACCGCTGGTTCCTGGACGAGTGGGAGCGCATCGCGCACTCGGAGCGGTGGCTCCGGCGCACCCCGATCGAGTCGCTCGTCGAGACCGACTGGCGGCGGCTGAAGCAGCTCGGCATGGCCGACGCCCGCATCGCCGATCTGGCCGGGACCGACGAGGCGACCGTGCGCCGGCTGCGGCTCGCCGCGGGCGTCCGGCCGGTGTTCAAGGCGGTGGACAGCTGCGCCGCCGAGGTCGAGGCCCAGGCGCCCTACTTCTACTCGGCCTACGAGGAGGAGGACGAGCTCGAGCCGACCGGGCGGCCGACCGTCGTCATCCTCGGGGCGGGCCCGAACCGGATCGGGCAGGGGATCGAGTTCGACTACTGCTGCGTGCGCGCCGTCCAGACCTTCCGCGAGCTCGGCTACGACGCGGTCATGATCAACTGCAACCCGGAGACGGT
>JAICJC010000005.1 GCA_025928655.1 Thermoleophilia bacterium | reverse complement strand
GTAGGCCGTGTACTCCTTGCTCGTGAAGGCGTTGAACTCGCCGCCGATGCCGTCGACCTCGGCGGAGATGTCCTTCGCCGTCGGGCGCCGCTCGGTGCCCTTGAAGAACATGTGCTCTGCGAAATGGGCGATGCCGTTCGTCTCCGGCGTCTCGTACCGGCTGCCGGCGGCGAGCATCACCATCACCGCGACGGACTTGGCCGCGGGCATGGGTGCCGTCACCACGCGCAGGCCGTTCTGGAGGGTGGTCTTCTGGAACATGGCGCGTATCGTAGTGACGAGATGGACGACGGTGCCGCGCGGGCGGGGGCGATCTACGACGAGATCGGGCGCGCGTATGCGTCCACCCGGCGGCCCGACCCGCGCGTGGAGGCGGCCATCCGGACGGCGCTCGGCGACGCGGCGGCGGTCGTGAACGTCGGCGCCGGTGCCGGCTCCTACGAGCCGCCGCAGACCGTGCTCGCGGTCGAGCCGTCGGCGGCGATGATCGCCCAGCGGCCGCAGGGCGCCGCGCCGGCCGTGCAGGCGGCGGCCGAGCGGATCCCGCTGGCCGACGGCGCGTGCGACGCCGCCCTCGCGGTGCTCACGATCCACCACTGGGCCGATCCGGCCCGCGGGGTGTCCGAGATGCGGCGGGTGGCTCGCCGCGTCGTCATCCTCACCTGGGACCCCGACCACGCCGAGGCGTTCTGGCTCGTGCGCGACTACCTCCCGGAGAGCATCGCGCTCGACCGCAGCCGGATGCCGGCGATCGCGCAGGTGTGCGAGTGGCTCGGCGGGGCCGAGGTGACGCCGGTGCCGGTGCCGCACGACTGCGTCGACGGCTTCTTCGCCGCCTTCTGGCGCCGGCCCGAGGCGTATCTCGACCCGCGTGTGCGCGCGGGGATGTCGAACCTGGTCCGGCTGGGGGCGCCCGTCGACCGCGCGGTCGCGGCCCTGCGCGCCGACCTCGAGTCGGGCGCCTGGCATGTCCGCAACCGCGACCTGCTCGCGCTGGACGAGATCGATCTGGGCTACCGGCTGGTCGTGAGCCGGTAGCCGGCGACGCTGGTCGCGACGACGAAGACGAGCAGCAGCAGGAACCCAACCCGAGGATTGCGCCGGTCCCTGCATGAGGGCGTGGGACACTACGTCCTCGCTCGGCCATCCCCCGGCGCCGGTAGCCTGTCCCCTCGATGCGCCTCCTCGTCGCCCGCTGCGAGATCGCCTACCACGGCCGTGCCACGACCCGCCTGGGCGCCGGCGACCGGGTGATCCTGTTCAAGGACGATGGCAGCCTCTGCGTGCACACCGACTACGGGTTCAAGCCGCTCAACTACATGGCCGGCCCGACGTCGGTGACCGAGGACGGTGACGTGATCCGCGTGCACCGGGCCGCGTCGGGCGAGTCGCTCGTGATCGTGCTCGAGGACGTCATCCAGGACGCGGTCGTCGAGCTCTCGGACGATGCCGTGCTCGAGCGCGACGGCGCCGAGCGCCAGATGCACGTGCTGCTCGAGCAGGCGCCCGAGCTGATCGAGCCCGGCCTGAAGGTGGTCTCGCGCGAGCGCTTCACCGACGTCGGCCCGGTCGACCTCTTCTGCCGCGACGCGGACGGGCGCACCGTCGTGGTCGAGGTGAAGCGGGTGCGCGCCGTCGCCGCCCACGTCGAGCAGCTGACCCGCTACTGCGAGCGGGTCGACCTCGACCCCGCCCACGCGCCCTGCCGCGGGATCCTGGTCGCACCGGAGATCGCGCCCCAGGCCCGGGTGATGTGCGACGCCCGCGGCTTCGCCTTCATGGCCGTCGACTACGACGTCCTGAAGGGCGAGGTGGCCCCCGAGCTCACCCTGTTCGACTGAAACCCCCGATCCGAAAGGACCCGAATGCCGACCGTCGATCTCTCCACCCATCCCGTCACGCCCTCGCCCTACGGCCGCTGGCAGGCCCTGAACAGCCCGCTCGGCCTCACCGCGTTCGGTATCAACGCCATGGTTTGCGACCCGGGCGAGACCATCGACACCGAGCACGACGAGACGGACAGCGGCCAGCAGGAGGCCTACATCGTCGTCGCCGGCCGGGCGGAGTTCACCGTGGGCTCCGAGGTCAGCGAGGCCGGCCCGGGCACCGTGATCGCCGTCGCCGACACGTCGGTCACCCGCAGCTTCCGCCCGCTCGAGCCGGGCACCCGGGTCGTCTGTGTCGGGGCAGTGCCGGCCGCCGATGCGCCCGAGTTCGGCACCTGGATCGAGGAGGCCGCCTCGTAGACTCGGAGCCGATGCTCATCTGCCCCGCGTGCGGCGAGGAGAACCCGCCCCGGTTCCGGCTGTGCGGGTTCTGCGGCACGCCGCTTCAGGCCGCGCCGTCCGCGGAGGTGCGAAAGACGGTGACGATCCTGTTCAGCGACGTCGCCGGCTCCACCGCCATGGGGGAGAAGCTCGACCCGGAATCCCTGCGCGAGGTGATGGGCCGCTACTTCGCCGTGATGAGCGCGGCCATCGAGCGCCACGGCGGCACCGTCGAGAAGTTCATCGGCGATGCGGTCATGGCCGTGTTCGGCCTGCCGCAGGCGCACGAGGACGACGCGCTGCGGGCGGTGCGGGCCGCGCTCGACATGCGCACCGGGCTGGACGCCCTGAACGAGGATCTCGAGCACCGCTACGGGGTCACCATGGCGAACCGCACCGGCGTGAACACGGGCGAGGTGGTCACCGACGAGGCGGCCGGGAACCAGCGGCTCGCGACCGGCGACGCCGTCAACGTGGCCGCCCGCCTGGAGCAGGCCGCCCCGGCGATGGAGACCCTGCTCGGCGCGCTCACGCATGCGCTCGTCCGTGATGCCGTCGAGGTGGAGGCGGTCGAGCCGCTCGAGCTGAAGGGCAAGTCCGAGCGCGTGCCCGCATACCGGCTCCTGGGCCTCGCCAGCCGGGAGCGCGCGGTGGCCACCCCGCTGATCGGCCGCGCGGACGAGCTCGGGGCGCTGCGCGCGGCGGCGGCTGCCGCCGGGGCGGACGGGAGCGGGCGGCTGGTGACCGTCGTCGGCGAGGCGGGGGTGGGCAAGTCGCGGCTCCTGCGCGAGTTCACAGACGGGCTCGAGGGATCGGCGACGGTGATCCGCGGCCGCTGCCTCCCCTACGGCGAGGGCATCACCTTCTGGCCGATCGCCGAGGCGGTGCGGGCGGCCGCGGGCATCACGGACGCCGACCCCATCGCGGCGGCCCGCGAGAAGGTGCTGCGGCTGGCCGGCGGCGACGCGGAGGTGGCCGAGCGGGTGGAGTCGGCGATCGGCCTCGTACCGGCGGTCTTCGCCGTCGAGGAGACGTTCCTCGGCGTCCGCCGGCTGTTCGAGATCCTGGCGGCCGACGGGTCGCTCGTGGTCGTGCTGGACGACGTGCACTGGGCCGAGCCGACCCTGCTCGAGCTCGTCGCCGACGTCGTCGAGCGGGTGGACCGGCCGTGCCTCGTCGTCGCCACCGCCCGTCCCGAGTACCTCGATCGCGAGGATGCGGTGCCCGACGGCCCCAGGGCGGCGCGGATCATGCTCGAGCGCCTCGGCGCGGACGCCGCCGCGGCCATGGCCGAACAGCTCCTCGGCGAGGCCCGGATCGACCCGGCAACCGTCGCGCGGATCGTGACCGCCTCCGACGGCAATCCGCTCTTCGTCGAGCAGATGGCCGCCATGCTGGACGAGCACGTGCCAGGCACCGAGCTCGACGTGCCCCCGACCATCCTCGCGCTGCTGGCGGCGCGCCTCGACCGGCTGGCCCAGCCCGAGCGGGCCGTGCTCGAGCCGGCCGCCGTCGCCGGCCTCACGTTCCCCCGCGCGGCCGTCACCGAGCTGGTGGCGGAGGGCGACCGCGAGCACGTCCCCGAGCGCCTCTCGAGCGTCGAGCGGCGCCGCTTCATCCGCTCCCACGCGGCCGTCATGGGCGACCCGAACTCGTTCCAGTTCGAGCACATCCTTGTCCGCGACGCCGTCTACCGCCGCCTGCTCAAGCGCACCCGGGCGCAGATGCACGAGCGCTTCGTCGCCTGGGCCGATCGCGTCAACGGCGACCGCGGCGCCGAGTACGCCGAGATCACCGCCTACCACCTGGAGCAGGCGCACGCCTACCTGGCCGAGCTGGGCCCGCTCGACGACCACGGCCGCGAGCTCGGCCGCCGCGCCGGCGAGCGGCTGGCGGGCGCCGGCCAGCGCGCCTTCGCGCGCGGGGACATGCACGCGGCGGCCGGCCTGCTGCGGCGCGCGGTCGGCCTCATGCCCGAGCTCGACGCCGACCGGCTGGCGCTGCTCCCCGACCTGGGCGAGGCGCTCATGGACCTGGGCGAGTTCGCGGAGGCCGACCGGGTGCTCGCCGGGGCGGTCGCCGCCGCCCAGGCGACCGGCGACCACCGTCTGGCCGCCGAGGCCCAGCTGGGCCGTCTGCTCGTCCAGCTCTACGGGGAGGAGGGCGAGTGGGGTGGCCGCGCCCTGCGCGAGGCCGAGCGCGCCGTCCGCATCTTCGAGCTCGTCGGCGACCAGATCGGCCTCGCCAAGGCCTGGCGGATCATCGGCTCCGTCCACGCGACGGCGCTCGAGTACGGCCCCGCCACCGCTGCGGTCGAGCGCGCCGTCGCATGCGCCCGGCTGGCCGGGGACACCCGCCAGGAGCGGCGCAACCTGGGCGCCCTCACCATGGCCTGCGTCTTCGGCCCGATGCCCGTCCCCGAGGCGATCGAGCGCTGTCGCGAGATCGAGGCCGCCTCCGGCGGCGACCACCGCACCGAGGGCCTGGCGCTCTGCGCGGCGGCGCAGCTCGAGGCCATGCGCGGGAGCTTCGACGATGCCCGTGCGCTCTACGTCCGGGCCCGGGCGGTGCTGACCGACGTGGGCGGCAGCATGCTCGGCGCCTCCACCGCGCTCGACTCGAGCACGGTCGAGATGCTGGCCGGCGACCACGCCGCGGCGGAGCGCGACCTCCGCCGCGACGCCGAGCTGCTGGAGGCGATGGGCGAGCGCTACCTGCTCTCGACGATGGAGGGCGTCCGGGCCCAGGCGCTGATCGTGCTCGACCGGCACGGGGACGCGGCAGACGCGTGTGCCCGGGCCGAGGCGGCGGCCGCCGAGGACGACGTCGAGTCGCAGGTGCTCGTGCGCAGCGTCCGGGCCGAGCTCCACCTGCACGAGGGGCGGTTCGCCGAGGCCGCGACGGCCGCCGCGGAGGCCGATGCCCTGCTGCGGGGCGCGGAGGCGCCGAACATCGTCGCCGACCTGGCGGTCGTGCGGGCGCGGATCGCCGCGGCCGGCGGCGACCGGGAGACGGCCGGCCGCGAGCTCGCGCGCGCGGCCCGGCTCTACCGCGACAAGGGCAACGTCGTGGCCGAGGGCCGCACCGCCGAGGTCCGAGCCGCCCTCGGGCTCGGGCCCGTCACCGCCTGATCAGGCCCGCCAGCGGCCGTTCGTCGAGGAGTTCACGTCGATCTCGAGCCTGAAGTGGCCGGGCTTCACCTTGATGATCTTGCGGGCCGAGACGCAGGGGTCGGGCGATGCGACGCCCGCCGCGCCGGTGCAGTTCGGCACCAGGACGCCGTCGTGGAACATCGGCAGCTTCAGCAGCCGCTTCCTCTGGAGGTGCTTGAGCTCGCTCGAGTCGAGCAGGAACTTCAGGTGCAGCGGATCGGTGGCCGAGAACGTTGCCGGGATCGTGACGACCGAGATCTGGCCGACGCAGGTCGCGCCGGCGCCGCATGCGTCCGACGGGCCGGACGCGCCGACCTCGGAGATCGTGGCGGGGACGCCGTTCTGGGTCGACGGCACGTCGACGGTCGTCGACTGCGGGTTGGCGGCGGTCGTGGTCGAACCGGTGCTGATCGTGCCGCCGGCCGGAAGCATGTACTTGAAGACGTCGTCCGTGGACGGCGCGTTCACGGTCACGGTGGTGTACGCCGGGAGGGTGATGTCGTCGGAATCGTCGTCGCCGTCGCTCGTCGTCCACGTGACCGACGAGCTCACGTCGCCGGTGGCGGACGGCACGTTCATGATGATCGTGGCCGAGACGCTGGCGCCCATCGCCAGGGTGCCGAACGTGCAGGTCGCGTCGCTCGCGGAGGTCGTGCACGAGCCGGACGTGATCACGTTCACGATGCTGAAGCCCGCCGGTGCGGGCGCGTTAAGGGTCGTGTCCGGCAGCGCCTGGGACGTGCCGTTTGTGAACGTGGTGGCGTAGGCGATCGTCGTCCCGGCGGTGACCGGGTCGGGCGAGCCCGAGAGTGTTGCGGTGGCCTGGCCGCCCTGCCCGGCCGACGCGGGCGCGGCGGCGACGAGCACGGCGGCAAGGGCGATGAGCATGGCGAGGGTTCGGCGCATGGAGCCACCTTTGCATAATCGGTGAAGTCGTGTCAAGAATACATGAGCATCAAGCCAGGTCGGCAACCGCCCCGAGGAACGCGTCGATCTCGGCGGCGGTGTTGTAGTGCACGGCACCGACGCGCACCGCCCCGCCGGAGCCCTCGAGCCCGAGCCGCTGCATCAGCTCGAGCGCGTAGTAGTTGCCGTCCCAGACGAAGATGCCCTGCTGGCCGAGCGTCGCCGCCACCTCCGCCGGCCCCCGCCCGGCGATGTTGAACACGGCCGTTGGCACGCGCCGGTCGAGATCGGTCGTCCCGTACACGGTGACGCCGTCGATCGCGCTCAGCCCCTCGAGCAGCCGCGTCGCCAGCCCGCGCTCGTACGCCGCGACCGTCTCCATCCCCAGCGACCGCAGGTAGCCGGCGGCGGCCGCCGTGCCGGCGATGCCCTCGAGGTTCACGGTGCCGGTCTCCCACGACTGCGGGATCTCGTCCGGCGCCGGGCGCACCTTGTACGGCCGGTGCCGCTCGAGCAGCTCCGCCCGCCCGAACAGGATGCCGACGTGCGGGCCGAAGAACTTGTAGGCGGAGCAGACCAGGAAATCGCAGCCGACGGCCGCGACGTCGATCGGCCCGTGAGGCGCGAAGTGGACCGCGTCGACGTACGAGATCGCGCCCGCCTCGCGGCACAGCGCGCACAGCGCCGCCACGTCGTTCACCGTCCCGGCCCCGTTCGACGCCCACCCGAACGCGGCCACGCGAGTGCGGTCGCTCAGCAGGCCCGCAAAGACGTTCGGATCGATCACGCACACCTCGGGGTCGATCCCGACCTGGCGCACGACGACGCCGCGATCCTCGGCGGCGAGCAGCCAGGGGGCGACGTTGGCGTCGTGGTCGAGCCCGGTCACGAGCACCTCGTCCCCCGGCCCCAATTCGCGGAAGAGCGTGCGCGACGCGTGCATGGTGAGCGTGGTCATGTTGGCGCCGAAGGCGATCTCGTCGGAGCCCGCGCCGAGGAACCCGGCCACCTGCGCCCGCGCCTCGGCCAGGAGCCGGTCGGACGCGACGGACGTCTCGAAGGGCCCGCCCAGGTTGGCGTTGGAGTCGCGGTAGTAGTCGGTGATGGCGGCGTACACGGACTCGTGCACCTGGGTGCCGCCGGGGTTGTCGAGGTAGATCCGGCCGTCGCGCAGCGACGGGAACCCTGACCGGATGACGGTCGGGTCGAGGAGGGTTGCGATCTCATTCATGGTGCGGAGTCTACGATGCCGCGCATGAGGCTCGTCATCCTTGGCGGCGGCCCGGCCGGGTACGCCGCGGCCACCACCGCCGCCTACAGCGGCGCGGACGTCACGCTGGTCGAGGACATGTCGCTCGGCGGCAACTGCACGATGACCGACGCGATCCCGTCGAAGACGCTCCTGACGACGGCCGACGCCGTGGTCGAGGTGGCCCGGGCCGAGGAGGACGGGCTCGACTTCGTCCACGGCTACCCGTCGGTCAACCTGCGCCGCACGCTCGCCCGCGCGCGGGCGGTCGCCCTGCACCAGAGCCGGGGCGTGCGCGAGCGCATGGACGGCGTGAACGTGAACGTGCTCCCGGGCCGCGGCCGCGTCACCGGCCCGAACGAGCTGGTGGCGAACGTCGACGGCCTCGACCATGTGCTCGAGTTCGACTCGCTGCTGGTCTGCACCGGCGCGTCGCCGTTCGTGCCGCCCTTCGCCCGGCCGGACGCGCAGCGGGTGCTGACGACCCGGCAGGTGTTCGACCTGCGCGAGCTGCCGGAGCACCTGGTCGTCCTCGGCGCCGGGCCCACCGGCTGCGAGTTCGCCGACTTCTTCTCCCGCTGCGGCTCGCGCGTGACGCTCATCTCGGCCCGCGACCAGCTGCTGCCGAACGACGACCCCGACCTGGCCGAGGTGCTCGAGGAGGTGTTCCTGCGCCGCGGGCTCGACGTGGTGAAGAACGGCCGGGCGGCCGCGATCGACTGCGAGGACCCCGACGAGGTGCGGCTCGTGCTCGAGGACGGCCGCGACCTGCGCTGCTCGCACGTCCTGCTCTGCATCGGCATGCGGCCGAACACGTCCGGGCTCGGGCTCGAGCGGGCGGGGGTCACCTTCGCCGATCGGGGCGCGCTCCCCGCCGACGAGTTCTGCCGCACGAACGTGCCCCATATCTACGCCTGCGGCGACGTCACCGGGCAGATCATGCTCGCGAACACCGCGTCCCTGCACGGCCGCACGGCGGCCCTGCACGCGATGGGCGTGCCCGTCGACCCGGTCGCCTACACCGGTGTCGCCTGGTGCGTGTTCACCCGGCCGGAGATCGCGAAGGCCGGCATCTCGGAGCGCCAGGCCCGCCTCGACGGGGTGCCGGTGCGGGTGACGAAGCACCTCGTGCGCGCCAACCCGCGCGCGGTGATGGAGGGCGAGACCGACGGCATCGTCAAGCTCCTGTCCGACCCCGACGACGGCACCATCCTCGGCGGGGCGATGGTCGGCTTCCGCGCGTCCGAGGTCATCACGGCGGTGGCGCTCGCCGTCCACGCGCGCCTGTCGGTGCAGGTGCTGGCCGAGACGGCCGCGGTCAACCCGTCGATGTCGGAGAGCCTGCAGCGCGCGGCCGAGAAGGCGGCCGAGGGCATGCTCGGCATCTCGCGTGTGACCCTCTCGGCGTAGCTGCGGGGCCGCTAGAGCTCGATCGTCACGCCGGGCGCGGCGAGGTCGATCGGCCCGGCGTACTGCGAGCGCGCCATCTCCATGACGCGCTCGGCGCCGATCTCCATCGGCACGTGGGCCAGGAGCAGCCGAGAGACGCCGGCCCGGGTCGCCTCGCGGCCGGCCTCGGCGGCGTCCATGTGGCCGCGCTCGCCGGCGTCGTCGTTGGCGGCGTCGGCCAGGGCCGCCTCGCACACGAACAGGTCGGCGCCGCGGGCGAACCGGGCCAGCCGTTCGATCGGGGCCGTGTCCGCCGAGTAGGCGATGGTGCCCTGCGGCCCGTCGATGCGGATCGCGTAGCAGGTGGTGTAGTGCTTCGTCGGCGCGAAGGACACCCGCAGGTCGCCCACGCGCAGCTCGGACAGCGGATCGTACTCCGAGATCTCCCAGGCCGCCTCGAACGTCTCCACCGAGCCGTCCCACACCGACGCGACCGTGTCGAGGACGGCCCGGCCGCCGGGCGGCAGGTACAGGTTGGCGTGCGGCCGGTCGGCCCACGAGCCGTAGCGGTGGGCGTAGTGCAGCGGCACCAGGTCGAACCAGTGGTCGGCGTGGAAGTGGCTGATGACGATGTCGGTCAGCGGCCCGGGGTCGTGGGCGCGCAGCTCGGTCGCGACGCCCGACCCGCAGTCGACCAGCATCCGCACCTGCTCCGTCTCGACCAGGTACCCGCTCGCCGCCTGGCCCGGGTTCGGCCAGGCGGGGCTCCCGCCCAGGACGGTGAACCGCAGCACGGGGAGCCTCAGATGCCCATCGCGTGGTAGCCGGAGTCGACGTAGAGGACGGTGCCGGTCACCATCTGGGACATGGGGCTGCACAGGTACAGCGCGGCCTGGCCGGCGTCGGCCGCCTGGATGTTCTTCCGCAGCGGCGTGCGCTGCTCGATGACGCCCTCCATCTCCTTGAACCCGGCGATCCCCGCCGAGGCCAGCGTCCGCACCGGCCCCGCCGACACGGCGTTCACCCGGATCCCGGACGGCCCCAGCTCCCAGGCCAGGTAGCGCACGGCGCACTCGAGCGCCGCCTTCGCGCTGGCCATGATGTTGTAGCCGGGGAAGGCCCGCTCGCTGGCCATGTAGGTCATGGTCACCATCGAGCCGCCGCCGCGCTCCGCCATCAGCGGCTCGGCCCGTTTCGCCATCGCGATCAGCGAGTAGGCGGAGACGTCGTGGGCGACCCGGAACGCCTCCCGCGACGTGTCGACGTAACGCTCGGTGAACGTCTCCTGGGGGGCGTAGGCGATCGAGTGCACCATGATGTCGAGCCCGCCGGCGTCCGCGACCTCCGCGAACGCGCGGTCGATGCTCGCATCGTCGGAGACGTCGCACTCGACGACGGTCTCCGATCCGACCTCGGCGGCCAGCTTCGCCACCGAGCCCTGCAGCCGCTCGCCCTGGTACGTGAAGGCGAGCTCTGCGCCGGCGTCGTGGAGCGCCTGCGCGATGGCCCAGGCGATGGAGCGCTTGTTCGCCACCCCGGCGACGAGCGCGCGCTTGCTCTCCAAGAGACCTGCGGTCACGTGACCCTCCCAGCGTCGACGGCCTGCGAGCCTAGCATCACCGCGCCGCGGCGACCTGCTCGAGCACCCCCGGGTCCTCGATGGACGACGTGTCGCCGACGTCGGCGCCGAGCGCGGTCGCCCGCACCGCGCGGCGCACGATCTTGGCGGAGCGGGTCTTGGGCAGGCCCGTCACGAATCCGATCCGGGCCGGCGCGAACGCCTTCCCGAGCACAGAGGTGACCGCCTGGGACACCTCGGCCCGCAGCTCGTCCCCCGGCTCGAAGCCGGGCCGCAGGACGCAGTAGAGCCAGGCCACCTCGCCCTTCACCTCGTCCGGCATCCCGACCGCGCAGGCCTCCGCAACGGCGGGGTGCGCGACCGCGGCCGACTCGAACTCCGCCGGCCCGATCCGCTTGCCCGCGATGTTGAGCGTGTCGTCCGAGCGCCCGTGCAGGTACCAGTAGCCGTCCTCGTCGACCGACGCCCAGTCGCCGTGCGCCCAGACTCCCGGCCAGCGCGACCAGTACGCCTCGAGGTAGCGGTCGGCGTCGCCCCACACGCCCCGGGTCATGCTCGGCCAGGGCTTGCGGCAGACGAGCTCGCCCACCTCGCCGGCCGGCAGGTGGCTCCCGTTCGCGTCCACCACGTCGATCGCCATCCCGAGCGCGGGCGCGCCGAGCGTGCACTCCTTGAGCGGCATCACCGGCATCGGCGAGAGGAAGCAGGCGCCGACCTCGGTCCCGCCGGAGAGGTTGATGATCGGGGCGCGGCCCTCCCCCACGACCGTGTGCAGCCACCGGTAGGGGTCGGGGTTCCACGGCTCGCCGGTCGATCCCATGATCCGCAGGGACGAGCGGTCGTGGCGGGTGGCGTGCTCGTCGCCGTGCGGGATGAGGGCGCGGATGAGCGTCGGCGAGACGCCGAGCACGCTGATACGGTGGCGCTCGACCATCCCCCACAGCCGGTCGGGGCCGGGGTAGTCGGGCGCCCCCTCGCTGATGACGAGCGTCGCGCCGAGCGCCCCGGCGCCGACCACCGCGAGCGGCCCCATGATCCAGCCCATGTCGGTCACCCACATGAACCGGTCGTCCGCCCCGACGTCGAGCTGGAAGGCGCACTCCTCGGCGATCTTGACCAGGAACCCGCCCTGGACGTGCACGGCCCCCTTCGGCCGCCCGGTCGTCCCCGACGTGTAGATCACCATCACCGGCGTCTCCGGGTCGAGCGCCGTGGCGGCCAGCTCGCCGCTCTGACGACCGACGAGCTCCTCCCACCGGTGGTCGCGCCCCGCCCGCATCTCGACGTCGCCGCCCAGGCGCGACCAGACGATGACCGAGCGCACCGTCGGGGCGGCCGCCACCGCCTCGTCGGCGATCGCCTTCATCGACACCGGCCGGCCGCGGCGCGGCACCGCGTCGGCCGTGAGCAGCGCGACCGCGCCCGCGTCCGACAGCCGGGCGGCGACCGCCGGGGCCGCAAAACCGGAGAAGATGGGGACGACGATCGCGCCGATCTTGGCGATCGCGTGAAACCCGGCCACCACCTGGATCGACATGGGCAGGAAGAGGCCGACGGCGTCGCCGCGGCGCACTCCGAGCTCGAGCAGGGCGTTCGCGAGCCGGTTCACCTCGACCTCGAGCCCGGCGTACGTGACGGTCTGCACCCGGCCGTCCTCGCTCTCCCAGACGACCGCCGGGCGGTCCGGGGCCGCGCGCGCGTGCCGGTCGACGGTGTTGTGCGCCAGGTTGATCGTGCCGCCGGTGAACCAGCGCGCCCACTCGGCGCCGTCGGAGGTGTCGAGCACGCGCTCGTAGGCTCTAAAGAACTCGATCCCGAGGTGGCGCACCGCCGCGTCCCAGAACCACTCGACGTCCTCCTGGCTGCGGCACACCAGCTCGCGCCAGTCCCCGATCCCGTGCTCGCGCATGAAGGCCGTGGCCCGGGCGCGCTCGATCGTGTCGGCGGAAGGCTCCCAGATATAACGTGTGTCGCCGATGGCGAGGATGCTAACGGCGGGGTGCGCGTGCGGGTCGTGATCGCGCCGGACAAGCTCGCCGGCACCTACACGGCGTCCGAGGCCGCCGCGGCGCTCGCCGCCGGATGGCGGGAGGGCCGCCCCGGCGACGACCTCGCGACCGCCCCGCTGGCGGACGGCGGCGAGGGCACGGCGGCAGCGCTGCTCGCCGCTCGCGGCGGTGAGTGGCGGGTGTGCACGGTGCGCGATGCGCTCGGGCGCCCCCGCCGGGCCCGCTTCGCCGTGCTGGCGGGCGGCGAGGCGGCGCTCGACGTCGCCGAGGCGTGCGGCCGCCAGACGGTCGCCGACCTGCCGCCCGACCCGCTGGGCGCGAGCTCGTTCGGCGCCGGGCAGCTGATCGCCGCCGCCGTCGTCGCGGGCGCCGGGCGGATCACGATCGGCGTCGGCGGCACCGCCAGCACCGACGGCGGCGAGGGCCTGCGGCGCGCGCTCGGCGACGCCGCCGCGGGACTGGAGCTGGTGGCGGCGCTCGACGTGCGCAACCCGCTGCTCGGCCCGGACGGGGCGGCGGCGGTGTTCGGGCCGCAGAAGGGGGCGACACCGGAGCAGGTGCTGGCGCTCGACCGGCGCCTGGCGGCGCTCGCTCTGCCCACGGCCGGCCGGCCCGGCGCCGGGGCCGGCGGCGGCATCGGGGCGATGCTGATGGCGCTCGGCGCGACCCCGGTCGCAGGTGCCGAGCTGGTGGCGGAGGCGGCCGGCCTGGACGCGCTGCTCGCCCGTGCCGCCGTCTGCCTGACGGCGGAGGGGCGCATCGACCGGGGCACGCTCGGCGGCAAGGTCGTCGCGACGGTGGCAGACAAATGCGCCCGCGCGCGCGTCCAATGCATAGCGGTCGGCGGCCTGGTCGACGCGGCGGCGGCGGGGGAGCTCGAGGGGCGCGGATGCGAGACGTACGAGTGCGGGGACATGCGGCGGGCCGGCGCCGAGCTGGCGGCGCGGCCCTGGCCGTCCTCGTAGCCGCGGCCGCCTGCTCCGGCCACGGCAGCGCCGCCCCGACGTCCGCCCGCCCCACGGCGGCGTCCGCCTGCGCCCGGCGCCCCGTCTACACCCGTCCGTCACCGACGCGGCCGCGTTACCGGCTCGACGTGCGCATCCCCGCGCGCGGCCGGGTGACCGGGACGCTCGCGGTCGTCTTCACCCCTGACCTGCCCACGGGGCGGCTGGTGTTCCGGCTGTGGCCGAACGGGCCGCGCCAGGCGCGCGAGGGCTCCCGCCTGTCCGTGTCGGACGTGCGCCTCGGCGGCCGGCCGGCTGCCGCAGCGCTCACCGACCCGACCACGGTCGTCGTCCGCCGCGGGCGCCCGTTCGCGGCCGGTGTCCCCGTGCGCGCGTCGATGCGCTTCGCGCTGCGCGTCCCCGGCCCGGTCGCCGACCGGCTGGCGCGCGCCGGACGCTCGCTGCGGCTGGGCTCCTTCTTCCCCCTGCTGCCCTGGGAACCGGGCGTCGGCTGGGACACCGACCCGGCCACGACCAGCCTGGCCGAGACCTCGTCCTCGCCGACGGCCGACTTCAGCGTGCGCCTGCACCTGCCGGCCGGCACGAGCGCGATCGCGAGCGGCGACCCCGCCGGCGACGGGGTCTGGCGGGCGCGGGCGGTGCGCGACTTCGCCGTGGCGGTCGGCCGGTTCCGGGCTGCGACGGTCACGGCCCACGCCCCCCGGCCCGTGCGCGTCGTCGTGGGCGTCGCGGCCGGGATGTCGGTGCGCCCGGCCGCGGTGGCGGGGGAGGTCGGTGACGATCTGGTCCTGCTCTCACACCGCTTCGGGCCCTACCCGTGGCCGTCCCTGCGGGTCGCCGTCCTGCCCGGCCAGCACCGGCTCGGGATCGAGTACCCGGCGATGCTCTTCCTCGGCGCCGGCACCCGGGGCGAGCTGACGCGGCACGAGGTCGCCCACCAGTGGTTCTACAGCCTCGTCGGGGACGACCAGGCCCGCGACCCGGTGCTCGACGAGGGGCTCGCCACCTACGCGATGGGCCCGCTCCCCGTCAGGTTCAAGGTCACGCCGGCGTTCCTGCGCCTCACCGGCGAGCCGATGTCCTTCTGGCAGGGCCGGCCCTACCGCGCCTACCAGCTCGGGGTCTACATCGACGGCGCCCGCGCGGCCCGGTCGCTCGGACCCCGGTCGCTCGTCGATTGCGCCCTGCGGGCCTACGTCGCGCGCAACGCGTACGGCATCGCGACCCAGGCCGGGTTCGTCAAGGCGGTCGCAACGGTGATCCCCTCGGCGCCCCGGACGCTGGCGCGGTTCGGGATCCCCGCCCGGCGTGGGTGAACGGGCCGGGGCGCGGGTAGGGATTCCCGGAGCCCGGTGGTAACGTCCGGTCAAGCTCGCGGGCGGGCGTTCCTCCGTGCGGCCGACGTCCGAGAGGAGTACCTCATGACGAATACGTTGAAGCAGCTTGCAGCCGCGGGCACGAGCCCGTGGCTGGACAACATCCGGCGCGGCTGGCTGGAGTCCGGGGAGTTCCGGCGGATGGTCGACGAGGGCATCGTCGGCGTCACGTCGAATCCCACGATCTTCCAGAAGGCCATCGCCGACTCCACCGACTACGACGAGGCCGTGGCCGCCCTGGCGGCGTCCGGCATGTCGCCCACCGACGCCTTCTTCGAGCTTGCGATCGCCGACGTGCGCGATGCCGCCGACCAGATCAAGCCCGTGTACGAGGCCACCGGCCATCTCGACGGATACGTGTCGTTCGAGCTGCCGCCGTCGATGGCGAACGATACGGCGGCCTCCACCACCGCCGCGCCCGAGTTCTTCGAGCGCATCGGCCGGCCGAACATCTTCATCAAGATCCCGGGCACGGCCGAGGGCGTCCCGGCGATCGAGAAGACGATCGCCGCCGGCGTGAACGTGAACGTGACGTTGCTCTTCTCGCTCGAGAACTACGAGGCGGTCCACGAGGCCTACATCCGCGGTCTGCAGCATCGCGTCGAGGCCGGCGAGCCGATCGACGACCTGCACTCGGTGGCGAGCTTCTTCGTCTCGCGGGTGGACACGGCCGTCGACAAGGAGCTCCCGGAGGGCTCGCCGCTGCGCGGCAAGGCGGCGGTCGCGAACGCGAAGCTCGCCTACCAGCAGTTCCTCGGGATCACGGGTTCCGACCGCTGGCGCAAGCTGGCCGAGAAGGGCGCGAACGTGCAGCGGCCGCTGTGGGCGTCGACGGGGACGAAGAACCCCGAGTACTCCGACGTCCTCTACGTCGACGAGCTGATCGGCCCCGACTGCGTGAACACCATGCCCGAGGGCACCATCGCCGCCTTCCTCGACCACGGCACCGTCCGCCGGACGGTGGACGAGGACGTCGACGGCGGGCGGCGCGTGATCGAGCAGGTCGAGGCGGCCGGGATCAGCATGGAGGCGGTCACGGCCAAGCTCGAGACCGACGGCGTGAAGAGCTTCTCGAACTCGTTCGACTCGCTGATCTCAACCCTTGCCAAGAGCATGGAGGACCAGCGTGCCCGCGGCGCAGCCTGAGCTGGGCGAGGCGGTCGCCGCGGCCGAGGCGGAGCTCGAAGAGGCCGACTTCCTCGCCCGGCTGCGCCGGAGCGACCCGTCCCTCTGGCCCGGTGACACGGAGATCGCCGACCGGCTGGGGTGGTTGCCGGTGGTCGCGACCATGCGCGGCCGGGCCACCGAGCTGAACGAGTGGGCGGCCGAGGTGCAGGGGACGCTCCCGCACTCGGTGCTCCTCGGCATGGGCGGCTCGTCGCTCGGCCCCGAGGTGCTGCGGCAGACCTTCGACACCGACCGGCCCGACGTCACCGACACCACCCACCCCGACGCGGTGCGCGCGTCCGAGCACACGGATGCGCTCTACGTGGTCGCCTCGAAGTCGGGCGGTACGCTCGAGACCCGCTCGCACGAGGCCTACTTCTGGGAGCGCACGGGCGGCGACCCGTCCCGGTTCGCCGCGATCACGGATCCCGGCACCGACCTCGAGTCGACGGCGCGCGAGCGCGGGTACCGGCGGGTGTTCCAGAATCCGCCCGACATCGGCGGCCGCTACTCGGTGCTCTCCTACTTCGGCCTCGTCGCCGCGGCGCTCGCCGGCATCGACATCGAGGCGCTGCTCGGCACCATCCGCGACGACGACCAGGGCCCCGAGATCCACGGCGGAGCCGCCCTCGGCGCCGCCCTGGGCGGCCTGGGCCGGATCGGCCGCGACAAGGTGACGATCGTCGCCGAGGGCCGGTTCGCGAGCTTCGGCCTGTGGGCCGAGCAGCTTCTGGCCGAGTCCACCGGCAAGGGGGGCAAGGGCCTCGTCCCGGTGGCCGGCGAGCAGCTCGGCGAGCCGGACGTCTACGGCTCCGACCGCGTCTTCGTGCACCTGCGCAGCGACGGCTCCCACGACGGCGCCATGCACCGCCTGGCAGAGGCCGGGCACCCGGTCCTGACCCGCGAGATCTCCGACCCACACGAGCTCGCGAACGAGTTCCTGCAGTGGGAGGTGGCGACGGCGGCCGCCGGCATGCTGCTCGGCCTCAACCCGTTCGACCAGCCCAACGTGGCCGAGTCGAAGGCGAACACCAACCACGTGCTCGAGGAGTGGGAAGCCTCGGGCGCGCTCCCGGACCCCGGCGCCGACTCGCTCGACGACGTGCTGGGCGCGATCGCCCCGGGCGGCTACGTCGCGATCATGGCCTACGTCGACCCGACCGAGCCCAACGAGGAGCGGTTCCGGCCGGTGCGCACCGCGATCCGCGACCGCTACCAGGTCGCGACCACCTTCGGCTTCGGGCCCCGCTTCCTGCACTCGACCGGGCAGCTGCACAAGGGCGGGCCCCAGGTCGGCTGCTTCATCCAGGTGGTCGACCCGGACCCGGGCGACCTGCCGATCCCGGGCAAGCCGTTCGGGTTCGGCACGCTCATCCAGGCCCAGGCGATCGGCGACCGCCAGGCGCTGCGCAGCCGCGGGCGCCCGGTCGCGCGCGTGACGCCTGACGAGCTCGAGTCCCTCTCGGCGGCGGGCCGGTAGCCCGTGGCCCAGGTCGTCAGCGACCCCAAGACCAACCCGCTTCGGGTCGGGCTGCGCGCCGGGGGAGCGACCGTCCCGGCCGTGTTCGTCATCTTCGGGGCCACGGGTGACCTGGCGCATCGCAAGCTTCTGCCCGCGATCTACAACCTGGGCGCGCGCGGGCTCCTGCCCAACCGGTTCGCCGTCGTGGGCTATGCCCGCAGCGAGATGACCGACGACGAGTACCGCGAGCAGGCGCGCGCGTCGCTCGAGCGGTTCTCGCGCACCCAGATCGACGAGAGCTACTGGACCGCGTTCGCCGACTCCCTGCACTACGTGAGCGGCGCGTTCGACGACCAGGAGGCCTTCCGCGCGCTCGGCGAGCGGCTGGCCCGCATCGACGCCGGCCACGGCACCGAGGGCAACCGCGTCTACTACCTCTCGACGCCCGCGAGCTTCTTCCCGGTGATCGTGGACAACATGGGCCAGACCGGCCTGAACGATCCGGCCGGGTTCGCCCGGGTCGTGATCGAGAAGCCGTTCGGCCACGACCTGGAGACCGCCCGCGAGCTGGCGGAGACGGTGCACAGGTCGTTCCAGGAGCGCCAGATCTACCGGATCGACCACTACCTGGGCAAGGAGACGGTCCAGAACATCTTCGTGTTCCGGTTCGCGAACGCGATCTTCGAGCCCGTGTGGACGAACCGCTACGTCGACCACGTCCAGATCACGGTGGCCGAGTCGCTCGGCGTCGAGCACCGGGCGGCCTTCTACGAGGAGACGGGCGTCGTCCGCGACATCGTCCAGAACCACCTCCTGCAGGTGCTGGCGCTCGTGGCGATGGAGCCGCCGGCCGCCTTCGAGGCCGACGCCGTCCGCGACGAGAAGACCAAGGTCCTGCGGGCGACGCGGCCGCTCTCGTTCGAAAACACCGTCCGCGGCCAGTACGGGAGCGGGTTCGTCGCCGGCGAGGAGGTGCCGGCATACGCGCAGGAGGAGGGCGTGCCGGCCGACTCCAACACGCCGACGTTCATCGCCGCCAGGATGGAGATCGACAACTGGCGCTGGGCCGGCACGCCGTTCTACATCCGCACCGGCAAGCGGATGCCGAAGCGCGTGACCGAGGTGGCCGTACAGTTCAAGCGCGTCCCGCATCTGCCCTTCACGATGGGGGCGGCCGAGCACCTCGAGGCCAACTCGCTCGTGCTGCGCATCCAGCCGGACGAGGGCATCTCCCTGCGGTTCGGGGCCAAGGCGCCGTCGCCGACCGTGGCGATCAGCACCGTCAACATGGACTTCCTGTACGGCTCGGCCTTCCTGCACGATGTGCCGGAGGCCTACGAGACACTGATCTTGGACGCGATCCGGGGCGATCGCACGCTGTTCACGCCGCAGGACGGCGTGGAGCGGTCGTGGGAGATCTGCGACCCCCTGCTCGAGCAGTGGCGGTCGGGCACGCCGCAGGTGTACGCGTCGGGCTCGTGGGGCCCGGAGGCGGCGTTCGAGCTGATCACGCGCGACGGGCGCCGCTGGCGGCGGCCGTGATCGCGAACCCGCCCGTCGAGCTCACCGATCTGGCCCAGGTCGAGCGCGCGCTGGCGGCCGACCGGGAGCGCGGCACGGGCTCGGTGCGGGCGACGACCCTGAACCTGGTGGTCTACGCGCCGACGGCCCAAGACGTCTCGTTCACCCAGCGGGCGCTCGAGCGCATCGGGGGCAGCCGGCCGCTGCGGGCGATCGTCGCCACCGCCGGGTCCGGCGGCGTACGGGCGACGGTCTCGACCTCCTGCTGGCTCGGCAGCGGCATGCAGCAGGTGTGCTCGGAGCAGATCTTCCTCACCGCCCGGGCCGACGCCCTCCCGAGCGCCGTGCTCTCCCTGCTCGTCACCGACCTGCCGACGTTCGCCTGGTGGCAGGGGCCGATCCCCGAGGGGCTCGGGGTGCTCGCCGACCTGGCCCGGCTCTCCTCCTTCACCGTGGTCGACTCGAACATCTCCTCGCTCGAGGGCGTCGCCCGCGTCGGCGGGCTCGACTCCTGGGTGACCGACCTCGCCTGGCTGCGGCTGGAGCCGTGGCGGGAGGCGGTGGCCTCGGTCTTCGACCGGCCCGCGGCGGCGGCCGCGCTGGCCGAGGTGCGCACCGCCTGCGTCGAGGGCCCGATCAACGAGGCCCGGCTGCTGGCCGGCTGGCTGAGCTCGCGGCTCGGCCGCGATGTCGAGCTCCAGCACGACGAGCGCACCCACGTCGAGCGGGTTGCCGTGCGCTGCGGCGGCCCCGAGTACGTGATCGAGCGGCCCGCCGGCGGGCACGTCGGCCGCGCGTACGGCGAAGGCACCACGGAGCATCCGATCGTGCTGCCGATCCTGGACGCCTCCACCCTGCTCGGCCGGGCGCTCGACATCCGCGCCGCCGACGAGGTGTTCGAGGCGGCGCTCGCCTCCGCCGTGGGGCGGGCGGCATGAACCTGACCGTCTGCGCCGACGGTGCCGAGGTCGCCCGGCGAGCGGCTGACGCGTTCGTCGAGGCCGCCGCCGCCGGCGACCGGCCCGCGATCGTCCTGTCCGGCGGCTCGACGCCGCAGGCGCTGCACCGGCTGCTGGCCTCGCCGGAGTACGCCGGCCGGGTCGACTGGCCCCGCGTCAACGTGTTCTTCGGCGACGAGCGCCAGGTGCCGCTGGACGACCCGCGCTCGAACTACCACGCGGCGCGCGAGACGCTGCTCGACCACGTCCCGGTCGACCCGGCCAAGGTGCACCCGCTCACCGACGCGGACGAGTACGAGGGGCTCCTGCGCTCGTTCTTCGGCGAGCGGCCGGACTTCGACCTCCTGTACCTGGGCATGGGCAACGACGGCCACACCGCGTCGCTCTTCCCCGGCTCGGTGTCGCTGCGCGAGGACGAGCGCTGGGTAATCGACCCGCCCGACGTCGTCGAGGGCATGGCGCGGCACACGTTCACCTTCCCGGCGCTCTCGGCGGCGCGGCGAACGCTCATCCTGGTCGCCGGCGAGGCCAAGGCCGAGGCGTTCGCGCGCATCCGCGCCCGCGAGCAGCTGCCGGCCGGGATGGTGCCCGGCGCCGAGTGGCTCGTCGACCGCGCTGTGGCCGGCGGCGCCGGCTAGATCTCGCGGTATGTGGCGAAGTCTCGTGGCCGGGCTCCTGCTCGCCGGGGTGCTCGTGGGCTGCGGCGGGTCGGGAGCCGGCGGGAGCGGCGAGGAGGCCGGCGGCGGCGACGGCTCGCGGCTCTCCAGGCGGGGGTACGAGCGGGCGGTGGCGCAGATCGTCGAGTCGCGGCCGGTGCGGGAGGCCGAGCGGCTGTTCTACAGGCTCGCCGCCGGCGATGTGACCGCCGCGGAGTGCAGGGCGGAGACGGGCCGCTTCGTGCGCGACGTCGGGAGCGGGATCGATGCGGTCGCGAAGCTGAACCCGCCCGCCGAGGTCGCCGGTCTCCATGCGAGGTTCCTGATCGCCGCCCGGGGCACCGAGAGGAAGCTCCGGCGGCTCGCGGAGGATGTATCGGCCGGGAATGTGCGCTGCGGCCCGCAGTGGAACAGCCGGGCCTACGGTCTCCCGTCGACGGATCGGGCGGTCGCGATTCTGGCCGAGTACGCCCGGCGCGGCTACCGCATCGCGATCAACGGGGAGTAGCGCGGCCGGGCGCGGTCAGGGGATGTCGACGAGCACCTTGCCGACCGCGCCGCCCTCGACCGCCTCGTGCGCGCCGGCGATGTCGTCGAGCGGGAAGCGGTGGGCCGGGAGCTCGCTCAGGTCGCCGGCGGCGGCCGCGGCGCTCACCTCGTCGACGGCCCGTGCCAGCCACTCGGCCGCGATGTTGTAGACGAGCACGAAGCGCAGCGCGACGTTTCGCACCATCAGCGGCCGCACCGGCGTCGTCAGCTCGCCGTCGGCGGCGTAGATCGCGACGACGCCGTTCGGCGCGATCACCTCGGCGTCGAGCGCGGCGTTGGCCGCCGGAGCGACCTCCACGATGCGGTCGACCCCCTCGGGCGCGGCCGCCCGGATCGCGTCGGCGGCGTCCTCGCCGCGGTAGTTCACGATGGTGTGTGCCCCGGCGGCCCGGGCCAGGTCGCCCTTCTCGTCGGAGCTGACCGTCGCGATCACGCGCGCGCCGGCGCGGCGGGCGAGCTCGATCGCGAAGTGCCCGACCGCCCCCGCACCGCCCGCCACGAGGACGGTGCCGCCGTCCAGCCCGCCGTCGCGGAAGAGGCAGTGGTGCGCAGTGAGCGCCGGGATCCCCAGGCTGGCGCCGAGGTCGAGCGAGGCGGCCTCGGGGAGGGGGACGGCCTGCCGCTCCGGCAGGCAGACCCACTGGGCGGCGCTGCCGTGCTGGCGGCCGTGGGCGGCGAACCACACCCACGCCCGCGTGCCCACGCGGCCCGGGTCGACCCCGTCGCCGACCGCGTCGATCTCGCCCGCGCCGTCCTGGTTCGGCACCAGGTACGGGAACGGCGGGTCGCCGCCGGCCTGCGAGCCGCTGCGCACGCGCCAGTCGGTCGGGTTCACGGCGGACACGCGCAGGCGCACGCGCACGTCGCCCGGCCCCGGCTCGGGCCGCTCGATCTCGGTCACGCGGAGCACGTCGCGCGCCGGCCCGTAGCGTTCGTACACGGCTGCGCGCATCGTCTCGGCCATCGGGGCGAACCGTAGTCGAGTCGTGGTTTCATGCCTCCCATGAGCACGGTCGAGCTCCACCACACGTTCGCGGGGCCGCAGGACGCGGGTGTCGTCGTGCTCTCGAACTCGCTCGGCACGACGCTCGCCGTGTGGGAGCCGCAGGCGGCGGCCCTTGCCCGCGACCACCGGGTGCTCCGCTACGACCTGCGCGGCCACGGCCGCTCACCCGTGCTGGAGGCGCCGTACTCGATCGCCGACCTCGGCTCGGACCTGCTCGGCCTGCTCGACCGCAACGGCATCGCGCGGGCCTCGCTGTTCGGCGTCTCCCTGGGCGGGATGGTCTCGATGTGGGTCGCCGCGCACGCGCCGGAGCGGGTCGACCGGCTGATCCTGTGCTCCACGTCGGCCGTCATGGGCCCGCCCGAGTCATGGACGGAACGGGCGGCGCTCGTGCGCCGCGAGGGCACGGCCGCCGTCGCCGACTCGGTGGTCGCGCGCTGGTTCACGCGGGCGTTCGCGGCGGCCCAGCCCGACGTGGTTGCGCGCATTCGCGGCCAGCTCGCCGCGACGCCGGCTGAGGGCTACGCGGGCTGCTGCGAGGCGATCCGCGAGATGGACCAGCGCCCCGATCTGCCCGCGATCACCGCGCCGACCCTCGTGATCGCGGCCGAGGGCGACCCGTCGACGCCGCCGGCGCACGCCCGCACGATCGCCTGCCTGATCCCCGGCGCCCGGCTCGAGGTGCTCGACCGCGGCGCCCATCTCGTGAACGTCGAGGCGCCCGATGTGGTGAACCCGCTCGTCCTCGCGCACCTCGCCTGACCGCTGCTCGGCCGCGACCGCGATTTATGGTAAAACCGTTCCGTGTCCCTGCCCGAATACCGGCTCTTCATCGGCGGCGAGTGGGTCGACGCCGTCTCCGGCGCGACGTTCGAGACCGTCGATCCCGCCACGGGCGCGCCCTGGGCGCGCGTGCCCGAGGCGGCCGAGGCCGACGTCGATGCGGCGGTGCGCGCGGCCCGGGCCGCGCTGGCCGATCCCGCCTGGGCGGATCTGGCACCTGCGGGGCGGGGCCGGCTGCTGCATCGTCTGGCCGACATCCTGCGCCGCGACGCCGAAGAGCTCGCGGTGCTCGAGAGCACCGACAACGGCAAGCTGCTGCGCGAGACGCGCGCGCAGTGCCTTGCGATCGCCGACCACACCGACTACTTCGCGGGAGCGGCGGACAAGATCGAGGGCTCCGTCATCCCGTCCGGCAAGCCCAACTTCCTGGTCTACACGCAACACGTGCCGATCGGCGTCGTCGGGATGCTCCTGCCCTGGAACTCGCCCCTCTTCCTGACGATGTTCAAGCTGGCGCCGGCGCTGGCCGCCGGCTGCACCGTCGTGATCAAGCCGTCGGAGGCCACGCCCGTGACGGCGCTCGAGCTCGGCCGCCGGATCGCGGAGGCGGGCTTCCCCGCGGGCGTCGCCAACGTCGTGACGGGCAGCGGGCCGGCCCCGGGCCAGGCGCTCACCGCCCACACGTGCGTCGACAAGATCTCGTTCACCGGGTCGACCCGCACCGGGATCGCCGTCGCGAAGAGCGCGCTCGACCACCTGGCTCCGACCGACCTGGAGCTGGGCGGCAAGTCCGCCAACATCGTGTTCGCCGACGCCGATCTCGAGGCGGCCGCCAACGGCGTCGTCGCCGGCATCTTCGCCGCCACCGGCCAGACCTGCATCGCCGGGTCGCGCCTCGTCGTCCACGAGGACGTGCGCAAGCCGCTGCTCGAGCGGCTCGTGGCCCGCGCCCGCACGATCAAGCTCGGCGACCCCAAGGATCCGGCGACGGAGATGGGGCCGATCGCGACCGAGGCCCAGCACGCCAAGATCGCCGCGATGGTCGGCGAGGCCGTCGACGGCGGCGCGCGGGTGCTGGTCGGCGCCGGTCAGGGCGTCACGCTGCCCGAGCAGGGGCGCTTCGCCGCGCCGACGATCCTCGTCGACGTCGCCCCCGAGGCGACGATCGCCCAGGAGGAGGTGTTCGGGCCGGTGCTGGTCGTCCAGCCGTTCGGCGACGAGGACGAGGCGGTCGCGCTCGCGAACGGCACCGCGTACGGCCTGGCGGCGGGGCTGTGGACGTCGGACGTGCGCCGCGCCCACCGCGTGGCCGCCCGCGTGCGGGCCGGCACGGTGTGGGTGAACAGCTACCGGGTGCTCTCCTACGCCGTCCCGTTCGGGGGATTCGGCCTGTCCGGGATCGGCCGTGAAAACGGGTTCGAGGCGATCCGGTCGTTCACCGAGACGAAGTCGATCTGGGTCGAGCTCACCGGCGCGACGCGCGATCCGTTCGTCCTCGGCTGACGCGTGAACTTCGCCCGCGACGTCGTCGACGCGGCGCCCCCGGACGCGCCGGCGCTGATCGAGCTCGGCCGCGACGGGAGCCGGCGGGCGTGGACGTTCGGGGAGGTGGCGGAGACGTCTGCGCGCCTGGCGGGCCGGTTGCGCCGGGAAGGCGTCGAGCCCGGCGACGTCGTCATGACGCTCGTCGGCAACCGTTCGGAGTGGGCGCTCGCGCTCGTCGCCTGCTTTCGCATCGGCGCCGTCGTCCTCCCGTGCACCGAGCAGCTGCGCGCCGCCGACCTGCAGACGCGGCTCGACGTGGTGCGGCCGCGCGTCGTGATCGCCGACCAGCGCAACCTGGGTGAGCTCGGTCAGACCGATGCGGCGGAGCGCGCGACCCTCATCGTCATCCCCGACCCGGCCCTCTGCGACGCGGCCCCGGCCCCGGCCGTCGACCTCGATCCCGAGGCGCCGGCGCTGATCGTCTTCACGAGCGGCACCACCGGCAGGCCGCGGGCGGCCGTGCACCCGCACCGCTACCTCCCCGGCCAGGAGCTCATGGCCCGGTCGTGGCTCGGCGCCCGCGAGGGCGACCTGGTCTGGTGCACGGCGTCGTCGGGGTGGTCGAAGAGCGCGCGCAACGCCTTCGTCGCGCCCTGGCTGTGCGGTGCGGCCGGCCTCCTGCACGACGCCCGCTTCGATGCCGCCGAGCGGCTGGCCGTGGTGGAGCGCGAGCGCGTGAACGTCCTCTGCATGTCGCCGACCGAGTACCGGCTCGTGGCCAAGCGCGCCCCCATCCGCGCGCCGGCGTCGCTGCGGCGGCTGGTGGCGGCCGGTGAGGCCCTCGACCCCGAGACGCTCGCCCGCTGGCGCGAGGCCACCGGACTCGTAATTCTGGACGGATACGGTCAGACCGAGACGGCCCATCTGACCGCGCCGCCGGGCGATGCGGAGGCGCGGCCGGGCTCGATGGGCCGGCCGCTCCCGGGCGTGCGCATGTGGATCGACGGCGGCGAGCTGGTGGTCGACCCGGCCACGGTGCCGACGTTCTTCAGCGGCTACCTGGGCGCGCCGCCCGTGAGCCGGTCTCGAGCCTGGCGCACCGGCGACCGGGTGCGCGAGGACGGCGACGGCTACCTCTACTTCGAGAGCAGGGCGGACGACGTGATCATCTCGTCCGGCTACCGCATCGGGCCGTTCGAGGTCGAGTCCGTGCTCCAGTCCCACCCGGCGGTGGCCGAGGCGGCGGTGGTCGGCATGCCCGACCCCGACCGCGGCGAGATCGTCCGTGCGGTCGTGGTGCCGGCGCCGGGCCACGCGCCGTCGCCCGAGCTCGGGCGCGAGCTGCAGGAGCACGTGAAGCGCCTGACGGCCCCGTACAAGCACCCCCGCATCGTCGAGTTCGCCGCCGAGCTGCCGCGCACCGCGAGCGGCAAGCTGCGACGGGCGCAGCTTCGGAGCGGCTGAATGGTCTGGCCGCTAAGGTGTGCCGATGCCCGCTGAGGCGCCCCGGGCGCGCCGCGCCCGCTCCTTCGATGACGTGGTCGGGCAGCTGCGCGAGGCGATCCTGTCCGGCCGCATCCGGCCCGGCGACCGCCTCCCGGGCGAGCGCCACCTGTGCGAGAGCTTCGGCGTCGGCCGGCCCACGCTCCGCGAGGCGCTGCGCTCGCTCGAGGCCACCGGCCTGATCGAGGTGCGTCCCGGCAAGGGCGGCGGCTCCTACGCCGTTACGCCGTCGGAGGCGACGGTCGGCGACGCGCTGGCCGCGCTCGTCAACCTGCGCGGGGCCTCGCTCGAGGACCTGGCGGAGTTCCGGGTCGATTTCGAGGGCGAGAACGCCGCCTGGGCCGCACGCCGGGCCGACGCCGGCGACATCTCCGCCCTCGAGGCGCTCGTCGCGGAGGCCCGGGCCGCCAGCAATAACCGCTCCGGGCGGGCGGCGCTCGCCCGCATCGACGTGCGCTGGCACGAGGCGCTCGCCCGGGCCACGAAGAACCGCCTGCGCATCGGGATCGCGCTCGGCATCCACGACGCCGTCCTGCGCCGGCACGAGGCGCTCGTCCGGCCGGCGGCGGCCGACGAGCACCTGGCCACGATCCCCGACGACATCGCGGTCATCACCGCCGCGATCGCGCTCGGCGACGCCGAGGGTGCGCGCGAGCGGATGCGCGCCCACGTCGAGGCCTGGAACCGGCGCACGAACGGCTCGCTCGAGCCTGCCAATTGACACTCGCCACGCACGCCAATTGGAATCGGGGTTTCGGCGCATCGCCGCCGTGTTATGGTATGACCGCTAAGGCTACCGCACCGCCCGAGGAGCCGCTTTGACCTCCGCCCCCGCCGTCTTCTCCCTGCCCGCGACCCGCAACGAGCTCCCGCTCGACTACGCGCCCGGGTCGCCCGAGCGCGCCGCCGTCGACGCGGAGCTCGCCCGCATCCGCGCGTCCGAGCCCCAGCTGCCGCTGCGCATCGGCGGCCGCGACGTCGAGACCGGCCGCCTGCACCCCGTCGTCATCCCCCACGACCACGAGCGGGCGCTGGCGCAGGCCCACTGGGCCGGCGCGGGGGAGGTCGAGGCCGCCATCGCGGCGGCCGCGGAGGCGTGGGAGGACTGGTCGCGGATGGCGTGGGAGGACCGGGCGGCCATCTTCCTGCGCGCGTCCGAGCTCGCCCGCGGCCCGTGGCGGGCGACGCTGAACGCCGTCACGATGCTGAACCTGTCAAAGACGGTGCGCGAGGCCGAGATCGACGCCGCCTGCGAGACGGCCGACTACCTCCAGTTCAACGTCCGTTACATGCGCGAGATGTACGAGATGCAGCCGGAGTCGCTGCCCGGCAGCTGGAACCGGATGGAGTACCGGCCGCTCGAGGGCTTCGTGCTCGCGATCACGCCGTTCAACTTCCTCTGTCTGGCCAACCTCGCCTACGCGCCGGCGATGATGGGCAATGTCGTTCTGTGGAAGCCGGCCGAGCAGGCCGAGCTGTGCGCCTGGACGGTGCTCGCGATGCTCGAGGAGGCGGGCCTTCCGCCCGGGGTCATCAACCTCGTCTTCGGCGACGGGCCCGAGGTGGGCCGGGTGGCGCTCACCCACCGCGATCTGGCCGGCGTGCACTTCACCGGCTCGACGGAGACGTTCCAGGAGATCTGGCGCACCATCGGCGCGAACATCGCCGGCTACCGCAACTACCCCCGGATCGTGGGCGAGACGGGCGGCAAGGACTTCATCGTCGCCCATCCCAGCGCCGACCCCGACGCCCTGGCGACGTCGATCGTCCGCGGGTCGTTCGAGTTCCAGGGCCAGAAGTGCTCGGCGCCGTCGCGGATGTACGTCCCGGAGAGCCACTGGCCCGGCCTGCGCGACCGGCTCGCCGGCGAGGTGCCGCAGCTGCGCGTCGGCGACCCGACCGACCCGAGCGTGTTCGTCGGCGCGGTCATCGACGCCGACGCCTTCGCCAAGCACGAGCGCGCCATCGACGAGTCACGGGCCGGCGCCGAGATCGTCGTGGGCGGCCACCTCGACTCGAGCACGGGCTGGTTCGTCACCCCGACGGTCGTGCGCACCGAGGATCCCGGCTTCCGGCTCCTCTCCGACGAGCTCTTCGGCCCGATCATGACCGCGTTCGTCTACCCGGACGACCGCTGGGACGAGCTGCTGCGTCAGGCCGACCGCCAGAGCCCCTACGCGCTCACGGGCGCGGTGTTCGCCCGGGACCGCCGGGCCGTCGTCGAGGCGGCAGCGGCCCTGCGCCACACCGCCGGCAACTTCTACGTGAACGACAAGCCGACCGGATCGGTGGTGGGCCTGCAGCCGTTCGGCGGCTCGCGCGCGTCCGGGACGAACGACAAGGCGACATCGCTCTGGAACCTGAGCCGGTGGGTGTCGATGCGCGCGACGAAGGAGCTGTTCATCCCCCCGCGCGACTGGCGCTACCCCTCGATGACCTTCCCGGAGGGCTCATGAACACGCCGTTCGCCCGGGTGCACCACATCTGCATCGCCGTCCACGACATGGAGCGGGCGGTCGCCTACTACGAGTCGGTCGGGATCGGGCCGTGGCACGATTACCCGCCGCTCGAGGAGTTCACCCGGCTCGACGTGCCCGACCCCGACGGCTTCCGCAACCTGAGCTACCGCTACGCCTGGATCGGCGACTTCCAGCTGCAGCTCGTCCAGCCTGGCCCCGAGCCGACGCCGCAGCGGCGCTTCCTGGATGAGCACGGCGAGGGCGTGTTCCACGTCGGCTTCGAGGTGCCGGACGCCGACGCGGCCGACGCCCGGGCCGCGGAGCTGGGGATCGCGCCGCTCATGCGGGGACGGCGGGCGAACGGCAGCGGCTTCACGTACTTCGACACGGCCGACCGGGCCGGGGTGGTGCTCGAGATCCGCCAGAGCCCGCCGGCGTGACGGGTGCGGGCACCTGGCAGGCGGAGCTCGCCCGGGCGCTCGCCGAGGGCGGCGTCGAGGCGGCGGCGTGGGTGCCCGACAAGCGGCTGGCGCCGATCGCCGAGGCGCTCGCGGCCGCGTCGGTGCCGGTGCGCACGCTCACCCGCGAAGAGGAGTGCGTCGGCTGGGCCGCGGGCTTCCGCGCCGCGGGCGGGACGCCGCTCGTCCTCATGCAGTGCTCGGGCCTCGGCAACTCGCTGAACGCGATCGGCTCGCTGGTCGTCCCCTACGGGCTCGGCTTCCCGCTGGTGCTCTCGATGCGCGGCGCGCTGGGCGAGCGCAACCCGGCCCAGATGGCCCTCGGCCGCACGGCCGTCCCGATGCTCGAGCTGCTCGGGATCCAGGCCTTCCGGCTGCGCCGACCGGCGGACGCCGCGATGCTGGCGCGGGGCGCGCTGGCCGTCGCCGACGGGGCCCGCCAACTGGCGCCGATCGTGCTCGAGCCCGACCTGGACATGGCCCGGTGACCCCGACCGAGGCCGTCGCCGCCCTCCTGCGGGCGCATCCCGGCGCCCTCTTCGTCGCCTCGCTCGGCACGGCCACCTCGGCGCTGCGCTCGGCGAGCGGCGACGGGCCCCACCTCTACATGGGCGGATCGATGGGGAGCGCCCTCGCGGTCGCGATGGGCGTCGCCGAGAAACGCCCCGACCGGCGCGTCGTCGCCGTGCTCGGCGACGGCGAGAGCGTGATGGGCGCCGGGTCGCTGTGGTCGCTGGCCGGACTGCGGCCCGCGAACCTGCTCGCCGCCGTCCTCGTCGACGGCCACTACACGATCACCGGCGGGCAGCCGCTCGGCGTGCCGGCCGCCTTCGCCGACGTCGCCCGCACGCTCGGGCTGGCCGCGGAGGTGGCGGCGAGCGAGGCGGACGCCGAGCGGCTCGCGCGCGAGCTCTTGGGCCCGGGGCTGCTCGAGATCCGCTACGACGAGCGCATCTGGCCCGGCCCGTCGCCGTTCGTCGACTCAGCCCTAGTCCGGGCCCGGTTCGAGGCGGCCGCCGCGCCGTGATCCTGGTCACCGCGGCGACCGGGCAGGTGGGGCGTGAGATCGTTCGCCTGCTCGCGGCCGCCGGGCCGGTGCGCGCGATGGTGCGCGATCCGGCCGCGGCCGCTCTCCCCGAGGATGTCGAGGTGGCGGCCGCGACGTTCGAGGACGGCGGCGCGATGGCCGCGGCGATGGCGGGCGCCGAGACGGTCTTCCTGGCCGGGCGCGACGGCCCCGGCTACGCATCGCAGCAGGCGCGGGCCATCGACGTCGCCGCCCGCGTCGGCGTGCGCCACGTCGTGAAGCTCTCCGCCGTCGGGGCGGCGGCCGGCTCGCCAGTCGAGCTCATGCGCGACCACCACGCCGGCGAGGAGCGGCTGCGGTCGTCCGGCATGGCATGGACGTTCCTGCGGCCGCACCTGTACATGCAGAACCTGCTCCGGCTCACCGGGCCCGTGGCCGGCGAAGGACGTCTGGCCGCGCCGATGGGCGACGGCGCCTACCCGTTCGTGGACACCCGCGACGTCGCCGCGGCCGCCGCCGCCGTCCTGCGGGACCCCGCCGCCCACACCGGCCGCGCGTACGCGCTGACCGGGCCGCGCGCCGTCGGCTACGCCGAGGTCGCCCGGCTGATGGCGGCGATCGTCGGCCGCGACGCCCGCTACGAGGCGCTGGCGCCCGAGCGCTTCCGGGCCGAGCTGGAGGCGGCCGGGATCCCGGCCTGGCGGGCCGCCGACCTGGCGGCGATCGCCTCGGCGTACGCCGACGCCGACAACCGGCCCGCCGACGGCGTCGCCGAGCTGGCCGGACGGCCGCCGACGCCGATCGAGCGGTTCCTCGCCGACCACCGCGCGGCCCTCACGGCCGGCGCGTCGCGGAGCCACGCGTGAACGTGCGCTCCGCCCCCGAGCGGGCCGCCCGGGCCGCGATCCTGCGCGCGGCCGGGAGCGACCGGGTCGGCAAGGTCGTCTCGCGCTACGGGATGCGCGCCGGCGCGCGCCGCTTCGTCCCCGCGGAGGACCTGGATGAGGTCGTCGAGGTCATGCGGCGCCTGAACCGGGCCGGGATGCGCGGCGTGACCGGGCTCTTCGACGATCACGCCCGCACGGAGGCCGACGTCGCCCGCCACGAGGCCGAGTACGGCCGCCAGATCGACCGCCTCGCCGGCGAGGGCCTGGATGCCAACGTCGCCCTCAAGCTCACGCATCTCGGCATCTCCTTCTCGGACGACGTGATGTACGGGTCGGCCCGGCGACTGCTCGACCGGGCCGCCGCGCACGGCATGCGCCTGCGCTTCGACATGGAGGAGAGCCCGCTCGTGCCGCAGACCCTGGCGCTCTACCGGCGCCTGCGCGAGGAGGGGGTCGACAACGTGGGTGTGGTGCTCCAGACCTACCTGCGCCGGTCGGAGGCGGACCTGGCCGACCTGCTGCCGCTGGGGCTGAACGTGCGCCTCGTGAAGGGCGCCTACCTGGAGCCGGCCTCCGCCGCCTACCCGGACAAGCGCGACGTCGACGCCGCGTACGTGCGCATGCTCGAGCGCTGCCTGGCCGAGGCCGAGCACACGGCCATCGCCACGCACGACCCCGCCGTCCTGCGCACGGCCCGGGTGCGGATCTCGGCCGCCGGCGTCGCCCGGGAGCGGTACGAGTTCCAGATGCTCTACGGCATCGCGGTCCCGCTGCAGCGGAAGATCGTTGACGCCGGCTACCCGTTGCGGATCGCCGCGCCGTACGGGCCGAACTGGTTCAGCTACCTGATGCGGCGGCTGGCCGAGCGGCCGGCGAACCTCGGCTTCTTCCTCCGCAACGCGTTCAGCCGCTAGACGACGCCGGCTATACGATTGGGATCGTGACCCACGACATGCAGCAGGCTGCACGGGTGTCCACCCGCCCGTCCGACGAGCGCACGGAGGCGTACGTCACGGGCCGGTTCGGGTAGGCGTGGCGCGGGCGGCGGACAAGGGCGTGGCCGGGGCCGGCGTGGCCGCCCTGGCGACCCCTCGCCGCCGCGGCGGCGCGGCCCGGCGCCCCAAGCCGCCGCCCGACCGGTTCCTGAACCGGGAGCTGTCCTGGCTCGACTGGAACGACCGCTGCATCCAGCTCGGGCAGGACGCGACCGTGCCGCTGCTGCACCGCATCCGGCTGTGCTCGTTCATCTCGACCGGCCTGGACGAGTTCTTCATGGTGCGCGTCGCCGGCCTCGAGCGCCAGGCGGCGTCGGGGCTGGACGTGCGCTCGCCCGACGGCCGCAGCCCGCACGCGACGCTCGACGAGATCGCGACCCGCGTCCGCGAACAGGTGCGCAAGCAGTCCGACCTCTACGACCACGACCTGCTCCCGGCCCTCGCCGATGCGGGGATCAGGATCGGCCGGGTCGAGGCGGCCACACGGGCCGAGCTGCGCGCGCTCGGCGCCCATTACGAGCGTGAGATCTACCCGGTGCTGACGCCGCTTGCGATCGGCCCCGGCCAGCCGTTCCCGTACATCTCGGGCCTCTCGCTCAGCCTGGGCGTGTTCGTGCGCGACCCGGCCACGGGCGAGGAGCGGCTGGCGCGGGTGAAGGTGCCCGAGGGCATGTCGCGGTTCATCACCGCCGGCCGCGAGCGGGTGATGTTCCCGCTCGAGGAGGTGATCGCGCACTTCCTGCCGCGGCTCTTCCCGGGCATGGAGGTGGTCGAGTCGGCCCCGTTCCGGGTCACCCGCGACGCGGACTTCGACGTGTCGGACGACGCCGACGACCTGCTCGAGGCGGTGCAGGTCGAGCTGCGCCGGCGCAGGTTCGGCGACGTGGTGCGGCTCGAGGTCGCGCACGCGATGTCCCAGCGCATGCAGCGGCGGCTGGTCGACTCGCTGGACGTGAGCGACCGCCAGGTGTTCCGCATCCACGGGATGCTCGACCTCGCCGACGTCTCCCAGCTGGCCGACATCGACCGGCCCGAGCTCAAGTTCGAGCCCTGGGTGGGCGTGGTCCCGCCGGCCTTCGCGAGCGGAGACCGGCGTGAGATGTTCCAGGCCATCGCGGAGAACGACGTCCTCATCCACCTGCCCTACGACTCGTTCGCGGCGACCGTGGAGGAGTTCATCAACGCCGGGGCGCGCGATCCCGACTCGGTGGCGCTGAAGACCACGGTCTACCGCACCAGCGAGCGCTCCCCGCTGATCCCGGCGCTGATCCGGGCCGCCGAGGAGGGCAAGCAGAGCGTGTGCGTGGTCGAGCTCAAGGCCCGCTTCGACGAGAGCCGCAACATCCACTGGTCGCGGGCCCTGGAGGAGGCGGGCACGCACGTCGCCTACGGGTTCCCCCATCTCAAGGTGCACGCGAAAACGACCCTGATCGTCCGCCGCGAGGGCCGCGGGCTGCGCCGCTACGCCCATATCGGCACGGGCAACTACCACGCGCTGACGGCCCGCGTCTACGAGGACTTCGGCCTCTTCACCGCCGACGACGACATCACCGCCGACGTCTCCGACCTGTTCAACCTGCTGACCGGCTTCGGGCGGCCGCAGAACTTCCGCAAGCTGCTGGTCTCGCCCTACACGCTGCGGCCGCGGTTGCTGGAGCTGTTCGCGGCGGTCGCGGACGCCGCCCGCGCCGGCCGCCGGGCCCGGATCCGGATCAAGGTGAACCACTTCACGGACGCCGAGCTCATCGACGCGCTGTACGAGGCGTCCCGGGCGGGCGCCCAGGTCGACATCGTCGCCCGGACGGTCTGCGCCCTGCGGCCGGGGGTGGAGGGGCTGTCCGAGAACATCCGCGTGCGCAGCGTGCTCGGCCGCTGGCTCGAGCACAGCCGGGCCTTCATCATCGAGGCCGGCGACGACTCCACCTACCTGATCGGCAGTGCCGACCTCATGCCGCGCAACCTGGACGGCCGGTTCGAGGTGCTCGTGCCCGTCGAGGGCGAGACCGCCCGCAGGCAGCTCGCCGAGATGTTCGACGCCCTGTTCGGGATCGCCGACTACTCCTGGCAGCTGCTCCCCGACGGAAGCTGGGCTCGGCTCCCCAGCGACGGCACCGGCGGCACCCAGCTCGCGCTCATACGGCGGGCCCGGCGCAGCTCGACGGCGCAGACGGCACCGCGATGAGCCGGGGCGCCGCGGAGCCCGAGATGGCCCGGGGCGCGACCGGGGGGACATCCGACCGGGGCGCAAGACTCCAGGCATGACCGTCGCGGTGGTCGACATCGGCTCGAACACGGGCCGCCTGCTCGTGGCGCGGAGGGGCGGCCCCGCCGCCGTCGTGGCGGTGCGCAGCGACCGCACCGAGCTCGGCCTCGGCCACGAGATCGAGCGCACCGGCACCATCTCGCGCGAGAAGCTCGAGCAGACGCTGGCGTGCGCGCGCCGCTACGCGACGCTCGCCCGCGCCCCCGGCGCCACCCACATCGACGTGATCGTGACCGCGCCCGGCCGCCAGAGCGCGAACGCCGAGGAGCTCGTCGCCGGTCTGAGCCACGTCACCGGCGTCGCCGCGCGGGTGCTCTCGGCCGAGGACGAGGGCCGCTACGCGTTCGAGGGCGCAACGGCAGGCGTGCGCGGGCTCGAGCTCCCCGTGGGGGTCTGCGACGTGGGCGGCGGCTCGACGGAGCTCGCCGTCGGCAGCTCCGACCGGACGCCGAACGACCTGCTCTCGATCGACATCGGCTCCCTGCGGCTCACGAGCCGGGTGCTGAAGGGCGACCCGCCCTCGCGCCGCTCCGTCGAGCGGGCCGTCGACGTGGTCCGCGACCACCTCGCCGACCTGGACGGCCTGCGGCCGGCAACGGCCTTCGCCACCGGCGGCAGCGCCCGCGCCCTGCGCAAGCTGGTCGGCCGCAGCCTGGACGAGCGCCGCCTCGACCGGTCGGTGCGCATCATCGCGCGCGGGCCCAGCGACCGGCTGGCCGCCACCTACGGCATCCACGCCGAGCGGGCCCGTGTGCTGCTGGCGGGCGCGCTGATCCTGCGCGAGATCCAGGCGATCCTGGGCGTGCCGCTCGTGGTCGCCCGCGGCGGCGTGCGCGAGGGCCTGGCCGATCTGCTGCTGGCCGAGCGCTCCGCCGCCTGAGCCACTCGGAGCGGTTGCGGCGCGGGTGGAATGTGGCCGCCGCCGCGACCTGCCGGTCCCGCCGCACGCCGAGGCTGCGAGCTGAGATACGATCTGCGCCTGTGAGCAGCGAGCCCCAGGCGCCGCCCGCCGTGGCTGAGCCCGACTCGAGCGACGCTGCGCTCGTCGACACGCTGCTCGAGGAGCTCGGCGCAAGCCGCGTGGGCATCCTGGCCGAGTTCGTGCGCGCCTACGTCCGCCGCGTCCCGGCGGTGCTCGTGGCCGAGCTCGGCACGAGCGGCCTCGCCGCCCACGTGGCGCACGTGTACTCGTTCATGACGAGCCGGCAGCCCGGCGAGCTGGCGGTGCGCGCCTACAACCCGGAACTCGGGAGCGACGGCTGGGAGTCGATCGGCTCCGTGGTCGAGGTGGCGGTCGAGGACGCGCCGTTCCTGGTCGACACGGTGACGACCGAGATGCACGTGCACGGCCTCCAGGTGCGGGCCGTCGTGCACCCGGTGGTCGGCGTCGAGCGCTCGGACGACGGCCGCATCGAGGCGATCACGCCCGCGCGCGGGGCCGCCCGGCGCGAGTCGGTCATGCATTTCCAGGCCGACCGCCGGCTCGAGGCGGACGGCCTCGAGCGGCTGCGCGCCGACCTCGTCGCGGTGCTCTCCGACCTGCGCATGGCCGTGCGCGACTTCCTGCCGATGGTGGAGCGGGTCGAGACGATGATCGAGGCGGCCCAGGAGGGCGGCTCGCGCTTCTCGCCCGCGGTGATCCAGGAGTCGACCGAGTTCCTGCAGTGGCTCACCGACGACAGCTTCATCTACCTGGGCTACCGCGAGTACGCGATCTCGGGCGCCGGCGACGACGCCGTGATCACCGTCGTGCCCGGGAGCGGACTCGGGGTCATGTCCGACGATTCGCAGTCGCGGTTCGCCCGGCCGGTGGCGGTGAGAGAGCTCGAGCAGTCGGTGCGCGACCGCGTCTTCAGCGGCCCCCTGCTCACGGTCGCGAAGACGAACCGGGAGACGGCGATCCACCGCCGGGCGCGGATGGACTACATCGGCGTCAAGCGCTTCGACGGGTCCGGTGCCGTCGTCGGCGAGCTGCGCATGATCGGGCTCTTCACCAGCAAGGCGTACGCCGAGTCCGCCCGCCAGATCCCGCTCATCCGGCGCAAGCTCGAGGCGATCATGCGCTGGGAGGACCTGATCGTCGGCTCCCATGACTACAAGGCCGTGGTCGAGCTCTTCGACAGCTTCCCCAAGGACGAGCTGTTCGCCGTCCCCGCGCAGGAGCTGCGGACGACGATCATGGCCCTGGCGGCGATGCAAGAGGAGCGCAACGTGCGCGTCTTCCTGCGGGTCGACCCGATGCGGCGGACGGTGTGGGCGGTGGTGGCCCTCCCGCGCGATCGCGTCTCGACCGCCCTGCGGGTGCGCCTCGAGCATCTGTTCGAGTACCGCTACCAGGGCGTCGTCGCCGACTATGCGCTCTCGTTCGCGACCGATCCGGCCCGCTTCCACTTCACGATCCACGTGGGCGAGGGCGGGATCCCCGACGTCTCACCGGTCGACATCCAGCGCGAGGTGGCCGCGGCGGCGCGGTCGTGGGACGACGCCCTCTCAGACGCGCTCGCGGGCGCGGTCGGCGAGATGCGCGGCCACGAGCTCGCCCGCCGCTACGCCGCCCTCTTCCCCGACTACTACAAGAGTGCGTCGGGCATCGAGGCGGCCCGGCTCGACGTCCAGCAGTTCGAGCGCATCGGCGACGACCGCCCCTACGTGGTCGCGCTCCAGAACGAGACCGGCGCCACCGAGCCGCTGCTGACGCGGGTGAAGCTCTACAAGACCGGCGGTAAGGCGCCGCTGACCGAGCTGCTCCCGCTGCTCGAGCAGCTCGGCCTGACCGTCGTCGAGGAGGTGCCGACGCGGCTGCAGGGCGACACGGCCGAGACCCGCTACCTGCACGACTTCGGCGTGCTGGGCCCGGACGGCCGCCAGCTCGACCTGGACGTCTACGCCGACCTCGTCAGCGCGACCGTCGGCGCCGTCTGGGACGGCCGCGCGGGCTCGGACTGGCTGAACCGGCTGGTGGTGGCCGGCAGGCTGTCGTGGCAGCAGATCACCATCCTGCGCGCCTACCGGGAATACCGCCAGGTGCTCGGCGCCACCTTCACCTCGCGGTATCAGAACGACTGCTTCGTGCGCAACTCGGGCATCGCCCGCAAGCTCGTCCAGCTCTTCGAGATCCGCTTCGACCCGAATCTCGAGCGGGCCGAGGGCGGCGCGGACGGCGAGGATCCGGAGGCGGCGCTCGTGGCCGAGATCTCGGCCGATCTGGACGCGGTCACCTCGCTCGACGACGACCGCATCCTGCGCGGCTACCTGGGCATGATCCAGGCCACCGTGCGCACGAACGCGTACGTCCGAGAGGGCGGCCACCTGTCGTTCAAGCTGCGCTGCGCGGATGTCCCGAACATGCCCCGCCCGGTGCCGCTGTGGGAGATCTTCGTCTACTCGCCCGCGATGGCGGGCGTGCACCTGCGCGGCGGCATGGTCGCCCGTGGCGGCATCCGCTGGTCTGACCGGCTCGAGGACTACCGCACCGAGATCCTCGGCCTCATGAAGGCGCAGATGGTGAAGAACGCCGTGATCGTCCCCGTCGGCGCGAAGGGCGGGTTCGTGCTGAAGCAGCCGCCCGCCGACCGGGCCGAGCTGCGCGAGGAGGAGCGGCGCCAGTACATCACCCTCATGCGCGGCATGCTCGACCTGACGGACAACATGGTCGGCGGCGAGGTCGTGCACCCGCCCAATGTGCGCGTCCTCGACGGCCCCGATCCGTACCTGGTCGTCGCCGCCGACAAGGGCACGGCCCATCTCTCCGACACGGCCAACGGGGTCAGCGCCGAGTACGGCTTCTGGCTCGGCGACGCCTACGCCTCCGGAGGCTCCGACGGGTACGACCACAAGGCGCTCGGCATCACCGCGCGCGGTGGCTGGGAGAGCGTCACCCGGCATTTCCGCGAGCTCGGCCGCGACGTGATGACCGAGCCGTTCACGGCCGCCGGGATCGGCGACATGTCGGGCGACGTGTTCGGCAACGGGATGCTGCTCTCGCGCCAGATGCGGCTACTGGCCGCGTTCGACCACAGGCACATCTTCATCGATCCCGACCCCGACCCGGAGGCGACGTTCGAGGAGCGGACGCGGCTCTTCGGGCTGCCGGCGTCGTCGTGGGACGACTACAACCGGGAGCTGATCTCGGCCGGCGGCGGCATCTGGCCGCGGTCGGCGAAGTCGGTGCCGCTCTCGCCTCAGGCGCGGGAGGCGCTCGGGATCGACGCCGAACGGCTCACCCCGACCGAGGTGATCCAGGCGATCCTGCGGGCGCCGGTCGACCTGCTCTGGAACGGCGGCATCGGCACGTACGTGAAGGCATCGACCGAGTCGCATGCCGACGTGGGCGACCGCACCAACGACGCCGTGCGCATCGACGGCCGCCAGCTGCGGGCGAAGGTCGTCGGCGAGGGCGGCAACCTCGGGCTCACGCAGCGGGGCCGGATCGAGTACGCCCTTGGCGGCGGGCGCATCAACACCGACGCGATCGACAACTCGGCCGGCGTCGACTGCTCCGACCACGAGGTCAATCTGAAGATCCTGCTCGGGCTCGCCATCGAGGCCGGCGAGCTGACGCTCGAGGAGCGCAACGAGGTGCTCCAGAGCGTCGTGAACGATGTGGTCGCGCACGTGCTCTACGACAACTACCTCCAGGTGCAGATCCTGAGCCAGGAGACGGCCGTGGCCGCGCAGCGGATGGAGGCCTACGAGGATCTGATGGCCGAGCTCGAGACCCGCGGACTGCTCGAGCGGGCGCTCGAGTTCCTGCCCACGCCGGATCAGATGGCGGAGCGGCGGGCGGCCGGCAACGGCCTCGTACGGCCCGAGCTGGCCGTCCTCCTGGCGTACGCCAAGCGGCTGCTGCGCGAGCAGGTGCTGGCGTCGCCGCTGCCGGACGACCCCTACCTGGACGCGTCGCTGGCCGAGTACTTCCCGCCGGCCGTGGTCGAGCGTTTCGGCCATCTGATGGGGGCGCACCCGCTGCGGCGCGAGATCGTGGCCACCATCGTCACGAACGACGTGATCAACTCGATGGGGATCACGTTCGTGTCGCGCATGGTGGCCGAGACCGGGGCCGGCCCCGAGGAGGTGGCCGCCGCCTTCATCGTCGCCCGCGACGTCTCCAACTCGCGCGATCCGTGGGACGCGGTCGAGAAGCTCGACCGGGTCGTGCCGAACGACCTGCAGGCCGACCTGATGGACGGCGTCGACACCGTCGTCGCGCAGCTGGCGCGCTGGTACCTGACCCACGTGCCCCAGATCGACCTCCAGGCCGAGGTCGAGCGGTCGCGGGGACCGTTCGCCGAGCTCGTCGCCTGCATGGGCGACGTCGCCACGACGGCCTGGCGGCTGACCCGCGACGAGCGCCTGGAGCGGCTGCTCGAGCAGGGCGTGCCGCGCGAGGCGGCCCGGTTCGCCGCCATCGCCCCCGACCTGGTGTACGCCCCCGACATCATCACGGTCGCGCAGACCTACTCACGCCCGATCGCCGACGTCGCGCACGCCTTCTTCGTCATCGGCGAGCGCCTGTACCTGGACGTGATCGAGCGGCGCGCGTCCGAGCTGCCCGCCGACACCCGCTGGCAGCGGCTGGCGTGGTCGTCCCTGGCCGACGACCTGCGGCTGCTGCGGCGCCAGATCGCCTCGGCCGTGCTGGCCGAGACCGGTGACGCCTCGATCGACGACGCCGTCGACCGCTACCTGGCCGCCCGCACCGACCCGTACGGGCGGCTCGCCTCGCTCATGACGACGCTCGCGGCCGCGCCGGGCGACGACGCCTCCGTGATCATGGTGGCGGTGCACCAGATCCGCCAGGTCATCGCCTAGAGGGCCGGGGGACAGTCCCCGCGAGGCGGGGACTGTCCCCGCTTGTCGGCTCCTCCTTCGCTCCCGGGTATGGTGGTCGCATGAACCGGCTCGCCGGTGAGACCAGCCCCTACCTGCTCCAGCACGCCGACAACCCGGTCGACTGGTACCCGTGGGGCGAGGAGGCGCTCGCGCTTGCCCGGGGCGAGGGCCGGCCGATCCTGCTCTCCATCGGCTACTCGGCCTGCCACTGGTGCCACGTGATGGCGCACGAGTCGTTCGAGGATCCCGAGACCGCCGAGCTGATGAACCGGCTGTTCGTGAACGTCAAGGTCGACCGTGAGGAGCGGCCCGACCTCGACGCCGTCTACATGAACGCGGTCGTCGGCATGACGGGCCACGGCGGCTGGCCGATGACCGTGTTCCTGACGCCGGCCGGCGAGCCGTTCCACGGCGGCACCTACTACCCGCCGGCGCCGCGGCACGGCATGCCCGCCTTCCGCCAGGTGCTGCTGGCCGTCGACAAGGCCTGGCGCGAGCAGCGCGGCGAGGTCGAGCGGGTGGGCGCGAACGTCGGCGAGGCGCTGCGCCGGGCATCGCAGATCGTGCCGTCGAGCGACCCGCTCACCGAGGACATCCTGGCGGACGCGGTCCCGCGCCTGCGCGCCGTGCACGACAGCACCTGGGGTGGGTTCGGCGGCGCCCCCAAGTTCCCGCCCGGCCCCGCGGTCGGCTTCCTCCTGCGCCGGTACGCCCGCACCGGGGACGGCGAGGCGCTCGAGATCGCGCGCACGACCCTCGACGGCATGGCGCTCGGGGGCATGCACGACCTGGTCGGCGGCGGGTTCCACCGCTACTCCGTCGACGCCGTGTGGCTCGTGCCCCACTTCGAGAAGATGCTCTACGACAACGCCCTGCTCGCGACCGCCTACCTCGAGGCGGCGGCGGTGACCGGCGAGGAGCGCTATGCGCGCGTGGCCTCCGACACGTTCGACTTCCTGCTGCGCGACATGCGCCTGCCCGAGGGCGGCTTCGCCTCGGCGCTCGACGCCGACACCGAGGGCGAGGAGGGCACCACCTACGTGTGGACGCCCGCCCAGCTGGCGGAGGCGCTGGGGGCGGAGGACGCGCGGGTCGCGGCGGAGCACTACGGCGTCACGGAGGGGGGCAACTTCGAGGGCGGGACGACGGTGCTGCGCGCGCAGGGCCCGCCGCCGGCCGATCTCGACCGCATCCGGGCCGCGCTGCTCGAGCGGCGCATGCGCCGGCCGCAGCCGGGCCGCGACGACAAGGCGATCGCGGCCTGGAACGGCCTTGCCCTGACGGCGCTCGCCCAGGGCGGCTGGCGGCTCGGCCGGCCCGACCTGCTCGACGCCGCCCGCGAGTGCGCCCGCTTCCTGCTCGGCCCGATGACCGGGCCCGACGGCCGCCTGCTCCGCACCTACCGCGCCGGCAGCGCCCGCATCCCCGCCTACCTGGACGACCACGCCGCCGTCTGCCACGGGCTGCTCGAGCTCGCGCTCGCGACGGGCGAGCCCGAATGGCTGCCGCCGGCGCGGAGGCTGGCCGACGAGGCTCTGCGCCGGTTCGCGGACGCCGAGCACGGCGGCTTCTACCAGTCCGCCGCCGACGCCGAGCGCCTCGTCGCGCGCCACAAGGAGCTCGACGACAACCCGACGCCGTCCGGCAACTCGCTGCTGTGCCACTGCCTGGTTCGTCTGGCCCGGATCTACGCCGATCCCGAGCTCGAGGCCCGGGCCGAGGCGACCCTGCGGCTGGCGGTGGACGGCATGCGCAACGCGCCGCACGGGTTCGGCCAGATGCTCTCCGCGCTCGACCTGTACCTGTCGGCGCCGCGGGAGGTCGCGGTCGTCGGCCCCACGGCCGACCCGGCCACCCAGGCCCTGGCCGCCGCCGTGCGCGAGGGCTTCCACCCGACCGTCGTCTACGCCTTCGGGGACGGGCAGGACGACGGCGGCATCCCCCTGCTCGAGGGCCGGACGCCCGTCGCCGGCGCGCCGGCCGCCTATATCTGCGAGCGGTTCGCCTGCCGGGCGCCGCTAACGGATCCGGCCGCCGCCCGCGAGGCGATGGCGGCGTGAGCGCCGGCGCGCTGCGCCGGGCCGCGGGCGAGGAGGCGGTCGTCCGCTACGTCCGCGACGGCATGCGCCTCGGCCTGGGCACCGGATCGACGGCGTCGGCGATGATCGAGGCGCTCGCCGCCCGGCTGGCCGACGGCCGCCTGCACGGCGTCTGCGGCGTGCCCACGTCCGAGGCGACCGCAGCCCTGTGCCGGCGGCTGGCCGTGCCGCTGACGACGCTCGCCGAGACGCCGCAGCTGGACGTCGTGATCGACGGCGCGGACGAGATCGACCCCGAGCTCGACCTGATCAAGGGCCTCGGCGGCGCCCACCTGCGCGAGAAGGTGGTGGCGAGCGCCGGCCGGGCGATGGTCGTCGTCGCCGACGAGTCGAAGCTGGTGGCGCAGCTGGGCGAGCGCGCCCCGCTCGCGGTCGAGGTTGTCGAGTTCGCCCTGCCCGTGTGCGAGCGGGCGCTGCGCGGGCTGGGCTGGGAGCCGACGCGGCGCCTGACGGCGGAGGGGACGCCGTTCGTCACCGACGAGGGCAACGCGATCCTCGACTGCCGCCGGGACGACTGGGCCGGCGCGCCCGCCCTGGCGGCGGCGGTGAAGGCCGTGCCCGGGGTCGTCGAGCACGGCTTCTTCCTCGGCATGGCCGCGGCGGCCGTCGTCGGCACGTCCGGCGGCGTCAGAGTGCTCGAGCGCGGGTCGCGCCCAGCCGCCGTTCCATGACCGCGACGGCGTCCGGGTTGTCGTCGACCAGGACGTAGCGGCGCCCGGTCGCCGCGGCGACCGCGCCGAGCGTGCCCGACCCGGCGAAGAAGTCGGCCACCCGGTCGCCCGGGCGGCTCGAGGCGAGCACCATCCGCCGCACCAGCCCCTCCGGCTTCTGCGTCGGGTAGCCCGTGCGCTCGCGCCCGGAGGTGGGCACGATCGTGTGCCACCACACGTCGGTCGGGAGCTTGCCGCGCGCCCGCTTCTCGGGCGTCACGAGGCCCGGCGCCATGTACGGCTCCCGCTCGACGGCCTCCGCGTCGAACCAGTAGCCGTCCGGGTCGCGCACGTAGACGAGGATCGTGTCGTGCTTGGCCGGCCAGCGCCGGCGCGGCTTGGCGCCGTAGTCGTAGGCCCATACGATCTCGTTCAGGAAGCACTCCCGGCCGAAGAGCTCGTCGCAGAGCAGCTTCACGTAGTGGGCCTCGCGGGGGTCGAGATGCAGGTACAGCGTGCCCTCCGGGTCGAGCAGCCGGCGGGCCTCGCGCAGCCGCGGCTCCAGGAACCCGAGGTAGTCGTCGAAGCGGTCGCGGTAGGACGGGCCCTCGAGGGCCTCGCTGCGGTAGCGGCGGCCGCCGAACCCGGTGCGGTCGCCGTCGCCCGCGGCCACCGTCCGCAGCCGCCGGGCGGTCCGGTCGCGCCCGGTGTTGAACGGCGGGTCGAGGTAGATCATGCGGAACGCGCCGTCGCCGTAGCCGGCCATCACGGCCAGGTTGTCGCCGAGCACGATCTCGCCCTCCACCCCGCGTAGCATGAACGCCGCGACGGTCGGAGCCGCCGCTACACGTCGCCGATCGTGTGGAGGAGCTCCGCCGGCGGCTCGCCGCCGGCGACCCGTATCCGGGCGAGCGTGTACGGCCGGGAGCGCCGCGCCAGCCCGGCGATCTCCGTCGTGGCGCCCAGGTAGCCCGCCCGTCGCACGGCCGCGATCACCGCGGCGTCGAAGGCGCCCGACGGGTAGCAGAAGAACCGCACCGGCACGTGGAAGAGCCGCCGCAGGACCGCACGGGAGCCGCGCACCTCCCGCCGCAGCCGGCGCGGGCCCACCGTCGCCAGGTCGGGGTGGGTCAGCGTGTGCGAGTCGATTTTCCAGCCGTTTGCGATCATCCGCCGCACCATCCAGGCCTTCAGGCCCCAGCCGTGGCGGTGCAGGTTCGCGACGAGCAGGTTCAGCACCCCGGGCCAGCCGTGGCGGCGCAGGATCGGCATCGCGGCGCCGTAGTCGCCGCGGTAGCCGTCGTCGAAGGTGAGCACGACCGGCCGGGGCGGGAGCGGCGCCCGCCCGTGCCACGCCTGCCACACCCGGTCGAGCGTGACCGCGTGATATCCGGCCCGCGCGAGCGCGGCGATCTGGGCGGCGACGAGCCGGCGCGAGACGAACAGCTCGGGGTACGGTGCGGCCGGGGGCGGCGTGCCGATCACGTGGTACATCAGCACCGGCACGGGGGTGCGAAGGGCGGGCCCGTGGAAGGGACGGCCCGGGATCGGCACCGGCACGGGCAGGTCGCGGACGTCGAGCGCCTGCGCCTCCGGCACGGGCGGCGCCGGCGGGTGGGCGGCCGTCGCATGCGCGGCGAGCACCGCCGCCCCGCCGCTCACTGCGGCGGCCGCCACCATCCACGCCATGATGCGCCGACCCGGCACGCGCGCCCTCCTCCAAGGGATCGCGGGGACCGGGAGTCTACGCGCCCGCTGCCGCCGTCCGCTTCCGCCCGATCTGCTCGGCGCTCGGCCGGCGCACGTTGCGCACGAGCCCGAGCTTCTCCCACGCCGCGATCACGATCCCGGACAGGTCGACCTGGCGCCAGCCCAGCCCGTGGAAGGCCGACGTGGGGAAGACGTGGTGGTTGTGGTGCCACGCCTCACCGAGCGAGGGCAGCGCCAGCAGCCAGTTGTTCGTGGACCGGTCGTTCGCCGTGAAGGGCCGCCGCCCGAACACATGGCAGATCGAGTTCACGCTCCACGTGACGTGGTGGTTGAAGAACAGGCGCACGAGGCCGCCCCACACGAGGCCGGTGAACGCGCCCGTCCAGGTGCGCGTGATCGCCCCGCCGAGCGCGAACGGGATCGCGAAGGACAGCAGGATCCAGAGCGGGAACAGGCGCGAGATCGTCACCACCATCCGGTCCTGGAGCAGGTCCTTCGCGTAGCGCTCCTGATCGATGCGGTTGTGGTCGAAGAGCCAGCCGACGTGGGCGTGGCCGAGCCCCTGCAGCCGTCCCCAGACCGAGCTCGAGAAGCCGTGGTGGGGGCTGTGCGGGTCGCCCTCCTTGTCGGAGAACGCGTGGTGCGTGCGGTGGTCGACGGCCCAGTCGATCGCGGCGCCCTGGATGGCCAGCGATCCGGCCACGAGCAGGGCCGCCTTGAGCGGCGCGACCGCCTCGAACGCCCGGTGCGTGAGCATGCGGTGATAGCCGATCGTGATCCCGAACCCGCAGATCACGTACAGGCCGAGAAAGAGCATCAGGTCGGTCAGCCCGACCGCCTCGTTCCACGACATCGTCACCGCGGCAAGCAGCCCGAGGAACGGCAGGACGGTGATCACCACCGTCCCGATGTTCTGGTTGCGGCTCGAGACCGGGATGTCGGGCGCGTCGGCCGTCATGCTCGCTCGACCCGGCTGCCCGGGACGATGTCGTGGGAGCCGTCCTCCCAGCGGACGAAGCCCTTGTGCCCGCCGTCGTAGTCGCCGGCGAACAGCAGCAGAGTGGCCGGGCGCCCGGCGACCGTGCACGCCTCGTCCCCGGCCTCGTCCACCCCGCGCCACACGCGCACGAACGGGTTTCGCTCCCACTCGTCGCCGATCGTGGTCGCGTCGGTGTGCCCCGGCAGGACGCGGGTCTCGGGCGGGAGCTGCATGAGCACGTCCATGACCGAGTGGTGGAGGCTCTCGTAGCTGTCGTTCAGCGTTCCGCCGACCGTGTCCTTGAAGAGGACGTCCGCGGTGAAGCAGCAGTCGCCGATCAGAAACGCCAGGTGCCCCGCGCTGTGCCCCGGAGTGTGCAGGGCCGTGATCTCGAGCCCGCCGGCCGTGACGACGTCGCCGTCGCCGAGGTTCCCCGTGACGCCGGACATGCGGGCCGCCTCCCGCTCGTGGGCGAGCACCTGCGGGTGATACCGGTCGATGACGAGGTCCGCCTCCTGGATGTGGTCGCCGTCGGCGTGCGTGATCAGGAGGTGGGTGACCGTCAGGTCGTGGCCGTCGGCCGCCGCGAACAGCGGCGCGACCGGCCCGCCGGCGTCGATGACGACGCCGGTGCCGCCCGACTCGTCTCCGACGAGGTAGCTGTTCGAGAGCCACCCCGGGTTCATGCTGCGCTCGATGATCACGATGTGGCTTCGGCCTTGGCCGCCCGCTGGGCGGCCTTGTGGGCCCGTTTCTCCGCCTGGTAGGTCGCGAGCGCCTCGGCGCTGTCGACGTCGCCGAGCGTGGGGTGGCCCGGCAGGGCCTCCTCCCAGCCCTCGGGCCGGTAGCCGAGCCGCTTGACGATCGTGGCAAAGAGGCTTCGCACCTTCATGTCGCCGATACCCGGAAGCGCCGCCAGGCGCGCCTTGAGGTCGGCCGCGTCGGCCGCCTCCGTCCACACCCGGGCGCCGTCGCCGCTGTACTCGCGCTCGATCACCTCGCACAGGCTCTGCACCCGCTTCGCCATGGCGGCGGGGAACCTGTGGATGGCGGGTCGGCGGACGAAGACCTCGATCAGCTCGTCCGGGTCGGTCGCGGCGATCCGGCCGGGATCGAGGTGCCCCAGCCGCCGCCGCAGCTCGATCGGACCGGAGAACGCCTTCGGCACCGGCACCTGCTGGTCGAGGGCGAAGCCGATCAGGAGCGCGTTGCCGTCCGATGCGATCAGCCGGTTCGCCTCGGGGTCGGTCGTCCAGTGCAGCTCGGTCTCCGCGCGCGTCGCCATGCCGGCGAAGCGTACCCGATGAACAAACAGGGTCAGACCGGGGCTGTCCCTGAATATCCGGTGCCGGGGCACCGGTTATTCAGGCGGCGGGTCGTCGTCGCGGCCGCGGCCGCGCTTGAGGGCCTCGTTGCGCGAGGCGGCCACCACGATGACCGAGGCCGGGATGCCCCAGAACAGGGAGTAGAAGAACGACCGGAACGCGGACAGGTGGAACGCGATCACGTGCAGGAGGAAGAGCAGGATGATCGCGACCGGCAGGGTGACCATGAACTGCACCTGGCCCGGCAGCGTCTCCCAGCGCAGGAGCGCGGGCCGGGTCGTCCGCTCCAGCCACGCCTCGAACGCAGCCCACCACCGGCCCGGACCGCGCCTACCGGCGGTCACCGAGGGCGAGTCCCTGCTCGTAGGCCGCGCGCACCTCGGCGGGCGACCACGGCGCCGGCGCGACGGAGATGAAGTAGTCCTCGAGCGCCGCCCCGGTCAGCTCTTCGAGGTCGCCCGCGGAGACGCCGGCCGCGGCCGGCGTCGGGAACTCGAGCTCGGCCAGGATGCGGCGCACCGCCTGCACGGCCCGGGCCCCGTCCGACCCCGATCCCGGCTCGCCCAGCGCGTCGGCGATCCGCTCGAACTGCTCGGGCACGTGGGCGCGGTCGCGATCCATCGTCTCCGCCAGCACGAGCCCGATGGTGAGGCCGTGCGGCATGCCGTAGCGGCCGCCGAGCGCCTGCGCCAGCGAGTGCTCGGCGCCGCAGTCGGAGATGTTCATGCACAGGCCGCCCAGCAGGCTGGCGCAGGCCATCTGCGAGCGCGCGTCGTGGTCGGAGCCGTCGCGCACGGCTCGCACCAGCGCCTCGCCGGCCAGTCGGATCGCCTCGAGGGCGATCCCGTCGCCGATCGGCGTCCGCACCTTCACCACCATCGCCGCGATCGCCTGGGCGAGCGCGTCGACGCCCGTGTGCGCCGTCACGGCCGGCGGCAGGCCCCATGTGAGCGCCGGGTCGACCAGCGCGTGCTGGGCCCGCAGGTGGGGGCTCGCGATGCCGGCCTTGCGATGCGTGGCCTCGTCGGTGATGACGGCGCCGCCAGAGACCTCGGAGCCGGTGCCGGCCGTCGTCGGCACGCACACGAGCGGGATCTGCGGCGGCTCGTAGGCCACGCCGCCGCCGGCGAAGCGCAGGTACGGCCCGTCCTGCCCCGCGACCAGGCGGGCCGCCTTGGCCGTGTCCATCGCCGAGCCGCCGCCGATGGCGACCACCGCATCGCAGCCCGCGGCCGCGAGCGCCTCGGCGGCCCGCTCGACCAGCGCGACGGTGGGCTCGCCGGGGGCCTTCTCGAACGTCGTGGCGCCGGAGACCGCGGCGAGCGCGTCGGCCACCCGCGGCACGAGCCCCGCCAAACCCTCGTCGATCACGATCAGGGGCTGCGTCGCGCCCTCCTCGGCCAGGACGCCTGCCAGGTCGGCGGCCACGCCCTCGCCGAAACGGATCTTCACGGGCAGGTGGTTGCGGAACGGTGGAACGGCGCTCATGCGTCCTCCAGTGGCTCGACCTCGTCTCCGACGCGCACCCGTCCGGGCGCCTCGACGTCGGCGTAGATCCCGCAGTAGACCTCGCCGTCCTCGTGGCGGCGGTACCCGGCCAGCCAGCGCAGCGTGTCGGCGTCGCGCTCGCCCGTGTCGGGATCGAGCGTCGTCAGCGCGCAGCGGGGGTCGAGGCGGACGACACGCAGCCGTGCCTCGCCGGCACGCAGGAGGCCGCCCACCCACGCGTCCTCGGCGTGGGCGCCGCAGCCGTCGATCAGGAGCGTCGGGCGGAAGCGGCGGGGGTCGAACCGGTCGCGCCCGCCGCGCCGGCCCACCTCGTCGGCCGACGCTCGCGACAGCACCGACACCGCGTGCGAGTCGAGGGCGCGAATGCCGGCCTGCGCCCGCAGCAGCCGCAGCCGGGCGCCGACGACGTCCGAGACCGCCGCGGCAAACGCCCCGTTCATGACGGTTGCGGGGAACTCGCGCCCCCACAGCTCGACGGTAGCCGTGCCCGCCGGCGACGGCGTCTCGCGGACGCGCTCGCCTCCGGGCAGGACGAGCTCGAGCTCTCCCGATTCGGCGTGGTACGTGCTCGAGATCCGGGCCAGCAGACGCGTGTTGCGTTGGGTGGCGACGCGCCCGCCGGCGTCCACGAGCAGGAACTCGCGGTCGTGCTCGATGCCGTGGCGCCCGATGGTGGCCTGCTCGACCGGGGTCAGGTGCAGCGACTTCACCGCGGAGACGTTGATCGCGCACACCCGGGCCATCGTGGCGGGTAGGTTACTGCCTCGCCCTTCGCAGGAGGACCCATGCCAGAGAGCCGTTTCGTCGCCGCCCTCACCGAGCAGATCGCATACGAGTTCGGCGCCAGCCAGCAGTACACCGCGATCGCCGTCCACTACGACGACGAGACCCTCCCGCGCCTCGCCGCCTTCTTCTACCGCCAGGCGCTTGAGGAGCGAAACCACGCGATGATGATGGTGCAGTACCTGCTCGACGCCGGCGAGCGGGTGCGGATCCCCGGCGTGGACGCGCCCCGGACCGAGTTCGCCGACACGGTCGAGCCGGTCGCGCTCGCGCTCGAGCAGGAGCGGCGCGTGACGGGCCAGATCAACACGCTGGCGGGCGTCGCGCGCGACACCGGCGACTACGCCGGCGAGCAGTTCATGCAGTGGTTCATCAAGGAGCAGGTCGAGGAGGTCGCGAGCATGTCCGACCTGCTCAAGGTGGTGGAGCGCGCGCGGGAGAACCCGCTCCAGGCCGAGGAGTACCTCGCTCGTGAGACCGCCGCGGAGGCCGCGGACGCCACCGCGCCCGCCGCCGCCGGGGGCACGCTCTAGCGATGCCCGTCCCGGAGGCCCGTATGGCCGAGACGGCGGGCGGCCTCGAGCCGCACACCGACGGCTGGTTCGTGGTGAACACGGCCGCCGCCGGCTGGCGGCACAACGACGCGTTCGGGGAGAAATGCCGCTTCGAGGCGCGCGAGCGGCCGTTTCCCCAGATCGCCGTCAGCCTGGTCGTGCTGCACCCGGGCAGACCGAACTGCATGTACCACGGCGAGGACATCCAGGAGGACTTCCTCGTCCTCTCGGGGGAGTGCCTGCTGCTCGTCGAGGGCCAGGAGCGGCGCCTGCAGGCGTGGGATTTCGTCCACTGCCCGGCCTGGACCGAGCACGTCTTCGTCGGCGCCGGGGACGGCCCCTGCGCCGTCCTCATGGTGGGTGCGCGCCCGGACGTCGGCGTCGTCTACCCGGTCGCCGACGTCGCCCTGCGCCACGGTGCCGGCGTGACGCGCGAGACGCGCTCGCCGGACGAGGCCTACGCCCCGTTTCCGGAGTCCGTGCCGGCCCGGCCCGACGGCCTGGCCCTGCCCTGGAGCGGCTAGAACCCGACCTGGTCGAACGGCGGGAGCGGGCTCTTCGGGAGCCCCGGCCGCGGCCCCCCGGCGTTGTAGATCCCCGGCGCGACGTCGTTCGGCGTGTCCGGGTAGAAGACGCTCGCGAGCGTCTGGATCTGGCGCCGGCCGACCCCGAGCTCGAACTGGCCGCCGCCGTACATGCGCACGCCCCGGGCCTCGCAGGCGTCGATGCACTCGAGCAGCCGCTCGATGGTGCCGAACCGTGACGGCTTGATGTTCAGCCACCGCACCTCGACGGGCAGCGCGTCGACGTCGGCGAGCGAGTGGATGGGCGCGTCGAAGCTCAGCCGCTCCTCGGCGCCGCGCAGGGCGTCGCGGCACTCGCCCTCGAGCGAGGCGTCCTCGATCACGACCTCCGGGAACCCCGTCGCGATCGTGCGGTAGAGGGCCGGGTCGGGCGTCATGTCGACGGCGGTGCCGTGGTAGTAGGCCTTGAAGTCGAGGACGCGCACGCGCCCCGTCGCGGCCAGGCGGGCGATCAGGTCGGCGTCCCACGACTCCTCCGGGTCGAGCTTGAACTCGAGCGCCGGGTCGACGTCGATCCAGCCGCCGATGTCGGCTCGGGTGGACGCGACGAACCGCACCGGCCGCGCCTCGCGGGCGACGGCCGCCGCCAGGGAGACGCCCCGCTGCTGCAGCGCCAGATCGAGGAGGGCGCTCTCGAAGGCCCACCGGCGGTAGTCGCGCGAGGCCTCCATCTCCGGCGGCGCCGCGAACAGGTCGTGGCCCTCCAGCGCAGCCGACGCGCTGCGCAGTGTGTGGTCGCCCGCGACGGGCAGCCCCTCGGGAAACCCGTCGTGGTCGGAGCCGGTGTAGGTGACGTCCTCACCCCGCCCCTGCAGGCCTTTTCCATTCATCACAACCGTTGTTGTGACACGCGTGAACCCGGTCGAGACGTCGAGCGACGTGCGCTCGAGCTCGTAGTCGTCGATCGTCACGGGGAGATCGGCGATGGCGTCGAAGAGCGGCACGGCCCGAGCATACCCGCGGGCCCGCCTCAGTCGCCGCGCCCTGCGCCGCCGCTCGCCGCCGCGTGGATGGCGAGCACGGCCGCGAGCGTGTCGGCGTCCCGCGCCCGCTTGTCCGGCCGGTGGCGCTTGACCCGGGCGAAGCGCAGCGCGACGCCGCCGGGGTAGCGGGGGCTGCCCTGGATGCCGTCGAAGGCGATCTCGACCACGAGCTCGGGCCGGACGTGGACGACGTGGCCCTCGCGGCCCGTCTCCAGCTCGAGCAGGCGGGCCGTCTGCCAGGCCAGCATCTGGTCGGTGAGGCCCTTGAAGGTCTTGCCGAGCATCACGAAGCCGCCGCTCTCGGGGTCGCGGGCGCCCAGGTGCAGGTTCGAGAGCACGCCGTGGCGGCGGCCGTGGCCCCACTCGGCGGCGAGGACGACCAGATCGAGGGTGTGCACGGGCTTCACCTTCAGCCAGCCCGCGCCGCGGCGGCCGGCCTCATAGGGCTGGGACAGCGCCTTCACCATCACGCCCTCGTGCCCGCGGGCGAGCGCGCCGGCCGCGAACGCCTCCGCCGCCTCGGGTGCGGGCTCGGACAGCCGCGGCACCGCCAGGCCGGGCGCCAGCGCCGCCAGCGCGGCCGCGCGGTCCGACCCGGGCCGGTCGAGCAGGTCGTCGCCGTCCGAGTGGAGGAGGTCGAACGCGACCGCGGTCAGCGGCACCGACGCCCGCAGGGCGGCGACGTCCCGGCGCCCGGCGATCCGGGCCGAGGTGATCTGGAACGCGAGCGGGCGGCCGTCCGGTGTGAGGGCGATCGCCTCTCCGTCGAGGATGCAGTCGCCGGCGGGCAGGCGCAGGGCGGCCTCGACCACCTCCGGCACCCGCGAGGTGATCTCGTCCAGGGTGCGCGTGAACACGGCCACGTCCCGGCCGCTGCGGTGCACCTGGATGCGGGCGCCGTCGAGCTTCCACTCGATCGCGGCGGCGCCGAGCCGCTCGAACGCCGCGGCGACGCTGCCGGCCGTCTGGGCCAGCATCGGCAGCACCGGCCTCCCCACCTGCAGCCGGTAGCCGCGCAGGCCCTCGACGCCCTCCTGCAGCGCCGTCGCGGCCACGTCGCCAAGGTCGCCGCGCAGCATCAGCGCCCGCCGCAGCTCCGCCGTCGGGACGGACGCCGCCCGGGCCGCCGCCTCGGCCATCACGCCCTCCCCGGCGCCCTGGCGCACTTCGCCGGCGACCAGGCCGCGGAGCAGCCGCTGCTCCGGCGCCGTCGCCCGCCCGAAGAGCTCGTGCAGGAGCTCGCGCCGGGCGCCGGCCGACCCGGGGCCGGAGAGCGCCGCCATTCGCCCGAACGCCGCGTCCACCTCGAGCACCCCGAGCGCGGGCTCCTCCGCCGGTGCCGGCAGGTCGCGCAGCGACGCCCAGCCGGCGCCGGTCTGGCGCTGGAGCAGCCGGCCGGACAGGAACGCGACCGCCGCCGGCACCTCGGCCGGGTCGAGCCCCGCCAGGCAGGCGGCCAGGCGCGCGATCTTGGCCCCGCGGCCGGGCTCGGCCCGCACGTCCTCGGAGGTGGCGGCGACGTCGGCGAAGGCGGTCACGCCTGCCCCCAGCGGGTCGCGAGGGCGTCGGTGCAGGCCTCGGCGAACGCCGTCGCGGTGCGCGTCGGCTCCAGGCCGGCCCGGCGGGCCAGCCCGACCCTGGGCGGCGCCGGCCCGCCCCGCAGCGGCAGGGCCCGCAGCGGGGTGCCGTCGACGGCCCGCTCCGGCCCGGGGAGCGCGTTCGCGAGCGTGTAGCCGTACCCCCACGCGACCAGGCTGCGCAGGAGCTCGGGGTCGGCCACCCGCCGGGCGACGATCGGCTCGAGCGCCGCCGCCCGGAAGAGGCCGAGGAAGTAGTTGCGCGACAGGGGCAGGTCGAGCAGCAGGAAGGGATCGGTGGCCAGCTCGGCCAGCTCCGCCGACCCGGCCGCCGCCAGGCGGTGGCCGGCCGGGATGAGCGCGTACGGCGGCGCGGGGGCGAGCGGGGAGAACTCGACCGCGGGGTTCAGGCCCAGGTCGTAGGTGATGGCGACCGCGATCGTGCCCTCGCGCAGGCGCGCGAGCAGCTCGCCCTGGTGGGCGGGCACGAGCGTGACGGTCGCCCGCGGCCACCGTGCTTCGAACGCGCGGCAGACGGCCGGTGCGACCGCGGGCGCGAGCGTGACCAGGCAGCCGACGGGCAGCTCCCCGGAGACCTCCCCCCGCAGCGCGGAGGAGCGCTCGTCCAGGCGGGCGGCGGCGGCCAGGACATCGCTCGCCTGCGCGAGCAGCTCCCGCCCCGCCGGCGACGGGGTCGCCGCCCGCCGCCGCCCGCGCACGAGCAGCTGCACGCCGAGCGTGCGCTCGAGGTCGGCGATCGCCCCGGAGACGGTCGCCTGGGCCAGGTGCAGGCGGTTGGCGGCGGCGCCGATGCCGCCGCCCTCGCACGCCGCGACGAAGCACGAGAGCTGGCGGAGCGTGAACCGGCCGGCCGGGTCGTTCATCGTCTTTTCCGATGATAGTTGACGCGAAAGCCCGATTTGACCGATGTAACCGTATGGACGACCCTCCGATGCATGATCAGAACAGGCGCCGAATATCGCGAATCGATCCGGGACGGGCGCCGGGTGTGGATCGACGAGGAGCGGGTCGAAGACGTGGCGTCGCACCCCGCCCTCAAGCCGATCGTCGACATCCGCGCACGCATCTACGACCCCGCCCACGAGGAGGCGACCCGGGAGCGGATGTCCTACACCGACGTCGAGACCGGCGAGCGCTGCCCGGTGGGCCCGAAGCTCCCGCTCTCCAAGGAGGACTGGCACGCCAAGCGGCTCGCCGTCGACACCGTCCTCGACGACATCGGCGGGATCGTCACGCGCGTCGGCGACGAGACCGTCGGCGAGATGTGGTCGCTGTTCGACGGCCAGGACGTCCTGAACGAGATCGACCCGGCCTACTCCGAGCACATCCGCCACCACGTCCACCACGCCGCGCTGGCCGATCCGTTCCACGTCTCCGCGAACACCGACCCCAAGGGCGACCGGTCGCGGCGGCCGCAGGACCAGGATCCCGACGTCCTCCTGCACGTCGTCCGCGAGACCGACAACGGCATCGTCGTGCGCGGGGCCAAGTTCGAGACGGCCGCCGCCTACGCGACCAGGCGTTCGTGAAGCCGACCATCGGCGACTGGGGGGACACCCAGCTGTCGGAGTACGCGGTCGGGTTCATCGCCGACATGGGCGCGCCGGGCATCACCCACATCTGCCGCTCGAGCTTCGGCGGACGGGAACCGACCGCCGACTACCCGCTCTCCAACGGCTTCGACGAGATCGACACGATGATCGTCTTCGACGACGTCGAGATCCCCTGGCGCAACGTGTTCTTCCACCAGCACACCCGGGCGGCCGCCTTCATCCGCGCGACCCTGCACCGCTACAGCATGTTCCCGTTCGTCCAGCGGCACCTGCGCTTCGCCGACCTGCTCGTCGGCACGGCGTACACGAACGCGACCCAGACGGGCGTGAAGATGCACCAGGGCGTGCGCGAGAAGCTGGCCGAGCTCGTGTGCTACCGCGAGAGCATCAACGCCCACCTGACGGCGGCGATCGAGATGGGCGACCGCAGCCCGGGCGGGCTGCTGATGCCGAACCAGGCGCTGCTCGCGACCGGCCGCGTCGTCGCCTGCACCCAGCTGCCGGCCATGATGCACCTGGCCCGCGACCTGTGTGGAGGGCAGCTCTGCGTCACGCCGGACGCCGCCTCCTTCGACGCTCCCGAGATCGGGCCGCTGCTGCAGAAGTACTATCGCGTCGGCCGGTTCGGCGGCGACGACCGCCGGCGGCTGTTCGCGTTCGCGCGCGACCTCCTGAACTCCGACTACGCCGGCCACCGGCTCACCTTCCAGCTGTTCGCCCAGTCGCCCGCCTTCGCCCACCTCCTGCACGTGTACAACACCTACGACTTCTCCGGCCCCGCCGACCTCGTCCGCCGCTACGCGGGCCTGACCGAGCCCCTGGAGGAGACATGAGCGGCGATCGCATCACGGCCGGCGGCCACGTCCGGGTGCGGCCGTTCAACACCCGCGACACCTATCCGGAGCAGCGGCTCGGGAACGATCTCAGCCAGGCCGTGATCGCGGGGAACACGATCTACCTGCGCGGCCAGGTGGCCCAGGACCTCGATACGCGCGAGAACGTCGCCGTGGGCGATCCGGCCGGCCAGGCCGAGCAGGTGATGGGCAACGTCGAGACGCTCCTGCGCGAGTGCGGGGCCGGGCGCGAGCACATCGTGTCGTGCCACGTCTACCTCACCGACATCCGCTACCGGGAGCCGGTCTACCGCGTTCTCGGCGAGCGCCTCGCCGGCGTGCACCCGGTGTTCACGGGCCTCGTCGTCTCGGCCCTGGCGCGGCCGGAGTGGGTGGTCGAGGTGACCGTCACCGCGGTGCTGCCGTGACGCTGTCGCTGGCCGGCTGCTGCGGGCGCACCGGGATGGTGGGCGCGATCGTGTCCTCCTCGAGCCCGGCCGTCGCGGCCCGCTGCGCCCGCGCGCGGGCCCGGGTGGGGGCTGCCTGCAGCCAGAACATCACCGATCCCACGCTGGGCCCGGCCCTGCTCGACCGCATCGCCGCCGGCGCCTCCGCCGCCGACGCGCTCGCGGCCGTGACGGCGGCGACGCCGCTCGCGGCCTACCGCCAGCTCACGGTCGTCGACGCCTTCGGCCGCTCGGCGGCGTTCTCGGGCGAGCGCACCCTCGGCCGCCACGCGGACGTCTCAGCGCCCGGCTGCGCCGCCGCGGGCAACCTGCTCGCCGACGCCGCCGTGCCCGCGGCCATGGCCGAGGCGTTCGCCGCCGATCCGGCCGCCGACCTGGGCGACCGCCTGGTGGCGGCGCTGACCGCCGGCCGCGACGCGGGCGGCGAGGAGGGGCCGGTGCACTCCGCCGGCATGCTGGTCTGCGACGCCGTCGCCTGGGCCGTGACCGACCTGCGGGTCGACTGGACCGAGGGCGACCCGGTCGCGGAGCTGGGCGAGCTGTGGGCGCGGTGGCAGCCGCTGGCGGCCGACTACGTCGCCCGGGCGCTCGACCCGGGGAGCGCGCCCAGCTACGGGGTCCCCGGTGACCAGTGACCCCGGCCTGCACCCGCTCGACCCGCTGACCGCCGCCGAGGTGGCCGAGGCGGCCCGGCGGGCGAAGGCGGCTCCGGGCCTGAGCGACCGGGTGCGGGTCGTGTCGGTCGAGCTGCGCGAGCCCGACAAGGCCGACTACCTGGCCTGGCAGGAGGGCGGGCCGTCGCCGGCCCGCGAGGCGTTCTGCGTCCTGCTCGACCCGGCACGCCGCCGCGGCGTCGAGGCGGTGGTCCCGCTCGGGGGCGGCGGCGCCCCGACGGCGACCGACCTGCCCGAGGGCGTCCAGCCGGCGATCCACATCGAGGAGTTCGTGGCCGTCGTCGACGCCGTCCGGGCCGACGCGCGCTACCTGGAGGCGCTGCGCCGGCGCGGGGTCGACCCGGCCGACGTCCACGTCGAGCCGTGGTCGAGCGGGACGTTCGAGCCCGGGCCGGGGCGGCAGGCGCGCGCGATCTCGTGGGTGCGCCGCGACGACGATGGCGACAACCCCTACTCGCGCCCGCTCCACGGCCTGACCGCGGTCGTCGACCTCGACGAGATGCGCGTGCTGCGCGTCGACGACGTCTCGCCGGGGACGCCGGTGCCCTCGGGCGCGGGCGGCGACTACCGCGACGGCGGCGGCCGCCCGTATCGCGACGACGTCCGTCGGATCGAGATCACCCAGCCGGACGGGCCGAGCTTCACGCTCACCGGCCGTCACCTGGCATGGCAGCGCTGGGACATGCGGGTCGGGTTCCACCCGCGCGAGGGCCTCGTGCTGCACGACATCGGCTACACGGACGGCGGCGAACGGCGCCGGATCTGCCACCGGGCGTCAATCGCCGAGCTCGTCATCCCCTACGGCGATCCCGGCCCGACGACGCACTTCAAGAACGTCTTCGACATCGGCGAGTACGGCCTCGGCCCGCTCACGAACTCGCTCGCACTTGGCTGCGACTGCCTGGGCGAGATCGCCTACCTCGACGGCGTGACGAACAGCTGGGACGGCGAGCCGCACACGATCCCAAATGCGATCTGCATCCACGAGGAGGACGCCAACCTGCTCTGGAAGCACACCGACGACCACTCCGGCCGGGTCGACCGGGCCCGCTCGCGGCGGCTGGTCGTCTCCTCGATCGTCACCGTGGGCAACTACGAGTACGGCTTCTTCTGGTACTTCCACCAGGATGCCTCGATCGAGTTCGAGGGCAAGCTCACCGGCATCCTGCATACGGCCGGCACCGTCGCGGACGAGCCATCGCCGCACTCGCTGCCGCTCGGCGAGGGCATCGTCACGAGCCACCACCAGCACTTCTTCTGCGCCCGGCTCGACCTCGACGTCGACGGGAGGGCGAACGTCGCCTGCGACGTCGAGGCCGCCGCCGACCCGTGGGGCCCCGGCAACCCGGACGGGAGCGCGTTTCGGCCCGTGCGCACCACCTACGAGCGCGAGTCGCAGGCGCGGCGGCTCGTCTCGCCCGGCACGGCCCGCCGGTTCCGGGTCGAGAACCGCGCCCGCCGCAACCGCATCGGCGACCCGGTGGCGTACGAGCTCGTCCCCGGCGACAACGTCCTGCCGATGCAGCAGCCCGACTCGCAGGTGCGCGAGCGGGCCCGCTTCCTCGACCATCACGTGTGGGTGACGCCGTACCGCCGCGACGAGCGCTACCCGGCCGGCGAGTACCCCAACCAGGCGCCCGGGGGCGACGGGCTGCCGCGGTGGACGGCGGCCGACCGCAACCTCGTCGACGAGGACGTCGTGCTCTGGTACGTGTTCGGCGCGCACCACTTCCCCCGCCTCGAGGACTGGCCGGTCATGCCGGTGGCGCGGTGCGGGTTCGAGCTGCGCCCGGTGGGCTTCTTCGACCGCAATCCGGCGCTCGACGTGCCGCCGCCGACGGCCGGCCACGCCTGCGAGCGGTAGGATGCGCCCGTGGAGGGATCGTCGCTCACTGCCAGCCCGGCGTTCGGTGAGCTCGAGCAGCACCGGCGCGAGCTGACGGCGTACTGCTACCGGATGCTCGGCTCGCCGTTCGAGGCCGAGGATGCCGTCCAGGACACGCTGATCCGGGCCTGGCGCAGCATCGACCGGTTCGAAGGCCGTTCCGCGCTGCGCTCGTGGCTCTACCGGATCGCGACCAACGTCTGCCTCGACATGCTGAACGGGCGCGAGCGGCGGGCCCGGCCGATGGATCTGGGGCCGTCCGTGGAGCCGATCGAGTCGAACCTGAACACGCTGCCCGAGGTGACCTGGATCGAGCCCATCCCCGAGACCTCGATCGCGCCCGACGGCGATCCCGAGAACGTCGCCCTTTCCCGGGAGACGATCCGGCTCGCCTTCGTCGCCGCGCTGCAGCATCTGCCGCCGCGGCAGCGGGCCGTTCTGATCCTGTGCGAGGTGCTGCGCTGGAAGGCCGCTGAGGTGGCGGAGCTGCTCGACACGAGTGTCGCATCGGTGAACAGCGCCCTCCAGCGGGCCCGGGCGACGCTCGACCAGGCCGACGTCGTGTCGGCCGGCTCCACGAAGCCGCTCAGCGTCGCCGACCGCGACCTGCTGGCCCGGTACGTGGAGGCCTTCCAGGAGTACGACATGGAGAAGCTGACGGCGCTGATCCACAAGGACGCCACCCAGTCGATGCCGCCCTACGACATGTGGCTGCGCGGCCGCGACGACATCTTCGACTGGTGGATGGGCCCGGGGATCGGCTGCAAGGGCTCCCGCGTCATCCCCACGATGGCCGCCAACGGCTCGCCGGCGTTCGGGCAGTACAAGCCGAGCGAGACCGGCAGCGGCTACGACCCGTGGGCGCTCCAGGTGCTCGAGATCGACGACGGCGGCATCGCCGAGCTCACGTTCTTCCTGGGCACCGAGACGCTCTTCCCGCTGTTCGGCCTCCCACCCCGGCTGGAGGCCTAGCCGCTCGCTCGACCAGGACGTCGGCGAGGCCCATGAAGGCCACCAGCCGGCGCAGATCGTCCGATGGGTGCTGCAGGACGACGCGGCACCCGCGCCTGCGGGCCGCCAGCTGCAGCCGGGCCAGCGCGTCGACCGTGACCACGTCGGTCGTGACGCCGCGGACGTCGCAGTGGACGACGTCGGCCTGCGCGGCCTCGAGCAGGGCGCAGACTCGGTCGCACAGCCCGGGCAGGTCGGCACGGGTGATCGGTCCGCCGATCGCGAACGTGATCGGCGTCGGGCGAGGGACGTCCATCTCTCGGTGGGACCGCGGCGGCGTCGAAAACTCACCGGTGGGCGGCCGGGCGATTCAGACGTACGCCGTACGTATACCCGATACACCGTACGGCACTCGCACGCAATGGCATCTGGTACGCTGTACGAAATGCCCTCCCAGAGCGCCACCGGGCCGATCTGGACGCGGCCCGAGCCCTCCGGCCGCGCCGCGCGTGTGGGCCGGGCCGAGATTGCGGCTGCGGCGGTGGCGCTCGCCGACCGCGAGGGGTTCGCGGCCGTCTCGATGCGCCGCCTCGCGCGCGAGCTCGGGGTGGGGACGATGTCGCTCTACCACTACCTGCGCACGAAGGACGACCTGCTGGAGCTCATGGACGACGCGGTCATGGGCGAGCTGCTTGTACCGCCGCACGAGCTGCCGGACGGCTGGCGCGGGGCGCTCACGGCCATCGCGCGCCGCACGCGCGGGGCCTGGTCGCGCCATCCCTGGGCGATCGACTCCCTCCGGGGCGAGCGGTTCGGGCCCAACGCGATGGCCCACGTCGAGCAGTCGCTGGCCGCGGTCGCCGGCCTCGGGCTGGATCCCGTCGGCCGCCTCGAGGTCATCGGGATCGTCGACGATTACGTCATGGGTTGCTGTATCAGCATGAGCGCCGGGCGCTCGACGCTGTACGAGGACGACGGCGGAGCCGCGGCCTATGAAGCGATCCTCGATCACGTCGAGGAACGGCTCGAGCACGGCGCGTTCCCCCATACCCGCGCGCTGGTCGGGGCGGGCGACATCCGCGCCAACTGGGAGCGTCTGGCCGCTCGGGCGTCGGAGCGGGACAGGTTCGAGATCGGGCTGGCCCGGCTGCTCGATGGAATCGAGCTGAGCCTTCGCAATCGCCCGTAGGCGATTCGTAGAGTGAGTGAATTGACGTTATGCAGTTATGCGGCCGACTCGGCGCGCACCATCGCGGCGCCGGCGACGAGCGACTCGAGCTTCCCGTATGCGGACTCCCGAGGCAGGTACTTCATCCCGCAGTCGGGCGCCGCGACGAGTTCCTCAGGCCGCTTGTACGGCAGCGCGCGCCGGATCCTGGCGGCGATCGTGTCCGGCGTTTCGACCGACTCGTCGTCGAGGTCGATCACGCCGAGGATGATGGTCTTGCCGGGGAGCGTCTCCAGGACGGCGGTGTCGATGCCCGACTGGCCGGTCTCGATCGAGATCTGATCGCAGGG
>JAICJC010000030.1 GCA_025928655.1 Thermoleophilia bacterium | reverse complement strand
GCCCCGGTCGGTCTCGGCGGCGACCGGCTCGAGCAGATTGTCCGCCCGCGCGTCGTCGTCCGGCTCGTCCGTCAGCTGCGACTCATACCCGGTCCGCGCCAGATGGCGGTGCTGCGATGCCCACACGATCGCGCTCGCGGCCACCTCGGGCTGGAAAATCGCGGAACGGGCTGCGCCGCTTGCCCATCGTGTTGCGGCTCCAGCCGAACTGGGCGTGCTCAGCGCGGGCATCTGCACCATCGTGATGCGCACCGGGGATCCGTCGTCCAGGAAGCGCAGCGACTCGGTGAAGCCCTGGATCGCGAGCGCGGAACCGACCTGGACTCCCGCGCCCGCGCCGCGGGCGCGCGAAGACCGTCGCCATCGCGTTGTTCACCCACACGTCGATCGGGCCGAGCTGCGACTCGACGGTCGCGGCCGCGGCGGGCCGGCAAATCGACGTTTGGCAAAGGGCCTCCCGGGGAAGGGAGCGCGAACCCGATCGGAGGTGGACGATGAGCGGTCCCGAGCGCCCGACCAACGCGGATCCAGAGAGGCCGCCCGAGGACGAGGCGGGCCCCGAGAACACGGAGATGCCGCAGGGCGAGCCGACGCGCTACGCGCCGTCCGACTTCGGGTCGCGTCACGAGGGCGTCGAGGGGCACGAGGACCAGCGTGACCGCCAGATCCGCGAGGTCAGCGCCGAGCTGAACCGCCGCTCGGACTTCCTCCAGGACCTGAAGGCGCACGCGGAGAAGCACCGCAACCGCGTTCCGCCGCCCGGCGAGTCGGGCTGAGCGCGGCTACGCCGCCTTGAAGTCGCCCCAGATGGCCGTGCGCTTGTTCAGGCCTTCCGGGGTCGTGAAGAGGATCTCGTAGTCGTTCAGGATCCGCGGCCCGAACACCACCAGCGGGTCCTTGGCGGTCGCGCCGACCAGCGGGTACGACGCCGGCGTGCCGACCTCGTACTGGACGTACTCCATCTCGCGGGCGTTCACGGCCGGCTCGAGGATGTAATTGATCCAGGCGTGGGCGGCGACGGGGTCGGGTGCGTACGCGGAGATCGCCCAGTTGTCCGTCCAGATCTCGGAGCGGCCCTCGGGCGCGACGACCCGGACGTCGTTCTGGGCCTTGCGGGCGGCGCGGATGCGGAGCCCGTCGCCGGAGTAGGTGATGCCGAGGTCGATCTTGCCGGCGATGAAGTCGTCCAGGTAGACCTCGTTGATCGTGGTCACCTGCGGCCGCACCTTCAGGAGCAGGTCGCGGGCGGCGTCCAGCTCCTTGTCGCTCGTCGTGTTCATGGAGTAGCCGAGCGCGTTCAGCGCGACGCCGATCACCTCGGCCGGGCTCTCGATGACGTTCACCGTCAGGCCCTTCGCGGTGGGAAGGAAGTCGAAGAAGTCCTTCCAGGTGCGCAGGTCGGCCTTGACCCGGTCGGTGCGCATCGTGAAACCGGTGATCCCGACGTCCTTCACGACCGAGTACACGTTGCCCGGGTCGTAGGAGACCTGGCGCCAGTGCGGGGCCAGGTTCTTCAGGTTCGGGATCAGGGAGTGGTCGAGCTTCATCAGCAGCCCGAGCCCCTTCTCGATCCGCACGTGGTCGGCGTCGGGCACGATGATGTCGTAGACCGACTGGCCCTTCGTCGTCTGCAGCTTCGTGAGGAGCTCCTCGTTCGAGGTGTAGTTCGACTCCTTGAACTGGACGCCGAACTTCTTCTCGAACTCCTTGGTGTTCTTCGGGTCGTGGTACTGGGCCCAGTTGTAGAAGTTCAGCGTGCTCTCGATCTTCTTCTTCGAGAGAGCGGAGCTCGCGACCGACGGCGCGTTGCCGCCCCCGCCGGTGGACCCGCCGCACGCGGCCGTCGCGATCGCGAGCGCGCCCGCGCCGAGCAGCTCGCGCCGGTTGAGGACGCCCAGACGGCGCCCTTGAGAGATGTCGGCCTCGCGTGCGATTGCGTACAGATACCGGAAAGTTGCGCATGAGTCAACGACCTGGTATCCCAGATGCGATGACGATCACCAACGGCTCCCCGGTGCGGCTCGGCGCCCGCCTGCGGCACGCCCGCGAGCAGCGACAGCTCTCCCTCGGTGACGTGTCCGCCCGGACGGGCCTCTCCCGCGGCTTCCTGTCCCGGGTCGAGCGTGACAAGACGAGCCCCTCGGTCACCTCGCTCATGGCGGTGTGCGAGGCGATCTCGCTCCCGCTCGAGCGGCTCTTCGCCACGCCCAGCCTCACGGTCGTGCGGGCGGCCGACCGGCCGACCGCGACCCTGCCGGGCGCGGCGGTCGTCGACACGCTGATCACGCCCCCGCACGAGCCGCACGTGACGGTGGTCGAGACGCTCGCGGCGCCCGGCGGCTCGGGCGGGGACGGGTACTACACGATCCCGAGCGAGTGCGAGGTCTGCTACGTGCTCGAGGGCTCGATCGAGCTCGAGATCGACGGCGAGGTGTTCGCCCTGGCGCGCGGCGACGCGGTCACGTTCGGCGCCACGGTCCCGCATACCTGGCGCAACTCCTCCGCCGACGAGGCGCGCGTCGTCTGGGTGATCGCCCCGGCGCTACCTGACCCGCGCGGACAGGCGGCCGTGCCCTAGCCGGTTCCGCGTAGGCGGCCCATCCTCGGAACGTCGTAATCACGCCCCGGGCGCCGAATTCCGTCGTCCCGGCGCCGATCACGGGGCCATGAGCGATACCCGGCAGCTCGTCATCTTCTCCCTCGCCCGCGAGGAGTACGCCCTGCCGATCACCCGGGTGCAGGAGATCATCCGCTACACCCAGCCGCGCAGCGTCGCTTCTTCGGCCCCCTGGATCCGCGGCGTCATCAACCTGCGCGGCAAGATCGTCCCCGTCTGCGACCTGGCCATGCGGCTCGGCCTGGCCCACGAGCACTCCGAGAGCGCGAAGATCGCCGTGGTGGAGACCGAGGACGGCACCGCCGGCATCGTGGTCGACAGCGTCGAGGAGGTGCTGACAATCGCCGCCGACCAGATCGAGGCCGTGGCGAGTGCCGACTCCGAGTACGTCGACGGCGTCGCCAAGCTCGACCGGCGCCTGCCGATCCTGCTGAACCCCGACGGCCTGCTCGCCGGGATCCGCCTCGCCGTCTGAACGACCGGGTCAGGGCTCGGGCCAGCCGAGGTCGAACCGCAGCGGCGTGACGACCGCCCGCTCCAGCCGCGCGAACCGGCACCGCCGCCGCACCTCGATCTCGTAGCGCCAGCAGACGATGTAGCCCTCGACGGCGGCCGGGAGACCTGCGGGCAGGGCGAACCGGAACGGATACCAGCGCCGGTCGGGGTCGCACTCGACCGGGACGGTGTCCGACCACAGCGTCTCGGTGCGCCACAGCGGCGGCTGGTGGTGGTTTCGGAGGCGGAAATTGGTGCGCCAGATCTCCTGGCAGCGGACGAGCACCTCGAGCCGCCGTACCGGGCGGTCGCCGTGGAGATGGACGCGGCCGTCGATGTGGCCGCCGCCCTCGAGCCGCGCGTCGGCGAGCTCGATGTGGAAGCGGCGGGCGGGGAACGACGCGATCATCCGGTCGAACATGTGCCCGGCCTCGTGGATGGCATGGTCGCCGCCCCCCATTCCGAGCGGCAGCGTCACCTCGCTGCGGCGCCGGCCGGACACCGGGCTGCGAGCGCGGACGGCGAAGGCGAGCCGGCAGCGCTTCCCGGCGCCGTCGGGCGGCGTCTCGGCGGGCACCGGGAGCTCGAAGCGGGCATGCCCTTCGGCGGGGTCGACCCGGGTCGAGCGCACCGCGGTGGCGAGCCGTCCGGCCGGGCACGTCTCGATCCGCAGGAGCGTGACCTCGGCCGGCCCCTCGAGACGGCGCAGCTCGCCCTCGACCGGGTCTCCGGCCACGGCGGCCGTCCCGTCGACCGCGAGCTCGAACCGGCGCTCCGTCGCGCCATCTCGTCTGTGCAGCAGCGCCACGCGAAAGCCTCTCTTCCGCGAACTCCACAGACGGTAGCGGACGTCGGTCTCCCTCGCGGTGACGACGCCGGCAGGGGGTTTCGGGCCGGCCGGCGCGAGCCTGAGCCGCCTACGGCGTGCCGGGCAGGAGGCCGGCGTGCCGCATCAGCATCGCGAACCGCAGGAACTCCGACTGGAAGTCGTGGAGCTCCATGTCGTGGCCTGCGCCGTCGGCCGCCGGTGACGCTCCGCCCGCGCGGGGCCGGCGGAGCGCCCGCGCCTCGAGCCGCCGGCCGGCGAGCACGTCGTGGAGGTAGCTGTGGCTGGGGATGTCGTCGCGGACGGCGGAGCCGACGCAGCCGCTGACATCCGCCGCCGCCTTCGTGCGCGCGCCCATGTTGGCGACCGCCTGGTCGGGCTTCGCCGCGAAGCGGCGCAGGATCGTCGCGATCAGGCTCGTATGGTCGAACTGCGTGTGGCACACCTCCTTGCGCACGCGGGGCCCGACGACGAGCGCAGGGACGCGGACGCCGAGGGTCGGATAGTTCGAGCCGTCGCCCGGCGCGACCTGCGGCGGATGGACGTGGTCGTAGAACCCGCCGTGCTCGTCGTAGGTGACGATGAGGAGGGTGTCCTGCCAGTGCGGGCTCCGGGCGAGCGAGTCGTACAGGGTGAGCACGAGCTGCTGCCCGGCATGGACGTGCGACGGCGGATGGTCGTCGTCGGACGAGGTGTCGAACACCCGCAGGTTCACGAAGTTCGGGTCGATCCACGAGACCTTGCGCAGGTTCCCCTTGGCCGCGTCGTCGAGGAAGCTGTCGTCGAGGACGATCGGCAGCTCGCCGAGCCGCATGCCGAGGCCGATCTCCTTCTTGTCGAACCAGGCGAAGTTGTCCCGTTCGAGGTTCGGGAACGACCGGTACCTCCCGTCGACCGCGCGCAGCGTGGCGGGGTCGTGCGAGTACCACCGCCAGTCGCCGTCCTTGAGCTGTCGCGTAAACGCCGGGATGTCGTAGACCGGCGCCTTGGCGAACTCGTCCCTGACGCTCGCCGGCAGCCACGAGATCAGGTCTCCCAGGGCGGTGCCGACGGTGTCGGCCTCCCTCCCGGCGATCGAGTACAGGCGGTTCGGCATGGTGTCGCCGGGGATCGAGCTGTGCCAGGCGTCGCAGACGCAGAAGTTCCGGGCGAGGAAGTCGTACACCGGCAGGTGCTGCGCCGTGTAGTGCCCCATGACGTACCCGGGATCGGGCGGCGGCGTGATCTTCCGCTTCGCCATCCACTTCTCGAAGTTGCGCACGAAGCCGCCGTTTCTCCCCTTCAGCTGGTCCCTGACGCAGTCCGGTGCGTGGCAGGGGTCGAAGCTGTCGGGAAACGGCTCGGGCGGATACGCAAACACGCGGCGCTGCTTCCCCGACGTGTCGCGGTTCGACTCATCCCCGGCGAGCCCGTTCACGTCCGGCATCCCGTCGTTCATCAGATACCCGAGCATGTGGTCGAACGACCGGTTCTCCATCATGAGCACGACGATGTGCTTGATCTTCGAGAGCGATCCGATATCCGGCATGGCAATACCTCCAGTCCGCTACCCGGCCTCGGGCGGCGGCGGTTGCGCGTTTCGTTCCTGGTCACCCTCGCCCTTCCGCGTCGCGTTCGTCGCCGGCGGCGGCGTGCCGGTGGTGCGCACCCGGGCGAGCTTCGACAGCGTGTCGAACCAGAACGGCGCGCCGAGCGAGATCGCGAGGAACGTGAGCAGCCAACCGGCCGGGGCGACGGCGACCGTCCACCAGCCCGAGTAGCCGCCATGGCGGGCCCAGCCGAGGGGCGGCGCGAAGTTGCCGTCCAGGCGACTGAGCGCCTCGCCCGCCTTCGCGGAGGCGGTCGCATTCCCCGCTTGGGCGACGATCACGTCGCGGCGGGCAGGGTCGCGGTAGAGGGTGTCCACCATCTGGATCGTGTTCGCATTGAACGCGATGACGAGGGCGATGCCGACAGCCCAGACGATCCGCTGCGACCAGCGCCGGTACACGCCGGACAACCGCTCCATCTGATCGTCGAACCACGCTTCGGCCTCGTGCCGGAAGCGGGCCGCGTCCTCGTCCGATCTGCGGTAGATGGAGAGCAGCGCCTGGCCCGCGGCGGTGTCCTTGATGCGCGGGTCGCGGAGCTGGGCGCCGATGGTCTTCCAGGTCTCCTCTCCGATCCTCCCCGCGGCCCCGGCGGTCTTCGTCAGCCCGAGGGTCGCGCTGACGAAATGGCTCGACGGGATATAGCTCGGATGCCCGCCGCCGCTCGACAGCGACAGCGCGTCGATCTCCGGCGACTTGTAGAACTCGGTGACGGCCTCCTGCGTGCCGGTGGCCGCTGCGCCCGACAGCATCTTGCCGATCCAGCTCTCGAGCGTCCGTGCGCGCTGGTTCCTGAGATGCGCGACCCCCTCGGTCGCGGCGGTGGCGATGATGCTCAGGAAGAAGTACGTGAGCGCAAGGGCGATCGCGACGTCAAGGGCCGGAAAGCTCTGCATCACGACGACCTGTCATGACACACGCGGATGCGTTCACTCCTTCCCCGAAGGATCAGTTCATGCCCGCCCTGCGCTTCGGGACCGCCACCCTACTGGGAGCCCACGGCTCGTGTCAATCCCCACGTGCGGCCTCGCCCGGGGCGGCTGGGTCCACCTCGCAGACCCTTTCCTATACTCGGGCCATGGCGGCGGCGGAGACGCACGCGATCTCCCTGCGCGGGGTGGTCAAGCGGTTCGGCCCGGTGACGGCGGTCGACGGGCTCGACCTGGAGGTGCCGGCCGGCACGTGCTTCGGCCTGCTGGGGCCGAACGGCGCGGGCAAGTCGACCACCATGCGGATGCTGACCGGGCAGGCGCGGGCCGACGCGGGCGAGATCCGCGTGCTGGGGCATCTGCTGCCGGGCGGCTCCAAGCAGGCGCGGATCGAGATGGGGGTCGTGCCCCAGCTCGACAACCTCGACGTCGAGCTCACCACCCGCCAGACGCTCGCCGTGTTCGCGCGCATCTACCGGGTGCCCGGCCGCGAGCGCCGCGATGCCGTCGACCGTGCCCTGCAGATCGCGAATCTCACCAACCGCGCCGAGACGAAGGTCTCCGAGCTCTCGGGAGGGATGCGGCGCCGGCTCCTGATCGCGCGCGGGCTGATCCACGCGCCGCGGCTCGTCCTGCTCGACGAGCCCACGGTGGGCCTCGACCCGCAGGTGCGGCAGGAGCTGTGGGGGCTGATCGACCGGCTGCGCGCGTCCGGGGTGACCGTGCTCATGTCCACGCACTACATCGAGGAGGCCGAGCGGCTGGCCGACACCGTGGCCGTCATGTCGCACGGGCGCATCGTCGCGCTGGGCAAGCCCGAGCAGGTCGTCCGGGCGGAGGCCGGCGAGCAGGCGCTCGAGGTGTACGGGCCACCCGACCACCTGGAATCCGTCGTCCGGGATGCCGCCGAGGCCGGCTGGCGCACGCGCCGCAGCGGCCCGGCGGTCGTCATCATGCGGGCCGAGCTCCTCGACGGGAAGGCGCCCGACGGCGTTCGCCGCCCCGCGAACCTCGAGGACGCGTTCGTGATGCTCACCGGGGAGGAGATCGAGTGACCGCGCCGGCCCACCGCGTCCGCCGGCTGGAGCCGGCCGCGCTCGCCGGCGTGATGAGCCGCGACATCGTCCTGTTCGGCCGGTACTGGAAGGCGACGACGTTCTCGTCGGTCGTGCAGCCGACGATCTACCTGCTCGCGTTCGGGCTCGGGTTCGGCTCGCTCGTGTCGCACGTGGAGCACGTCCGCTACGTCGAGTACGTCGGCACCGGGGTCGTCGCGACCGCGGTGCTGTTCTCGTCGGCCTTCCCGGGCATGTTCAACACGTTCATCCGCTGGAAGTTCCAGCGCACGTACGATGCGATGCTGGCGGCGCCGGTCGACGTCGAGGAGCTGATCACCGCCGAGGTGCTGTGGATCTCGGTGCGCGCCGGGGTCTACGGCGTGGCGCCGCTGATCGTGGCGATGGCGTTCGGGCTGTCGCCGAGCCCCGGCATGCTGCTCGTGCCGTTCGTCGGCTTCGTGACCGGGATCGGGTTCGCCTCGTTCGGCGTGCTCGTCGCCGCGATCGCGAAGACGATCGACAACTTCAACTACGTGACGAGCGCCGTGCTGACGCCGTTGTTTCTCGTCGCCGGGACGTTCTTCCCGATCACGACGCTTCCCCAGGGCGTGCGGTACGTGGCCGAGGCGAACCCGCTCTACCACTGCGTCGCGCTCGTGCGCGACTGCTCCCTCGGCAACCTGAGCGCCGGCGACCTCTCGCACGCCGGCGTGCTGATCCTCTTCGCGGTGCTGATGTGGCGCATCGCCGTCTGGCAGATGGAGCAAAAGCTGATCGACTGAGGATGCCCGCGGGCGGACGCCGCCGCCGCGCGCGGTCACGGTCCGAGCAACGCGTGCATCCGCTCCGCGTTTCGCACGGCGAACGCCTCCCAGTCGTTGTTGAAGTAGACGTAGACGTCGCCGCGCCGGCTCCAGCCGCGGATGCGCTCGGCCCAGTCCCGGAGCTCGGCCTCGGAGTAGTTGCCGCGCCGGCCGCGGGTGCCGTAGTGGAAGCGGACGTAGGCCCAGTCGGCCGTCGGCTCGAGCGTCTGGAACGGCCGCTGCGGATGGTCGCCGACGACGAGCGCCACCCCCGCGTCGGCCAGCATCCGGCGTACCTCCGGGCAGAACCACGACGCGTGCCGGAACTCGAAGCAGTTGCGGCCTGGCGGGAGCGCGCGCAGGGCGCCCGCGAGCCGCTCGTCGTCGCGCTGGAAGCTCTCCGGGAGCTGCCACAGGAGCGGGCCGAGCTTCCCCGCCTCGGCGAGCGGCTCGATCCGTTCCATCAGCAAGGCGACGTTCTCCGGCACATGGCGCAGGCGCCGGATGTGGGTGACGTAGCGGCTCATCTTCACCGCGAACACGAACCCCTCCGGCGCCCGTTCCGCCCAGCCCCGGGCCATCCGCATGCTCGGGAGGCGGTAGAAGGACGCGTTCACCTCGACGGTCGGGAAGCGCTCGGCGTAGAGCCCCAGCCAGCGGCCGGCAGCCGCGCCGTGGTACACGGGCTCGCGCCAGTGCGCGTAGCTCCAGCCGCTGCATCCGATCAGGACGCCCATGCCGCTACTCGTTGTGGCAGAAGAGCCCGAGGTGGCCGCCATCGGGGTGGGGGTGAACGCTTAGGCACATGCGGAGCGGCGCACCGTGGCATACCGCTTCACGGCGGTTCCCCTGCTGAGTTGAGGACAAACGCCAGGCGTATCGAGCACCGGAACGGCCGCCTTGAGCCGGCTCCGCCGGCGCCGCAAGCGACCAATGGCCGAGCCTGCGCAGGCCCGACCCTGGTTCCAGGCGCCCCGATTCCGGCTCGACGGTGGGGCGTGGCGCCGCGCCATTGCGCGCTGCGGTGACCGCATGGTAACGTAGCCCGCCTCGACTAGCCTGCTCATGGACAGTCTTACTGAACATGGTGATGGCACCGTTCGAAAAGGAGGAGAGATGAGCGAAGTGCGTGATGGTGCCGAGACTGCCGACCGAAGCGCCCTGACGGGGTCGGTGGAGTTGGCGCGCAACGCGCTCGGCCTGCCGCAGATGCTTTTCCTGATCGTCGCGGGAGCCGCACCTCTCGCGGCCATGATGTTCAACGACTCGGTGGCCATTCGCGGTGTGGGCATCGCCGCGCCCGCCGCGTTCTGGGTCGCGATGGTGGCGATCGCGATCTTCCTGATCGGCTACGTCGAGATGGCGCGTCGCGTTACAACGGCCGGAGGATTCTACGCGTTCATCTCGCATGGGTTTGGCCGCGTCGTCGGTCTCGGTGCCGCGATTGCCATCGCAGGGGCCTACGCCGTGTTCGTACCGGGGATCAACGGGCAAACGGCGTACTTCGCGAACACGACCGTCGCATCCCTCATCGGCCCTGACATCGACTGGCGGATCTACGCCTTCGCCCTGATCCTGATCACGTTCACCATCACGTACTTTCACGTGGATGTCGTGGCGAAGGTCCTCGGTATCTTCCTGATCGCCGAGGTGGTGCTTCTCATGCTGTTCTCCCTCGCGGTCCTCGTGCAGGGCGGTGCGAACGGCATCTCCTTTGCCCCGCTCGACCCCACCAATCTCATCAATTCGAGGTCCGGTTCGGCGTTTGCGAGCCTCGGCGGGGCCGCTGCGGGCATCGGCGTCTTCGCGGCGTTCTGGTCGTGGGTAGGGTTTGAGACCGCACCAAACTATGCTGAAGAGGCCCGCAATCCGAGGAAAATGATCGCCTATGCCTTGTACAGCGCCTGCTTCGGACTCGGGTTGGTCTACACGTTCGTCACGTGGATGCTGGTCAACTCCTACGGCGGTCAGAAGTCGACGTACGGCGTCGCCGCCACCTACTACGGGATCGATCCGCAGAAGAACATGGCCGCCGCCGGCTACCCGCATGGCGATACGGGAAACGTCTTCTACCCCGTTGCCAAGTCGTTTCTGGGCTTCGCGGTGACGGATCTCTTCAAGATCCTCATCGTCACGAGCTCCTTCGCCGCGTGTCTGGCGTTCTGGGGCGCCGCGAACCGGTACCTGTTCGCGATGGGTCGCGAGGGAATCCTGCCGCGCGTGCTTGGCCGAACGCATTCGGTGCACAAGAGTCCCTTCATCGCGACCGGTCTGGTGGCGATATTTGCGTGCGTTGTCACGGGTCTCTTCGCGACCGGGGTGGCCGGAGGGGACTACGAGCGGACGGTTCTCGGCGATCGGGGCACATCCAACCCCCTGATCGGCATCTCGGAGCTCGCCACCTGGCTGCCCTTCCAGGGGGTGCTGATCATTCTGCCCGCCATGGTGGTCTCGTCGCTCGCCATCGTGGCGTACTTCCTGCGTGCCGAGAACACCGAAGGCCGTCACTGGCTGAAGACGATTCTCGCGCCGATCGTGGGTGCGGCGCTCGTGGCCTTCGCGGTCTACCTCATGGTACAGAATCGTGCAGAGCTGACCGGGTCGACGAAGGGGTTCGTCGGCGCCACCCCGTGGATTGCTCTCGGACTCTTCGTCCTGGGGGTTCTTCTAGCGGTCGCTTACTACTATCTTGCCCGCGACCGATACGACGCCGTCGGCCGGTTTGTCAACGAGCAAAACAAAGAAGCGTGAGTGTCGATCGCCGAACTCCGAAGTTCCGGCCGGCCGCCACCAGGGAGTCCTCGGCGCCCGGCCACGACGACGAGCTGCGCAGACTTGGGCTTCGGGTCCGCGAGCTCCGGCGGCTGAGGTCGCTGACGGTGCGACAGCTGGCGGAGCAGGTCGGTCTCTCCGCCAGCATGGTCAGTCAGATCGAGACGGGGAGGGCCGCGCCATCGGTCGTCTCGCTCCGGAAGATCGCCCACGCGTTCGACGTGCCGCTGGCCGAGTTCTTCATGGACGGAGCCGCGCCGGCGCAGGTGGCCCAGAACTCGTCGGTCGGCGTCGTTCGGCGCCATCGCCGCAAGCGCCTCCAGCTCCCCGAATCTCACGTGATCTACGAGCTCCTCACTCCCGACCTGCGGTGGAACATCGAGTTCGTCTGGATCGAGCTCGATCCCGGTCACCCACCGGTGGAATCGATGTCTCATCCGGGCCAGGAGTGCGCGCTGGTCCTGGCCGGAACATTGCACGTCATCGTCGGCTCCGAGGAGTACGTGCTCGAGGAGGGTGACAGCATCGCCTTCGACAGCTCGGTGCTGCACCGCATCGAAAACCGCGGGACGGTCCCCGCCATCGAGATCAGCGCAATCACCCCCCCAGCGTTCTGAAAGGAAGTATCCGCATGTCCTGGTCGCCACACCTGATCGACCTCACCCGCCCGATGACTCGCGAGACGATCGTGGAGCTCGCCGGAAAGATCGTGGCCGAGCCGGGGCCGTACGGCGAGGTCGAGCTCACGCACCTCCGCGATTGGGACACCGACAACGGCTCGCTCTGCCAGTGGACGCTGAACGATCATTTCGGCACGCACCTCGACGCGCCGATCCACGTCGTCCCCGATTCGCCGTCGGTCGACCAGATCGACATCGACCGGCTGGTGGGGGAGGCAGTGGTCATCGACTGCTCGTTCGCCAACGGCCGCGGCCTGACGAGTGAGGACTTCGAGCGTGCGCGCCCGAAGGTCAAGGCCGGCGACATCGTGCTCATCTACTCGGCGGAGCAGCCGGGCTCGATCGAGGACTTCATCCGCAAGCAAACTTACGTCACCCCCGACGGGGCCGAGTGGCTCGTCCGCCAGCAGATCCGAAGCGTCGGCGTCCAGCCGTTCGGATTCGAGCATCTGTACAACGGCCTCTTCGTCGACGACTACTACAACAAGGCCACGCCGCCGCCGCACTGGCCGGCGCATTCGATCTGCCTGCGCGAGGACATCTACATCATCGAGGGGTTGGGAAACCTCGAGCAGGTGGCCGGAAAGCGGGTGCGGTTCTCGGCGCTGCCGCTGCCCGTTCCCGGCTCGAGCGGATCCCCGGTGCGCGCGGTCGCCTGGGAGGACGAGTGACGGCGCGCCGACGGACGGAGCGCGTTCGGGCGCCGCGGCCGCGCCGGAGCTGAACGGTGTCCGGGGCCGTGCCGATCCCGGACACAGGACGGCTCACCGTCGGGATCGTCGGCGGCATGGGGCCTGCCGCCACCGCCGATTTCTTCCGCCGCCTGGTGGACGCGACCCCTGCCGGCCGCGACCAGGACCACCTCCACGTCGTGATCGACAGCGACCCGACCGTGCCCGACCGGACCGCGTTTCTCGTCGGAGACGGGGAGGATCCCACCCCCAAGATGCTCGAGATGGCGTTGCGGCTGGAAGCGATGGGCGCCGACGTCCTGGTGATCCCGTGCAACACCGCCGAGGCGTTTGTGCCCTCGCTGCGGGCAGGCGTGCAGACCCGGATCGTGTCGTGGGTGGAGGAGGCCGTCGGGCAGCTGCGCCGGGCGCGCCCGGGGATCGTCCGGGTCGGCCTGCTCGCGACGACCGGCACGGTCCGCAGCCGCCTCTACCACGACGAGCTCTCCCGCCACGGGATCGACGTCGTCACCCCCACCGAGGAGGAGCAGGATCGGCTGATGGGCGTGATCTACGCGATCAAGGCCGACTCCGAGGCAGCCGGGGTTCTTGCCTCCACGCTGGCGGCGTTGGCCGAGTCGCTTCTCCCCCGGGGCGCCGAGGCGGTCCTGCTCGGGTGCACAGAGCTCTCGCTGCTCGCCGGCCGGTGTGCCCTGACGCTCACCGGGCCGCTGCTCGACGCATCACAGCTTGTCGCCGAACGCATGGCGACGATCGCCGGCGGACGGCACGACGACGCCATGACGGGACGGCCGAATGGCGGGTGAGCGCCTGGGCGCCCCGCCCCCGCGGCCGCGCGCGCGCGCTCTCGGGGTCGAGCTCGGGGTCGAGCAGCCCGGACCCCGCAACGCCATCACCGACGTTGCAGGCGTCCGCGTCGGCCACGCGACGCTCTGGACAGGATCTGAGGAGGAGGGCGGGCCGGTGGTGCGCACCGGCGTCACGGCGGTCCTGCCACATGGCGGAAACCTCTTCCGGGACAAGGTGCCGGCGGCCGTGCACGTGATCAATGGCTTCGGGAAGGCCATCGGCGTAACGCAGGTCGCCGAGCTGGGCGTGCTCGAGACGCCCATCGTCCTCACGAACACCCTCAGCGTCGGCGCTGCTTTCGACGGCGTAGTCACGCACGCCCTCGGCCAGAACCCGGAGATCGGGCGCACCACGGGCACCGTGAACCCGTTCGTCGCCGAATGCAATGACTGGCGCCTGAACGACATTCGCGGGCGTCACGTCCGGGCGAAGGACGTCACCGAGGCGATCGAGACGGCGACCGGCGGAGACGTGCCTGAGGGAACGGTGGGGGCCGGGACAGGAATGGTCTGCTACGGCTGGAAGGGTGGGATCGGATCCGCGTCCCGTGTGCTCTCGGCGGGATTCGGTGGAAGCACCGTCGGCGCGCTGGTGCTTGCGAACTTCGGACGATCGGCGGATCTGCGGATCGGTGCGCTCCATGTCGGCCGGCTGCTCGAGCCGTCGCACCCGCCGGGATTCCCGGCGACGGGCGGCGCGCAGGGGTCGTGCATCGTCGTCCTCGCCACGGATGCCCCCGCGAACGCGCGCCAGCTCGCGCGGTTGGCCCGACGTGCGCAGAGCGGCCTTGCGCGCACCGGGACGAGCTCCGAGCACGGAAGTGGCGAGTACGCCGTTGCCTTCTCGACCGCCGCGACGATCCCGCACTGGCGAGAGGGACCGTTCGCCACGAGCGTCGAGCTGTCCGAAGGTGGCCCGTACATGGACGCGTTCTTTCAGGCGGCCGTCGAGGCCGTAGAGGAGGCGGTCGTGAACGCGCTCTTTGCCGCACAGACCGTCGTCGGACTCGATGGGGTCACCGCATACGCGCTCCCCGTCGAGGCCGTGGTCGAGCACGGCTGCGGTGAGGGCCGGCCGCACCCCTGACGCGCCGTTTCGAGCCTGCCCGTCCCGGCCGCGCTATCCCCGGTTGTGGCAGACGACCTCGACGTTGGTCCCGTCGGGGTCGAGGACGAACGCGCCGTAGTACCCGTCGTGGTACATCGTCCGCTCCCCCGGTGCCCCGTGATCCCGATATCCGGCCGCGGTGGCCGCGGCATGGAAGCGGCCGACGGTCGCGTTGTCGGGGGCGGGGAACGCGAGGTGCAGGTGCTCGGTCGGCCGTGCGCCGGCGAGGAGGGAGAACGACCCGGACGCGCCTGCGAAGCGCGCCCGCTCGGGCGTGTCGAGCCGCAGCTCGAACCCGGCGTGCGGGGCGATCGCCGCGTAGAACGCGCGCGCCGCCGCCACGTCCGCGACCCGGATCCAGAGGTGGTCGATGATGCCGCCGGAGCGCAGGGTGTCGTGGTGGACGGCCTCCGCGCTGTTGCCGTCCGGGTCGAGCAGGAACCCGCCGTAGTAGTCATCGCCGTACACCGGACGCGGCCCGGGCGCGCCGTCGTCCCGGTAGCCGGCCTCCGTCCCGGTCTGCCAGAACCGGTCGACGTGCTCGCGGCTGGGCGCGACGAACCCGACGTGCAGGCCGTGCGTCGCCGGGTGGGTGCCGTCGGCCGCGTACATGCCGAAGTCGTCCCAGAGGGCGCCGTCCCCGTCGGCGTGGGACTTCGAGATGCCGAGCGGCTCGAGCACGGTGTCGTAGAAGCGCTCCGTCGCGCCGCGATCGGCGGCGCGGATCGTCACGTGGTCGAACATGCCGCGTACCGTTCCCGGGCGGCCGCCGGCGTCAAACGCCGCGGCGGCGCTACTTCGTCAGCGTGATCGTGTAGGCCGTGTTCGACTGCGGGTTGTACGCACCGGGCGTCCCGACGGTCGCCGAGGTCTCGAGCGTGACGAACACGCCGTTCACCTCCTTGCCGTCGCTGTTCCCGCAGTAGGTGGGGGCGGCGGGGTCGCCGCAGCTCGTGATCACGAACCAGGCGAAGCCGACGACGGTCATCGGCGCGCTGGTGCCGTCGGGCCAGACGCTCTGGCCGCTCTGGCTCGTGAGCACGGGGATGAGCACGAGCTGCGGGCTGTTCGGGTCGAGGAGCTTGGCCGTGCCGTCGGCCTGGAACTGGACGATCTGGTTCAGCGTCTCCCAGCTCGTGATGCGCTGGTTCAGGCCCTGCGAGGTCGGGCCGGAGTTGTTGCCCGGCTTCGTGTCCACCGTCTCCCCCACCGACACCGGGCACACCTGCGTCGTGCCGGCGATCTCGTCCGAGTAGATGCTGGCGCCGTTCGGCACCGGACAGTTGGCGTTGTTCACGTAGGGCAGGCTGATGGCGCCATTGTTGGCGTTCGCGGTGTCCTTCGTGTAGATCGGGTAGGGCTGGCCGGACGTGTAGCTGCCCTGCAGCACGCCCCACGGCATGACGCTGAGCCCGTTCACCTGCGAGAACGACTGGATCGTCGCGCGGGCGCTCGCGGACACCGTGACCGAGTGGATGCCGAAGATGCCGGCGAAGCCGGTGCCGACGCTCCGAGACGCGTTCACCATGACGGAGTCGTTCGGGGCCAGATCGGTCGCCTGCGAGGCCGCGTAGGTGTCCGCCGGCTTCCCGTTCTTCGTGTACTCGCTGCTCGCGTACCCCGTCGCCGTCCCCCAGCCGCCGGGGATGCCGGCGGCGCCGGCGAGCGCCGCGGCGTCGGCCGCGCTCTGAACCTGCGAGCGGTTCACCGACCACATGCCGTAGTCGATCGCGAACGCGGCCACGCCGAGGAGCGACATGAGGAACAGGACGAGGATCACGACCGCCTGGCCGCTCTCTCGCGACCTGCGCCGTGCTTCCCTGCCCCGCCGGCGGCAGGGGATTGAGGAGGAGTGCCGTCCGTGACTCATGCAGGGATACGAACCCCGATCGGGCGGATCTCCTGCGGTCCACGGGTGAAGATCCCCCGGCGGAGTGACGCCGGCATCTAGCGAAAAGGGGGCCTCGCGCCGATATTTGGAGAACGGGCGCAGGAATTTTCCCGCTCCGGTGTCGTGGAGGGTGTGGACAGGTGGACAGGAACGGGCGCGCGGGCGCGCAGCTCACATCGCTGTACCAGGAGCACGCTGTCGACGCGTTCCGCTTCGCGCTGCACCTCACCGGGCGGCGCGAGGATGCCGAGGATGTCGTGCAGCACGTCTTCCTGCAGGCGTACGCGGCGCTCGAGGGCGGACGTGAGCTCGTGAACCCGCGAGCCTGGCTCCTCAAGGCCACGAAGCATCGTTCGCTCAACCTCATCCGCGACCGCCGCGACACGCCCGCGGCGGAGATCGAGCCGCCACCGACGTTCGCGTCCGACGAGAACGAGGCCGAGGCGCTCGCCCAGGTGCGGGCGGCGCTGTGGTCGCTCCCGGAGTCGCAGCATCAGGCCTTCGTGCTCCGCCACTGGAGCGGCCTCTCCCAGGACGAGATCGCAGACGTGCTGGCGACGACGCCGGGCGCGGTCGAGTCGCTGCTCGTTCGCGCGCGGGCTGCGCTGGTCGCCGAGCGCGAGGAGGGCGACGGGGAGTGCGCCGGCGTCCGCGGCCGTCTCGCGCAGATGCTCGCGCCCACGCCTGCGCAGTCGGCGCACCTGGCCGGGTGCCGCCGCTGCCGCACCGCGCAGACCCGCCTCCTGCGCGCCGCGGAGTTCGCGACCACGTTCGCGCTCGTGCCCGGCCCGCACGTGCTCCATACCCTCTCGGCCGCGATTCCCGGGTTCGGCGTGTCGGGTGCCGTCGCGGGCGCCTCGGCGACCGGCGCCGCGGCCGGCACGGGAGGCGGCGTCTCCGCCGTCACCGCCGTCTCGGCGGCGACCAAGGCCGGGATCCTCACCAAGGTGGCCGTGGTCGCGACCACCGCGGCGGTGGCGGTGACCGCGGTGCATCCGCTGCGCACCGCCGTCACCCACGCGATCTTCCACCCCGCGCCTGCGACGTCCGTCGCGGCCGCTCCGAAGGCCCACGCCGCCGGCGCGCCGGTCTCGGCGCGTCCCGGGTCGCCGGCGACCGGCGGGGCCGCCCCGACCACCTCGGCCGGCGGGACCGCCGGCACGGCCGCTCCCGGGAACGACCCGCCGGCCAGGACGGGGGCCGGGAACGGGAAGTCCGGCACCGCGGGCTCGAACGGGAACGGCAACGGCCAGGGCAATGGCGATGGTCGGGGCAACGGCGATGGCCAGGGCAACGGCGCTGGGTCCGGGGCCACCCACGGCAAGTCGGCAACGGCGCCGGGCCACACCGGGGCGACCGGGAACGGCCAGGCCAACGGGGCCGGCAAGGGCGAGGCCAAGGGAGCCGGGACCGGCAACGGCGCGCAGCCGGAGCGCGGTGGCGGGCCGGCGAAGCCGGGCACGACGAAGACGGATCAGGGCGGCGGGACCCAGACCCCGCCCGCCGGCGGCCCGGGGAACGGCGACGGGGCGGCCAACGGCGCCGGCAACGGCAGCGGCGCGGGATCCGGAAACGCCGGCGGCAGCGGCAAGGGGAACGGCAAGCCCTGACGACGGGAGTGCCGGTTCCGTCATCGGCCGCAGGAAACCGCCCGCTCGCGGGTCAGGTGAGGCATGGGTCGGGGCAGCGGGGATGACGGGCGCGTGCCACCGGAGCGGGCATCTCTCCGGGAGCTCATCGACGCCGGCTTTTCGTCCCTTCACGGCGATCTCGTCCGGTATCTGGGCGCGATCGCCGGCGCAGACGCCGCAGAGGACATCGCCTCCCAGGTGTGGCTCGAGGTCGTCGGCCGGGAATCGGCGTTCCGCGGCGACGAGACGGCCCTGCGCCGGCTGGCCTTCGCGACCGCGCGCCGCCGGGCGCTCGATCACCGTCGCCGCTGGTGGCAAAGAGCGGTGACGCTGCATCCGCCCGGCGACCGCGCGCTCGAGCGCGCGGCTCCCGACGAGCCGTACGACGTGGGCCGCGACCGGGCGCTCGATCGGATCGCACGGCTGCCCCGGTCGCAGGCGGAGGTCGTCCTGCTGCGTGTGATGGCGGGCTTCAGCGCGGAGGAGGTCGCCCAGATGACGGGGCGTACGCCGGGCGCCGTGCGCGTGTTGCAGCATCGTGCGCTGCGGCGCCTGGCCGACGACATGCGCCGCGACCCGGAACCCGACGATCGCATGTAACGGAACGACGGGGTGATGCGATCTAGACGAGGCATGGGCACGATGCGACTCGACATGGACACGGCGGACAGGATCCTGCAGGGGCTGGTGGATCCCGCCGACGCCCCGCCCGGCTACGAGGCGGTCGTCCAACTGCTGGCCATTGCGCGCGGCCCGGATGCAGCCCTGCCGACGACCACCATCATGGCCGGCCGTGCGCCGGTCGATCGCCCGAGGAGGCGGTTCATGCTTGCATCTCCACCGTTTCGTTCCCGTCTGACCATCGCCGCGGCGACCGTTGCCCTCGCGGCTGCGTCCACCACCGCCTACGCGGCGGGCCTGCCGGCCGCCGCCTCGACGACCGCGCACGGGGTGCTCCAGTCGCTTGGGGTGGCGCCCGGAACTCCCGCGCATGGGACGTCGCAGCGGCCCGCGACGCACGGCGCGGAGGTCTCGACGCTGGCGCAGACGACAACCGCAACCGGGTCCGCCAAGGGCGCGGCGGTCGCGGCCGTCGCCAGCGACGGCCGCAGCCACGCCGGCGCGCATCCCGGCACGACGGAGAAGGGCGACGCGGGATCGGGCAAGGGCTCGGCCCACGGCCACGGCGCGGAGATCTCGGGACTCGCCCACGCGACCACCGGCACCGCGGGGGCCAAGGGGGCGACGGTCTCGAAGGCCGCCAGCGGCGGGAAGAGCCACGCAGGCGAGCACGGGCACAACGGCGAGAGCGGGAGCGCGCATGGCAAGGCTCCCGCCGCCGGGTCGCACGGACAGGGAGGCGGCAGCGGTGGACACGGCTCCGGGAAGGGGCCGGGCAAGTCGTAGGGGAGGGGTGAAACCGGGGGGCGCCCTCGCGTTCACGCGGGCGCTCCCCGGGGAACAGGGATGCCATGCCGAAGTTCGGCTACACCCTGTACTGCGAGGGCAACCCACCGAAGGATCTCGTCCACCAGGCCGTCGCCGCGGAGGACGCGGGGTTCGACTTCCTCGTCATCTCCGACCACTACCACCCCTGGCTCACCAGCCAGTCGCACGCGGCGTTCGCCTGGAGCGTGCTCGGCGCGGTGGCGCAGGCGACCGACCGGATCGAGCTGGCGACCATGGTCACCTGTCCGATCATGCGCTACCACCCGGCGATCGTGGCCCAGATGGCCGCGACGGTGGCGGTGCTCTCGGACGAGCGCTTCACGCTCGGCCTGGGCGCCGGCGAGCGCCTGAACGAGCACGTTGTCGGCCGCGGGTGGCCGCCGGTCGACGTCCGCCACGAGATGCTGCGCGAGGCGGTCGGGGTCATCCGCGAGCTCTGGGACGGCGGCTACGTGACGCATCGCGGCGAGCACTTCGTCGTCGAGGACGCTCGCGTGTTCGACCTCCCCCGGCGCCGCATCCCGACGTTCGTCGCGGCCGGTGGGAAGCGCGCGGCCGAGCTGGCAGCGGACATCGCCGACGGCGTGTGTGCGACCGAGCCCGACGAGGGGATCGTGTCGGCGTATCTCGGGGCGGGCGGCGACCCGGCCGCCACCTGGGGCCAGGTCGTGCTTGCGTGGGCCCAGGACGAAAAGACCGGGCTGGCCGACGCGCACGCGCAGTTCCGGTTCGCGGCGGGCGGCTGGAAGGTGCAGTCCGAGCTGCCCAACCCGGCCAACTTCGACGCCGCCACGCAGACGATCGATCCCGACGATCTGGCCGAGGCGATCCCGGCCGGGCCGGACGTCGAACGCCACGCGGCGGCGGTGCGCGAGTTCGCCGACGCGGGCTTCGAGCACGTCGCCGTCGCCTATCCGGGCGCGGACGCCGATGGGTTCATGCGCTTCTGGCGCGAGCAGCTGCGCGACGCCGTCTGCTAGCTCGCCCACCGGACGAAACGCGCCGTGACCGCGTTCGCATCGGCGTCGTCGGCGCGGCGAACATCGGGCGCAAGGTGGTGATCCCGGCCATCCTGCGCGCCCGCAACGCCGAGCTCGTCGCGCTTGCCAGCTCGAGCGACGCCGGCGCGCGCTTCCTGCGCGACACCGGGCTCGCGGCGGCCGACGGGCGACCGCTGCGCGACGCCGTGCGGCTGCACCGGGGCTACGCCGGGTTGCTCGCCGACCCGGACGTCGACGCGGTCTACATTCCGCTCCCGAACCACCTCCACGCCGAGTGGCCGGCGCGGGCGGCCGACGCGGGCAAGCACGTCCTGTGCGAGAACCCGGCGGCGCTCGACGCGGCCCAGACGGCCGCCATGATCGACCACTGCACCTCGCGCGGCGTCGTGTGGATGGAGGCGTTCATGTACCGCTTCCACCCCCAGTGGCAGATCGTCCGGCGCCTGCTCGACGAGGGGGCGATCGGAGAACTGCGGGCCGTCGTCGCCGTGTTCACGTTCACGGTCCGCAATCCGGGCAACGTCCGCCGCGCGCCCGAGTACGGCGGTGGGTCGCTGTACGACGTGGGCTCGTACTGCGTCAACGTCTCGCGCTGGATGTTCGGGCGGCCGCCGGTCTCGGTGAGCGGGTCGTCGGTGCACAGCCCCGAGGGCGTCGACGAGGAGTTCCGGGGCCTGCTCGATTTCGGCGCGGGCGGCACCGCGCTCATCCTCAGCAGCCTGTCGCAGCCCTACCGCCACCATGTCCGCCTGCTCGGGACCGAGGGCGACATCACCGTCCCCCGCGCGTGGCCGCGGACGAGTACCGGCTCGAGATCGAGGCATTCGCGGACTGCGTGCTTCGTGGCCGTGCCCCCGAGGTCGTCTCGCACGTCGACACGCTCGCGAACATGCGCACCATCGACGCACTCCATGCGTCGGCGGCGGCGGGCGCGGCGGTCGCGTTCGAGCCCGGGCGCTGAGGTGCGCGCGCCGCTCCACTCACGCGGGGCCGGCCGGGAGGGGTGATCGGCCGGCCCCGCGGGAGCGGTTCGTCAGGCGGCCACCGGTTCCGTGGCCTCGTCGGGCACCTGCTCGGGCGCGACGCCCCGCGGCACCATGGTCAGCGAGGCCAGGAGCCCGAGGGCGGCCAGGCCCGCCCCGACCAGGAACGCGATCGAGAAGCCGTCCACATCGGCCCGCAGGAGCACGTCGGGCGCGGGGGCGTGGCTCGAGAGGTAGTCGCTCACGCGGGTGAACGCCACCGTCGAGAGGATCGCCGTGCCGAGCGCGCCGCCAATCTGCTGGGACGTGTTGATGACCCCGGAGGCGACGCCGGCGTCGTTCATCTCGACGCCGACGAGCGAGGCGATCGTGACGGGCACGAACGAGAAGCCGAGCCCGACCCCCGCCAGGATGAACCCCGGCGCCAGGTCGGCGCCGTACGAGCCGCCGACGGAGATCTGGCTGAAGTACACCAGCCCCGCCGTGGTGAGCGCCATGCCCGTGGCGAGCACGGTGCGCACGCCGATCTTCGTGACGAGCGCCTGGGACGCCGCGGCCGACACGATGATCACGCTGGCCACCAGCAGGTAGCCGACGCCGGTGCGCAGCGGCGAGTAGCCGAGCACCTGCTGCATGTAGAGCGTCAGCAGGAAGAACATCGAGAAGATCGATGCGCCCAGCATCAGGCCGACCACGTTGGCGCCCGCGAGCGACCGGTTGCGGAAGAGCCGCAGCGGCATGAGCGGCGCCGCCGCCCGCTGCTCCGTCGCGATGAAGCCGCCCAGGAGCACGGCCGCGGCGATGAACATGGCGATCGTGCGCGGCGCCGACCAGGAGTGGTCGACGGTCTGCACGAGCGCGTAGACCAGCAGCGAGAGGCCGCCGGTGACGAGCACGGCCCCGAGCAGGTCGAAGGCCCGCCGGCCGGACGCCTCGATCCGGCTCTCACGCAGGAAGCGCGGGCCGAGCGCGATCACGAGCGCCCCGACGGGGACGTTGATGTAGAAGATCCACGACCAGTTCAGCTGGTCGGTGAGGACGCCGCCGAGGAGCACGCCGGCCGCGCCGCCGGTGCCAGCGATCGCGCCCCAGATGCCGAGCGCCTTGTTGCGCTCGGCGCCCTCGGAGAAGGTCGTCATCAGGATCGAGAGCGCGGCGGGCGAGATGACCGCCGCGCCGATGCCCTGCACGGCACGGGCCGCGATCAGCATGCCCTCGGACGTCGCGAGCCCGCAGACGAGCGAGGCGCCCGAGAACAGGACGAGGCCGGCCAGGAACATGCGCCGGCGGCCGAGCAGGTCGGCCGACCTGCCGCCTAGCATGAGCAGGCCGCCGAACGTGAGCGTGTACGCGTTGATGACCCACTGCAGGTCGGTCTCTTTGAAGTCGAGCGCCGTCTTGATCGTGGGCAGGGCAACATTGACGATGGCGATGTCGAGCACCACCATGAACTGGACCGCGCACAGGAGAAGCAGGGCGATACCCTTACGGTCTTGGGTGGTAGGCATGAGAGGCGAATCTCCAGAGGGAAGGTTTTTCGATACAGATCTGTGGTGTATCATAACTCCGACGAGATGGCAATCATCGAACCCACCACGACCCGCGGCCCCGGTCGCCCCCGCAGCGAAGACGCCGATCGCAAGATCATCGAGGCGACCCTTCGCCTGCTGAGCACCGAGGGCTACGACCGCACCTCGATCGAGGCCGTCGCGGCCGAGGCGCACGTCACCCGGGCCACCGTCTATCGCCGCTATCCGACGAAGGCCGACATGGTCACGGCGGCGGTCTGCACGATGGCGGGCCCCGACGAGCCGTGCGACTGCCCCGACATCCGCGCGACCCTGGTCGACCTCCTGCGCGGGTTCCACGCCGCCGTCGGGCCCTCGGACGGCGTGTCGATCGCGGCGTCGCTCTACCTGCAGCGGCACGACCACCCCGAGCTGCTCGACTCGTTCCGCGAGACGGTCACCAAGCCCTGCCGGCTCAAGATGGCGGCGGTCGTCCAGCTCGCCCGTGACAAGGGCGAGGTGCACCCTGACACCGACCCGGAGTCGGTCGTCGAGATGCTGATCGGCTCCTACCTCTACCGCACGTTCGCGGGCGTCGCGATCCCGGACAACTGGCCCGAGCTGGCCGTCGCCGCCGTGTGGCGGGGCATGGCCCCGTGAGTGGGATGAAACGCGGGGACTGTCCCCGCTGCCGCGGGGACTGTCCCCATTCCTACGCGGCGTCGGCGATGGCTTCGCCGTCCAGGCCGAGGACGGCCAGCAGGGCCTCCACGACCTTCGGGTCGAAATGCGCGCCGGCGCTGCGGCGCAGCTCGGCGGCGGCCTCCTGGGGCGAGCGCGCGGCCGAGTAGGGGCGGTTCGTGGTCATCGCCGAGTACGCGTCGGCGGCGCAGACGATGCGGGCCTCGATCGGGATCGCCTCGCCGGCCAGGCCGTCGGGATAACCGCCGCCGCCGAAGCGCTCGTGGTGGTGTCGCACCGCCGGGGCGGCGTCGTGCAGGCCGGCCACGCGGCGGACGATCTTGTCGCCGACGAGGGGGTGCGTCCTCATGACCGCCCACTCGGCGGCCTCGAGCGCGCTCGGCTTCGTCAGGATCCGCTCCGGGATCGCGATCTTGCCGACGTCGTGGAGCCAGCCGCCGATGCGGCACAGGAGCGCGATCCCCACCGGGAGCTGGAGCCGCTCGGCGGTGAGCATCGCCAGGCGCGCCACCTGCTCGGCGTGCTCCTCGGGGATGCCCTCGCGCTGGCTGCTCGCGAAGGCCAGCGCCCGCGCCATCCCGATGACCTCCGGTTCGCGGATCGAGACCGCCCGGCCACCGGCCTCGGGCTCGAGCGACACGCGGTTGCGGCCCTGGTACTTGGCGGTGTAGAGGCAGGCGTCGGCTCGCTCGACCAGGGCGTCCAGGCTCGCGCCCTCGGGCGCGAGCACGGCGCCGACCGATGTCGTCAGCAGGATGCGGATGCCCTCGTGCTCGATCGGGGTCTCGCTGACCGCGTAGCGGAGGCGCTCGGCCCGCTCGGCCAGCTCGGCCTCGGAGGAGACGTCGCGGAGGAGCACGGCGAACTCCTCGCCGCCCCAGCGGGCCAGGTGGTCGTCCGCCGTGATGCTCGAGCGCAGCCGCTGGGCCAGCTCCGCCAGCACCGCGTCGCCGACGGCGTGCCCGTAGACGTCGTTGATCTGCTTGAAGTGGTCGGCGTCGATCAGCAGGAGCGCGGAGCGCTCCGCCGCGGAGGCGAGCGAGGCGGATGCGATCTGAGCGAAGTGGCGGCGGTTATACGCGCCGGTCAGGTCGTCGGTGTTGGCGCGCAGCTCGGCCTCGGCGCGCGCCTGCTCGAGCTCCGCCATGCTGTGGCGCAGCCGGTCCTCGAGCCGGCGCCGCTCGGTGACGTCGGAGACGATCCCGCTGACCTCGAAGGTGCCGTCGGGCCGCGGGCGGGCGACCGCGCGGTCGTGCACCCAGCGGGTGACGCCGTCGAGGCCGATCAGCCGGTAGACGACCTCGCGATCCTCGCCCTGGGACAGCGCGAGGTTGAACTCCTCGTAGGCGGCCCGGTCGTCGGGGTGCACCGCGTTGTCCCAGTTCACCATCTCGGGATCGGGCTCGGCCCCGCCCAGGAGCCGGTCGCCGCCGGGCCCCTGGAAGAGCTCCTGCATGGTGCCGTCCTCGGGGAAGGCGATCGCCAGGTAGACGTGCGCGCCGACGACGTCGAGCAGGCTCGTGAAGCGGTCGTGCGCCTCCGCCGCGCGGGCGGTCGCCTCCTCGCGCGCGGTCAGGTCGGAGATGATCCCGTCGATGAGCATGCCGCCGTCGCCCTTCGGCCGCGGGCGGGCGCGGTCGCGCAGCACGCGCGTGACGCCGTCGAGGGCCGCGATCCGGTAGGTGACCTCGGCGTCCTCGCCGTCGAGCAGCCGGCGGTTGAAGGCCTCGTAGGCGGCCCAGTCGTCGGCCAGGATCCGCGACTCCCAGAACTCGCCGCGCTCGACGCCCGCGGGCACCTCGCCCCCGAGCAGCGATCCGAGCGTCCCCTCCGACGCGTGGTCGACGTACGACCCGGACGGCGTGATCTCGCCCGCGTAGACGTGCTCCTCGAAGAGATCGAGGATGCGCGCGAGCTGGGAATCCGAGCTTCGAGGTATGGGTGCGGGGCCGTCCACGGCAGTGCTCGGGTCATCGACGCTCGAGGGCGGGGCTTGAGACGGACGCGACGAGCGAGACGGCGCGAGAAGCCGGGTCAGCGTGCGCCGGGAAGAGATCGTGCACCGCCTCGCGCACGTATCACGCCACCGCCACCGGGCAGCGCGTCGCGCGCCTGCCCGGTCTCGACTCGCAAGCCGTTCGTGATGCGATAATCCCGCTCGCCAAACACGACCGGGGAGGGGACCCATGGCGCAGGTGACGGAGGGCTCGAGGGGAGAGGCGCGCGGCCTTCGGCGCGGCAGCCTCTCGCTGTGGGAGGCGGTCGGCATCTCGATCGCGCTGATGGCTCCGTCGATGGCGGCGAACATCAACCCGCAGGGCACGGTCGGCCTCGTCGGCCGGGCGGTGCCGCTGGCGTTCGTCTTCGCCACGGTCGGCATCCTGCTCGTCTCCTACACGTTCGTCCGCCTGTGCCAGATCTACCACCACGCCGGCTCCGTCTTCGGCTTCGTCGGCGCCACGCTGGGGCCCCGGGTCGGCGTCCTCGCCGGCTGGTCGCTCATGGGCACCTACACGTTCTACGCCTGCGTGACGAGCGCGGCGGCCGGCATCTTCGGCGCGACGTTCCTCGACGAGGTCGGCATCTGGAACAACCATCCCGGCTGGTCCGAGTTCATGTTCGCCTTCATCGCGCTCGCGGGGGCGTTCGCGCTCGCGAGCTTCCCCGCCCACAGGGCCGCCCGGATCCTGCTCTCGATCGAGGGCATCACCGTGCTCCTGATCATCGTGGTCGCGACCGTCGTCCTGGCCAAGATCATCGGCGGCGGCGCCCCCGGCGACCAGGGGTTCACGCTCAAGGTGTTCTCGCCCCCGACCGGCAGCGGCATCGGCGACGTCTTCAAGGGCGCCGTGTTCGGGTTCCTCTCGTTCGCCGGGTTCGAGGCCGCGGCGACGCTCGGTGAGGAGACCCGGGAGCCGCGGCGGGCGATCCCGCGCGCGATCCTGGGGGTCGCGATCTTCGGCGGTATCTACTTCGTCTACGTGACGTCGGTCGAGATGATGGGATTCGGGACCGACGCGAAGGGCGTGGCCGCGTTCGGCTCGTCCGGCTCGCTGCTCGGCGACCTCGGCTCCCGGTACATGACCTCGTCCGTGGGCGACATCATCACCCTCGGCACGGCGATCAGCGCGTTCGGCTGCACGCTCGCGTGCGTGGTCGGGGCGACGCGGATCCTGTTCGCGCTCAGCCGCGACGGCCTCGGCACCTCGGCGCTCGGAAGCGTTCGCAGCCAGACGGGCGAGCCGGTCCGCGCGCTGGCCGTCGTCACGCTCACCTCCGCCGCGATCACGCTGATCTGCCGCATCTTCTTCACGTCCGCGGCGTTCGACGTGTTCGTGTGGTCGGGCGTGATCGGCACGCTGATCCTGCTCGTCGCCTACGTGCTGGCGACGCTCGGCGCCATGCGGATGCTGTGGTTCCGCGGGCGCGCGCGCGTGCCGCGATGGCAGATGATCATCCCGATCGCCGCGCTGCTCGTGCTGCTCGCGACGCTCTACTACAACGTCGATCCGGACGCCGCCAAGGCGACCCGCTGGAACTACTACACCGCGGGCATCTGGGTGATCGCGGGCGCGATCCTCGTGTTGGTCCTGCCCGGCCTCGCCGCCCGTGTCGGCGCCGGCCTGGCGCGGCACGAGGGGCTCACGGACTCGAGCGCCGGAGACTGAGCGTGGCCGGGCTGGAGGGCCTGCACGGCCTGACGATCGTCTTCTGCGACAACAACGGGATCCCGCGCTCGCGCACCGTCCCGGCCTCGCGGCTCGAGGACGCGTGCGAGCGCGGGGTGGGGATCACCACGCTGTTCCCGGTGTTCCTTTCGAACGACATGATCACGTTCGCGCACGAGCCGCTCTCGAACGCGTCGGGCGACGTGCGCCTGCTGGCCACGCCGGAGCGGGTGGTGCCGCTGGCGGGCCAGCCGGGGTTCGCGTGGACGCCGGGGCGCCAGTTCCTGGTCGACGGCGAGCGCTCGCCCTACTGCGCCCGCGGGGTGCTCGAGCGGATGGTGGAGCGGGCGGCCGCGGCCGGCCTGGAGGTGCGGGCCGGGTACGAGCTGGAATGGTTCGTCGGCCACGCCGGCGAGGAGCTCGCGCCGGCCCATTCCGGGCCGGTCTACTCGCCGCACGCGATGCTCGCCGTCGACGAGTTCGCCGCCCAGCTGCTCGCCGACCTGGCCGCCAACGGCGTGCCCGTCGGCCAGCTCCACGCCGAGTACGGCCTCGCGCAGATGGAGGTCTCGATCGGCGTGTCCGACCCCGTTGCCGCCGCCGACCTGCAGATGCTCGCCCGGCAGACGATCCATGCCGCCGCCCGCCGCCACGGCCTGCGGGCGTCGTTCGCGCCGGTGGTCGACCTCGCCGCCGCCGGGAACGGCTGGCACATACACAGCTCGGTGTCGCGTGACGGGCGCAACCTGCTTGCGGGCGGCGACCGGCAGTCGGGGATGACGCCCGAGGGTGAGGCCTGGGTGGCGGGCCTCCTGCGCGAGCTGCCCGCGCTCGCGAGCGTGGGGTCGCCGAGCATGCCGTCGCTCCTGCGCCGGCGGCCCGGCTACTTCGCGAGCGCCTTCGCGTTCTGGGGCGTCCAGAACCGCGAGGCGGCGCTGCGGCTCGTCCCGGCGAGCCGGCTCGTCCCCGACGCGGCCGCGAACGTCGAGCTGAAGGCGTCCGACGCCTCCGGCAACCCGTACCTCGCGCTCGCGGCCGTGATCGGCGCCGGGCTGGCCGGGATGGACGACGGGCTGACGCTGCCCGAGCCGATCCAGGACGAGCCCGGCTCGTGGCCCCAGGAGGAGCGCGAGCGGCGCGGGATCCACCGGCTGCCGGAGACGGCCGAGGACGCGGTCGCGGCCGTCAGGCTGTCGGCGCCCGTGCGCGAGGCGCTCGGCGACGACCTGGTCGGCGCCTGGGCGGCGGTGCGCCGCGGCGACGCCGACACGGCGCGCGACATGTCGCCCGAGGACATCGTCGCCGCCCACCGCTACCGCTACTGACCCGAGCGCTGGGGACAGTCCCCGACGGGGACTGTCCCCCGCTCAACGGGGAAGCGGCGCGGCCGCCTTGGCCATGTCCGCCCACGGGTCGGTCCGGCGGGCCAGGCGGCGGAAGAGGTTGCGCACCGTGAACCCCTGCGGGTCGACGCGGCCGAGCTCGTCCCACTCGAGCGGGCAGGCCACGGGCGCGCCGTCGATCGCGCGCACCGCGTACGGCGCCACCGCCGTCTGCGCGTACCCGTTGCGCGCCGGGTCGAGATAGAGCCGCCCGTTGCGGGCCGCGATCCGCTGCTCCACCGTGAAGCGGTCGGGGACGCGGTCGGCCAGCTCGCGCGCGACCTCGCGGGCGTAGGCGCGCACCTCCGCGAAGCTGCGCGAGCGATCGAGCGGGGCGACGACGTGGAAGCCGCGCGACCCGGTCGTCTTCACGAAGGGGGTCAGCTTCGCCTCCTCGAGCAGCGAGCGCAGCCGCCGGGCGGCGTCGCGGGCGGGGCCGAGGTCGCCGCCGGGCGGGTCGAGATCGAAGATGAGCTGGTCGGGGCACTCGAGCCGGTCCGCGCGCGCGAGCCACACGTGCGGCGTGATGCAGGCCTGCCCGGCCAGGTAGACGAGCGTGTCGGCGCTCTCGATCGTCGCGTGCGTCACCGTGCCGCCGCGCCGGCGGGACACCTCGACCCGGTTCACGAAGTCCGGGAAGTAGTCCGGCACCTGCTTCTGCTGCAGCTCGGGGCCCTCGATGCCGTCGGGGAATCGCTGCATGTGCAGCGGCCGGGCGCGGACGTGCGGGAGCATCACCTCGGCGACGCGCTCGTAGTAGGAGGCGAGATCGCCCTTCGTGAGCCCGTCCGGGAAGAGGGCCTTGTCGGAGCGGGTGATCGTGACGCTCATGCGACGGGACGCTCCAGCCGCACGTCGGCGGCGGGCTTGTCGGGCCGCAGGCCGATATACCGGGGGTGGCGCAGCTTGCCGTCGCGGGTGATCTCGGTGTAGGCGACCTGGGCGACGAGGCGCGGCTCGACCCAGTGCACGCCGCGGCGGGGCAGCCCGTCGCCCGCGAACGGCGGGTCGGGTCGTTCCAGCGCGGCCAGCTTCGCGCCCAGGTCGCGCAGCACCTCCCGGCTGTAGCCCGAGCCGACCTTGCCGGCGTAGCGCAGGGCGCCGCGCTCGTAGTAGCCCACCAGGAGCGCCCCGAACTCCGTCCGGGAGCCGGCCGGGTCGGTGTAGCCGCCGATCACGAGCTCCTGCTCGGTCACGCACTTGAACTTGAGCCAGTCGCGCGAGCGGCCGGCCCGGTAGGGCGCGCCGGCCCGCTTCGCGATCACGCCCTCCCAGCCGCGCCGGCAGGCGTCGCGATAGGCGTCCTCGCCGGCGGCGTTGCGATGCGTGACCAGGCGGAGCGGGCCGCCGAAGCGGATCGCCTTGCGCAGGCGCGCCTTGCGGGCGCGAAGCGGCGCCTCGCGCACGTCCTCGCCGTGCAGGCGCAGCACGTCGAACACGTAGTAGAAGACGCGCACGCCGCTGCGGCGGGCGCGCTCGGGGTCGTGGATCCCGATCCGCTGCTGGAGGCGGCCGAAGCTCGTCCGTGCGCCCTCGAACGCCACCACCTCGCCGTCGATCAGAAAGTCGGCGCAGCGCTGGCCGAGCAGCGCGTCGGCGAGCTCCGGGTAGGTGCCGTTCAGGCGCTCGTGCGTGCGCGAGCGCAGATCGACCTCGCCGCGGCGGCGCTCGGCCAGGCAGCGCTCGCCGTCGAGCTTGCGCTCGAAGATCCAGCCCGGGTCGGAGAAGCGCTCGTCGGTGAGCACCGCGAGCATCGGCTCGACGTTCATCGCCGCGCGAGCTGCTCGATCGTCTTCCCCGAGCGCACCGACTCCGGCTGCGTGCTGACCGGGTTGCGGCGGCGATCGGCGCCCTCGTCGTCCTTCTTCACGAGCAGCCAGCGCTCGCGGCCGTCGCCGCCCATGCGCGTGAGGGCGTAGCCGCCGCGCAGCTTCTCGCCCTCGAGCCAGAAGCTGAGATGGCCGTTCTCGAGCGCCTCGCCTGCGGGCTCGTCGCCCAGCACGCGGTAGGTGCCCGTGTCCCAGACGATGACTTCGCCGGCGCCGTACTGCCCCTCCGGGATCACGCCCTCGAAGTCGCCGTAGGCGAGCGGGTGATCCTCGGTGGGCATCGCGAGCCGCTTCTCGCGCGGGTCGAGCGACGGCCCCTTCGGGACCGCCCACGACTTGAGCACGCCGTCCGCCTCGAGCCGGAAGTCGTAGTGCAGGCTCGATGCCGCGTGCTTCTGGATCACGAATCGCGGTTCCCCGCTCCCTCGCCCTCGGCGGCCGCGCCCGCGCGGCTCCGGCGTCTTCGAGAAGTCGCGCTTTTCCCGGAACCGGTGCAGGCGATCGGCGCTCATCGCACCGCTCTGGGCGCGCTCGTCAGGAAGGTGGCGCTCATGTCCTCGTCGCCGTGCTCGGGCACGCCCTCCTCGAGCCGGCGCCGGATCGCGTCGAGCGCCGGGAGACCGAGGTCGCGGCGGCCCGCGGACTCCTGCACGAGCGCGGCGTCCTTGGCCGCGAGCCGGAGGGAGAACGACGGGTCGAAGTCGCGCGCTGCGATCGCCTCGCCCTTCATCTGCAGGTAGGGCAGGTCGAGCGCGCCGCCCTCGAGCGCCTCGAACAGGAGCGTGGGGGCGACGCCCATCCCCTCGGCGAGCGCGATCGTCTCGGCGCCGCCCTCGACGACCGTCACGATCCAGCTGTTCACGACCACCTTGAGGCGCGTCCCGGCGCCGGTCTCGCCCACCCACATCGTGCGCTGGGCGATCGCGTCGAAGATCGGCGCAAGGCCGTCCCGCAGCCCCTCCGGGCCTGACCCGAGCACGACCAGCTCGCCCTGCTCGGCGGGCGCCTTGGTGCCGAGCACCGGCGCGTCCACGAGCCGGATGCCGTGTCCCTCCGCGAGCTCCGCGCAGGCCTCGATTCCGCCCTCGCCGATCGTGCTGGTCTGGAGCCAGACCGCGCCCTCGCGCATCGCGTCGATCGCGTCGCCCATGACCGCGAGGACGGCGTCGGCGTCGGCGAGCATGGTGATCACGACGTCGGCGCCCTCCACCGCCGCGCGGGCATCGTTGGCGAGATGCACTCCGTCATCGGCGAGCGGCCGCATCTTCTCGGGTGAGCGATTCCAGGCCCGTACCCGAAGCCCGGCCCGGGCGATGTTGCGCGCCATCGGAAGGCCCATCGTCCCACCGGCCCCGAGGACGGCGACCGTCATCTGCTTCGGCATCGAGATCCTCCGTCGAGTCGTCTTCGGGCAGCCTTCCCGTTCCGGGGTGCGCGTAACCCCGGGACAGGTTTGGCACGGGGCGGGCGCGGGCAGGGACGACGCATGGTCGAGCGTCCGCATCCCGATCTGCCCTCGCCCGAGATCCCGATCCCGGAGCCCCGCCGCGGCCGGATCATCCGGACGAGCCGCAGCCCGTGCCGCCCAGCCAGCCGCCGCCGGAGCCGCCGCACGAGCCGCCTCCGGACCGGCCGGTCACGATCTAGCTGCCGGAGCTCGTCCCCGTCCAGGAGAAGCGGGTCACGTCGCGGTCGGCGGAGATGACGCCGCTGCGGGCGCCGCGGCGCACGAGCGTCACCGTCGTCCCGACCCTGCGGGCCACCTCGCGGCGGGTGGCGCCGATGCCCCGCGCCGCGTAGTCGGCGGGCACGCCGGTCAGCACGTGCGAGGCGTTCGCGGCCGCGTCGACGACCGCGTCGGCGCCGCGCGGGATCAGCAGCGGCTCGGCGATCAGGCCGCCGATCTGCTGGACGATCAGCGAGGCCGCCGCGAGCAGGCGGCTGGCGTCGCCCTCGTCCTGGTCCGACGACGCGTTGCTGCCCGTGAGCACGAGCGAGGCGCCGGTCGAGGCGGCGATGGTCGTCGCCAGCTCGAGCGCGGCCCAGTCGTGCTCGGTGCCGGCGAACGGCACGATCACCGGCCCTTGCGTGTTCACGCCGGCGCGGCCCAGGTGGAGGGCCACGTCGCAGGGCGCCGCGCGCAGGATGCCGGTCGCGAGCCCGTCGTCCTCGCCGCGGACGAGCGCCCCCGCGCCGGCGACCACGAGGCCGACCTCCTGCCGCAGCGCCAGCTTCTCGACGGCGGCGCCGGCGTCGGCCGCGCGGAACGCGGCGACCCGGCTCGTCACCCCGGTCTCGGCCAGGCGGTCGCGGAAGCCGGCCAGCATCCTGGTCGCCGGCAGCACGTCCTCCTGCCCGTCGACCACGGAGGTCAGGATCATGCCTCGCGCGTGGTCGCGGCGGGCCGCCGCCTGGGCGAAGGCGAGCAGCTCCTCGACCCCCCGGGGCGATTCCGCCACGAGCAGGATCTCGCGGCCGCCGGGCTCGGCTTCAGGCTGCGGCGGGCGCTGCGCCTGCGCGACCCGCAGGCCGAGCGTCTCGTGGGCGCCCCGGAACGGCTCCGCCGAGACGGCGCCGGGGGCCGGCGCGACGACCTCCGCGCCGGGGAGCGCGAGCCGGAACACGCGTGTCGTGCCGGGGAAGTCCTTCAGCTCGACGTCGCCCTTCTCGACCAGCGCCGCCTCCCGCGGCAGCTGCTCCTGGACGAGCGAGGCGGCCAGGTCGGAGAGCACCACCTCGCCCCCGCGGGCGGTCGCGCACAGCCGCGCCGTGCGGTGGACGTCGAGGCCGTAGTAGCGGCGGTCGGCCAGCTCCGGCTCGCCGGTG
>JAICJC010000139.1 GCA_025928655.1 Thermoleophilia bacterium | reverse complement strand
GCCGGGGCGGGCGAGCCCTTGCCGGCGGCCGGAGCCGCGGCCGGCGCAGGCGCCGCCGCGACGGCGGCGAGCTGCGACAGCACCGCGGCGGTGGCCGGGGCCGTTGCGTCCGCCACGGCGGGCTTGCCGGAGCCGGTGTCCTTGTCGGTGTCGGTGAGGCCGGAGGAGTCGCCTTCGGCCTTCGTGCCCTCCGCATCTGCGGTCCGGGCCTTGGTGGCGGTGGTGCCGGGCGGCGATTCTGTCGCCGCGGCCGATCCGAGCGCCGTCTCGAAGGCGTCGGTCGGTGGATCGTCGCCGCGTTTGGGCGACGCCGGCGCCGGTGCGGCCTTGGCCGCCACGGCGTTCACGGGGTCGGTCATGTGGCGCTTCCTGTCGGGATGGTCGGGATCGATCCGCCCGAGTACCGGGCGCAGTTCGCGAGGACGTCGGAGACGTAGCTCTGGGTCTCCGGATAGGGCGGGACGCCGCCGTAGGACTCGACCGCGCCGGGCCCGGCGTTGTAGGCGGCCAGGGCCAGGCGGACGTTGCCGCCGAAGTGGTCGAGCTGATCGCGCAGGTAGTGCGTGCCGGCGTCGATCGACTGGGCCGGGTCGTAGACGTTCGTCACCCCGAGGCCGCGGGCCGTGCCCGGCATCAGCTGCATCAGGCCGCCGGCGCCGGCGCCGCTCCGGGCGTTCGGGTCGAAGCCGGACTCCTGCTGGATGACGGCCTCGATCAGGGCCGGGTCGACGTCGTACTTGCGCGCGGCGGCGGCGATGTCGGAGGCGTACGGCGCCGCGGCCGCCGGCGCGCCCGAGCCGGGCGAGGTCGGCGACGCCTGGGCGCCGAGCATCTGGGAGAAGCTCGCAGACGCCCGCGACGAGCCGAACGACGCGGTCGGGGCGGGCGCCAGGGCAGCCTGGAGCGAGAGCACCTGGTCGATGCGTCCGATGGCGGCGTCGAGGCTCATGCGGCGCTCCGGTTGCGAAGATGGGTGGTGAGGGCGATCTCGGCCAGCGACTGCTCCTCCCGCCGGGCCAGCTCGCGGTCGTGCTCCGACTCGCGCCGGCGCTTCAGCCGCTCGAGCACCTCGCGCTCGCGGCCGGCCTCGACCAGGCGGCCGCGGCTGAACTCGACCTGCTGGGCGGAGGCGGCCAGCTCCTGCTGCGCGGCGTCCTGCTCGCGCTCGGTGCGGCCCACGAAGGCCTCGCGGGCCTGGAGGTCGTGCCCGGTCACACAAGACCCGTGCGACGGCGTGCGCGCACGCCGGGCCGCGGCCGCCCGGCGGGATGCTTCCCGCAGGGCCGACTCACGCCGGACCTGGAGCGCCAGCTCGTGGGCGAGCTGCTCCTTGGCCTGCTGCTCCGCCTGCTCGCGGAGCGCACGGACGGGCTCGAGATTGAAGGTGAACGTCTTTCGCATGACCTTTGGGGGGGAGCCGGGTGGCCGGCGCCCCACGGGTAATCGGCGGCCGGTCCCCCGGATTGAGGAGCGGGGGGACAGACCCCGCATCGGGACTGTCCCCGGCCGATGACGCCGGGGCCCGGGTACGCCTCTACGCGAGCGCCTTGCCGATGGCGTCGAGAACGCGGTCGGGCTGGAACGGCTTGACCACGAAGTCCTTGGCGCCGGCCTTGATGGCCTCCAGCACCTTCGACTCCTGGCCCAGGGCCGAGCACATGACCACCTTCGCGGCCGGCTCCATGGTCAGGATCTCCCGCAGCGCGGTGAGCCCGTCCTTCTCCGGCATGGTGATGTCCAGCGTCATGATGTCCGGGCGCAGCGACTGGTACTGGGCCACGGCCTCATCGCCGTTCGCGCCCTCACCCACAACCTCGTGCCCGGCCTTCGCCAGGACGTCGCTGAGCATCTTCCTCATGAACGCGGCGTCGTCCACGATCAGCACGCGTGCCATCAGTTGCTTCCTCCTTCGGGTGTTTCGTCAGATGTGTGATCGGCTCCCGCGACGGGGAGCACAGACTCGATGCGAACCGCCCACTCGTCGTCGACGAGGAGCAGGCGCCCCGTGCCGAACAGGCGGCCGTTCACGAACAGGTCGACCGGGTCGTCCGGCGCGCGGTCGAGCTCGACGACCGCGCCGGTGGCGAGGCCGACCGCGCGGCCGACCGGCATCCGGGTGCGGCCGAGCTCGGCCCACACCCGCACGGGCACCGCCCGCACGGCGTCGGACGAGATCCGCTCGCCGTCGCCGGGCCGGGCGCGGCCGTCGGCCGCAGCCTGCGCGTCCAGCTCGTCGAACGCCTCCTTCATGCGCACGACGAACGCGTTCGGCACGAGCTGCACCAGCCGGCACGGCTCGCCCAGCAGCGTGAAGCCGACGGTCGTCGCGTGCGGCGTCAGCTCGTACGCGTCGGCGGCCTCGGCCGGGGTCGCGAAGAAGCGCGTCTCCGGGGTGGAGATGTCGATCTCCTCGCCGAGCACCACCGAGGTGGCGCCGGCGGCGGCCGCCATCATCTGGTTCATCGCCTCGGCGGCCGCGGACAGGTCGAGCTCCGAGAGCTCCTCGGAGTCGGCGACCTCCATCGCGTCCATGCCCATCATCGCGGCCGCCAGCCGGCGGACGCCGAGGCGGGTCATGACGAAGATGTTGCCGCCGGTCGCGCCGGTGGCGTACGAGACGTCGGCCGCGACGGCCGGCACCGGGATCGAGGTCAGCGGCGACTGGCCCGAGGGGATGATCGCCACCGGGCTGCGCTCGATGGTCGCCGAGCTCACGATCTCGAGCACCTGCTGGATCGCGGCCCCGGTCGACTCGGCCAGCTTGATGAGTGCCTCTTCGGTGGTCATCCCGCCTCCCCCAGCCGTCCGATCACCTGCACGGCGCGGTTGTTGCCGTTGCGCCCGGGCTGCGCCCGGTGGGCGGGCACGCGGCCCGCGTACAGGCGCACGCCGTCGGCGGCCGGCACGCCGAAGCGCAGCACGTCGCCCGGCGCGAGCGCCAGCACGTCTTCGAGCGTGACCTCGGTGGCGGCCACCTCGGCCCGGATCTCGACGTTGACGGCGGCCACGCTGGCCCGCATCGCCTCGACGGCGCCGGGCTCGATGACGGTGTCGCCGTACTGGCTGGCCGACAGCTTCCCGAGCACCGACTCGACGGAGCGGTGGGGGACGACGAGCGCGATCGTCGACGACGTGCCGTCGAGCCGCACCTCCATCGTCAGCATCAGGGTCGGCTCGCTCGGCGGGGCGAGGTTCACGTTGGCGAGCTGCGACTCGATCTGGCGCAGCTCCATCGTCGTCTCGACGAGCTCGGCCCACGTCGCCGAGAGGTGCTCGAGCACCGCGTTGAACATGCGCGAGACGAGCGCGGTCTCGATCTCGGTCAGCTCCCGTGGCCGGGTCTTGGTGGAGCCGGTGCTTCCCAGCAGGCGCTCGACCAGGCGCAGCATCAGCCCGAGCTCGGCCGTCAGCAGCACCTGGGTGCCGAGCGGCTGGCACTCGATCACGCCGCACACGGAGGGCTGCGGGATCTGGCTCGTCGCCAGCGACCAGGTCAGCTGGTCGATCTCGAGCACGTCCAGCTCGACCGGCGTCAGCAGCTCCGTGGAGAGCCGCGAGCCGATGGTCCGGCAGCAGGCCTCGTGGGCGCGCTCGAGCCGGCGCAGCTGGTCGGCCGCGAACTTGTTCGGGCGCGAGAAGTCGATGTCGCGGACGCGCTTGGCACGGCGGCGGGGCGCGGGCGCCTCATCGGCCGGCGTCACGTTGCCCTGGCGGGCGGCCTCGACCAGCGCCGCGACCTCGTCGTTGGAAAGGACGTCGTTCTTCATGCTGCGGCCCTCAGCCGGCCGGCGTCGCGGACGGCGATCGTCTGCTCCCGGCTGCCCGCCTGCTTGCAGGTGACCAGGCCGGTGCCGATGTGGACGCGCATCGTGCGCCCGGCGTTCCCGCCGGTCAGCGTCGTCGTGACCGGGATGCCCGCGGTCGCGAGGGCGGCCTTCACGGCCAGCTCGTTGCGGCGGCCGATGTCGAGCGCGGCGCCGGCGGAGAACATCTGGGCGCCGCCGACGAGGACGGCGTGCAGTCCCGACGCGCTGCCGCCGAGCCCGGACACCCGGCGCACCAGCTCCGGCACGGCGGTGTCGGCGAACTTGCCCGGCGTCGTCCCGCCGGGACGCGACTCGGGCAGGACGACATGGGCGAGCCCGGCCACCAGCGAGGCGCGGTCGAGCAGGGCGATGCCGATGCACGAGCCGAGGCCCAGGGCGACCAGGACGTCAGCCTCGTGCCGCGACACGGCGATCTCGGCCATGCGTGCCATCAGCTCGGCCATCGCTCTTCCCCGGCGGGTCGATGCAACAGGAACTGCGTCATCGTCAGGCGGCCTCCGCCAGACCGAGGCCGGTCAGGAGCCGGCCGACGCCCTCGGAGCTGGGCACGAAGAGCACGCCGAACGCGCACTCGGCGTCCTCGACCAGCATCTCGGAGTCGAGCAGCAGGGCGAAGTCGGTATCGACGGCGGTCGCGGCGAGGGCCGTCGCGACGATCGCGCCGAGCATGTCGGAGACGGCGGCCGGCGGGCTCGGCTCGAGCTCGAGGCCGGCCATCTGGCCCATCGCGCCGATGTACGAGCTGCCGAGGATGTTGCCCACCTCGCCCAGGGCGGAGAGGGCCATCTCCGGGTCGGCCGGGTCGACGCCGAGCAGCGAGCAGATCGTCTCCGCGCTCGTCGGGTCGAACAGCAGCACGACCGTGGCGTCGAGGTCGCCCATGACGCCGAGGACGACGGCGGTGACGTCGGCGTCGGGGGTGCCGACCGCGTCGACGGCGTCGGCCAGCTCGAGCGCGAGCGCCTTCGGCACGTTCAGGTCGACCGCGCGGCCGAGCATGCTCGACAGCGCCGTGGCGGCGGTGCCCGAGCCGATGTTCGCAATCTCGCGCAGCCCGTCGAGCTGCATCTCGTTCAGTTCCATCTCACGCTCCTATGCCGCATTTTGAAGTCCGGACGCCGCACCCGATCCGCGGCCCGTGCGGGCCTCGGCGAGGGCGTCACAGTCGACGATCAGGCTGATCGTCCCGTCGGAGAGCACCGCGCCGCCCGAGAGGCAGCTCTGCGAGCCCGCCTCGGCCGGCAACGGCCGGGTCACCAGCTCGCGCTGGCCCACCAGCCGCTCCACCACGAGCGCCATGCGCTGCTCGGCGCCGCGGGCGATCACCACGAATTCGGCCTCCGGGGCCGGGTCGTATCCGAGCGCCTCCGCCAGGTCGATCAGCGGCAGCACTCCGTCGGACAGCACCAGCATGCGCCGGCCGGTCACCGAGCGCACCGTCTGCTCGGCCAGGTTCACCGTCCGCTCCACCCGCTCGAGCGGGATGGCGAACGGCACGGTCTGGGACTCGACGAGCAGGGCCGGCATGATGGCGAGGGTCAGCGGCAGCCGCACCTGGACGGTGGTGCCGACACCCTGCTCCGACGTCATGACGACGTTGCCGCCGAGGCCGCGAAGGGTCGAGCGGACGACGTCCATGCCGACGCCCCGCCCGGAGATGTCGCTCGTCTGCTCGGCGGTCGAGAAGCCGGGCGCGAAGAGGAGCTCGATGGCCCGCGGCATGTCGACCGCGGCGGCCTCGTCGGCCGTGATGATGCCGCGCTCGGCGGCCTTGCGCGCCACCCGCGCCGGATCGATGCCGCGGCCGTCGTCGCGGACCGTGATGACCACGTTGCCGCCGGCCTGGCGGGCGGAGAGCTCGAGCACGCCCGTCGCCGGCTTGCCGGCGGCCTGGCGCTCGGCGGGCGGCTCGAGCGCGTGGTCGAGCGAGTTGCGGACGAGGTGCACGAGCGGGTCGCCGAGGGCGTCGACCACCGTGCGGTCGAGCTCGGTGTCGCGGCCGGTCAGGATCAGCTCCACCTGCTTGCCCATCTTGGCGGACAGGTCGCGGACGAGCCGCGGGAAGCGCATGAAGACCGCGTCGACCTCGATCATCCGCACCTGCATCACGAGCGCCTGGAGCGCCTGAGAGCTGCGGGTCAGGTCGCCGACGGCCTCGGCCAGGCCGTCGATCGCGGCGCCCTGGGCGAGCGACTCGACCCGGGTGCGGTGGACGACGAGCTCGCCCATGAAGTGCATCAGCTGGTCGAGCCGGACGGCGTCGACGCGCACGGTCGCGGAGGTCTTGCGGGCCGGCGGGGCGGCGTGCACGGGCGCGGAGGCGTCGGGCGCGGCGGCGGGCCGCTCCTCGGACGGGGCGGGCTCGGCGGCGCCGGGCGCGCGGACGGCGACGGCGACATCTGCGATATCGGGGACGGCGCGGACGGCGGCCGCGAGCGTGCCGGCGTCGTGCTCGGTCGCGACCCAGGCCTCGATTGCGGCGCCGCTGAACGCGTCCACCTCGTCGGGGGTGGGCGTGCTCCAGCTCGTCTCGCCGTGGTCGGCGACGGCCGCGAGCGTCATGTATGCGCGGACGGCCGGCATCATGACGTCGTCGGCGAGCTTGACCGAGACGTGCAGGAGCGGGACGTCGGCGCCGAAGGCGGCCACCTCCGCGGGCACCGCGGCGGGCGCGGCGACGGCCTCCGCCGCCGGGGCGGCCGGGGGCGCGGCGCCCACGAGCTCGCTCAGGCGGGCGATCAGCGCGGCCGGGTCGAGCTGCTCGTCGCCGTCGCGCTCGATCGCCTCGACGGCGCCCTCGAGCGCGTCCAGGCACTCCAGCAGGACGTCGATCACGCGCCGCTCGAGCTCGCCGGTGCGGCCGCGCAGGGTCTCGAACACGTCCTCCATCGTGTGCGTGAGGGCGGCCATGCGCGCGAAGCCCATCGTGCCGCTCATCCCCTTCAGCGAGTGGGCGATCCGGAAGATCTCGTCGATGGTGTCGCCGTCGTCCGGCGTCTCCTCGATCCGGATCACCGCCAGGTTCAGCGTCTGCAGGTGCTCGCGGCTCTCCGCGAGGAACATGCCCAGGTACTCGGAGGTGTCCATCAGCTCTTCCGGTAGATGAAGGGGTGGGAGGTGGCGAGGCCGAACGCCTGCGGGGAGGAGACCCGCTCGCTCGAGCCCACCATGAGGTAGCCGCCGGGCCGAAGCGCGGTCGCCAGCCGCCGGTGCAGGTCGTCGCGCACCGGCTCGGTGAAGTAGATGACGACGTTCCGGCACAGCACGAGGTCGTACGCGCCGGGCGACACCGGGTCGCGCAGCAGGTCGCCGGCCGCGAACCTGACCATCATGCGCAGCTCCGGCCGGGCCCGCCAGCCGTCGCCGTCGCGGTCGAACGCGCGCTCGAGCTCGGCGCGCGGGGCCGTGCGGGCGTCGTCGGCGCTGAAGCGGCCCTCGCGGGCGCGGGCGACCATGCGGGCGTCGATGTCGGTGCCGCGGATCTCGACCTTGTAGCCCGGCGCCACCCGCCGGCAGATCGCCGCCAGCGTGTAGGCCTCGGCGCCGTAGGACGAGCCGGCGCTCCAGGCCCGGATCGTGCCGGTGCGGGCCAGCTCGGGCAGGATCGTCGTGCCGAGCCGGTCCCACTGCTCGGGGTTGCGCCAGAGCTGGGAGACGTTGATCGTCATGCGGTCGAGGAACCCCTCGAGGGCGTCGCGGTCGGCGGAGAGCGCCACCAGGTACTCGGGCAGCCCGGCGATCCCGCGGCGGTCGGCGAACGAGCGGATGCGGCGCTCCATCTGAGGCCGCTTGTACTGGGCGAGGTCGATGCCGGTCAGGCGCCGGACGCCCTCGCAGAACTCGGTGTAGTCGTCGCGCTGGAAGGCGGGCTGGGACATCACGCGGCCTCCGTCGCGATCGCGCCGGGCAGCTCGTGCAGGGGCAGCTGGCGGTCGGCCAGGCCGGCCTCGGCCACCGCCCGGGGCATGCCGTAGACGGTGCAGGTGCCCTCGGCCTCGACCAGGATCCGGCCGCCGGCGCGCCGCACGTCGCGGGCGCCCTCGAGGCCGTCCTTGCCCATGCCGGTGAGGACGACGAGCACCATGCGCTCGCCGTACACGCGGGCGGCGTCGCGGATCGTGATGTCGGCCCGCGGGCGCAGGCCGCCGATCTCGGGCTCGTCGCCGAGCGTGACCCGGCCGCCCTCGTGCAGGTGCAGGTGGCGGCCGCCGGGGGCCACGAGCGCGGTCTGCGGCGTGAGCCGCTCGCCGCCGCGAGCCTCTGCCACGGTCAGGCCGGACGAGCCGTCGAGCCGGGTCGCGAGCGATGCGGTGAAGCCTGCCGGCATGTGCTGGACGATCACCGTGCCGTCGCCCAGGTCGGGCGGGAGCGCCGGGACGAGGCTCGCGAGGGCCTTGGGCCCGCCGGTCGAGCAGGCGATCACGACCGCGCGCTTGAGGCCGCCGGCGCGCCGCAGGGCGGGCGCGGAGCGGGTCGCGGGGACGGCCGCCACCGGCGGGCGGGGCCGGCGCGAGATCGCCGCGAGGCAGATCTTGTCGTAGAGCTCGACGAAGAAGCCGGCGGCCAGGGCGGCGCCGGTCGGCTTGGCGACCAGCTCGACGGCGCCCTCGGCGAGCGCCTCGACGGCGTGGGCGCCGTGCGCGGGCGAGAACGCCGAGACCACGACCACCGCGACCGGCGAACCGATCCGGCGCAGCTCCTTCAGGACGTCGATGCCGTTGCGGCCGGGCATCGCGAGGTCGAGCGAGAGCACGTCGGGGCGGTGCAGCGCGCACAGCTCGAGGGCCTCGTCGCCCTCGCGGCCGACGCCGACCACCTGCGCTCCCCGCTCCGTCAGCGCGTCCGTGATCAGGCGGCGCATGAACGCCGAGTCGTCGGCGACGACGACGCGGATCGGCTTTGGGGATGCGGATGTGTGCGCGGACATGACGGGCCGGTCTGGTTATCGGCAGCCGCGGCCGCGAGTTACAGGTCCGGCGGCGCCGATACCAAGGAGTGGGGAGGGCGCTCCTCGCGCCGGCCGAAACCGGGGACAGTCCCCGCATGGGGACTGTCCCCATGCGGCGTCCTGGAAGTGGCGTTACGCGGCGATCTGGACGCCGGCGAGCAGGCCGTCCGGATTCAGCAGGATCGCCAACCGCTCGCCCACCTTGGCGATCGCGTCGACGTATGCGGCGTCGGCCGTGGGCACGTCCTCGAGCTGCTCGGCCGTGACGGTCAGCACTTCGTCGACGTCGTCCACGATGACGCCGGCGGTGCCGGCGGCCGTCTCGACGATCACGATCTTGGCGCTCTCGGGGCGCTCGAGCCCGAGGCCCAGCCGCTCGGCCAGGTCGCACACGGGCACGATGTTGCCCCGGAGGTTGATGACGCCGCGGATCCAGCGCGTCTGCGAGGCCACGCTGCGCGGCTCCGTGTAGCGGATGATCTCCTGCACGCGGGTGATCGGCAGCGCGTACTCCTCGGTTCCGAGCGAGAAGATGACGAGCTGGCGGGTGGGCTCTTCGGTGGACATCAGGCCTCCAGCAGACGAT
>JAICJC010000149.1 GCA_025928655.1 Thermoleophilia bacterium | reverse complement strand
CGTCACGCCGGGGTGGCTCGAGATGACCTCGGCGGCCGCGTCGGCCCGCTCCGGCGGCGTCCTGGCGGCGACGAGCATCGACGTATAGCCGAGCTTGCGCGTGTCGAAGATCGCGGAGATCTGGCGGATGATGCGGTCGCTGCGCAGGCGCGTCACCCGCGCGATCACGTCGTCCTCGGACAGGCCGAGCCTCTCACCCAGCGCGGCGTAGGGGCGCTCGACGACCGGGAACTCGTTCTGGATCAGATCGCACAGCTGCGTGTCGGCGGCATCCATCTCACCCGAAGGATACGCTCGGCGGCATGCGCGCTGCCCCGCTCCTGCTCCCGCTGGTGCTGGCCGCCTCGGCAACGGGCTGCGGGACCGGCGGCGACAACGCCGCGCAGCACCAGCGCTACCTGTGGGTGCAGACGTGCGCCGAGTGCCACACGATCGCCCAGGGGACGCCGTCGCCCGACGTGGCCGCGAAGAACCTGTGGGACGTCCACCCCACCCGCGAGCAGGTGCGGCGGGCCGTGATCGACGGCCGCCCCGGCATGCCCAAGGGCCTGCTCGGCGGCGACGACGTCGACGCGATCGCCGCCTTCGTGGTCGCGAGGACGACGCGATGAGGAACGGCCTGCCCCCCGGGCTCGATCCGGCCGCCGTGCGCGCGATCGTGACCGACATGGACCGCACGATCCTGCCGTCGTCGCTCGAGCTCTCCCCCAGGATCGTCTCGGCGATCGCGGCGGTCCGGGCCGCGGGGATCGAGGCCATGATCGCCACGGGGCGGATGTTCGCCTCGACGCGGCCCTACGCGCTCGAGCTCGGGATCACGGCGCCGGTGATCTGCTACCAGGGGGCGCTCGTCGCCGACCCGACCACCGGCGACTGGCTCCTGCACCGGCCGATCGACGTCCCCACCGCCCTCGAGGTCATCCACGCCGTGCGGCCCCGGGGCTTCCACATGAACGTCTACGTCGACGACCGGCTCGTCGTCGAGAAGCCGACGCCGGAGGGGCGCACCTACGCCGAGCACGCGCGCCTCGAGATGCACGTGGTCGGCGACTTCGACCGGTGGCTGACACGGCCGACCACGAAGATCGTGATCGTCGGCGAGCCGGAGCCGCTCGACGAGCTCGAGCGGGACCTGCGCGACCGGTTCGGCGACCATCTCTTCATCGCCAAGTCGCTCCCGATCTTCCTCGAGGTGGCCAGCCCCGGCGTCTCCAAGGGCGCGGCGCTCGAGTTCGTGTGCGAGCGGCTCGGGGTCGATCCGGCCGCCACGGTCGCGTTCGGGGACGGCGCGAACGACCACGAGCTGCTCGAGACGGCGGGCTTCGGCGTGGCCGTCGCCGACGCCGAGCCGTCGTTGCTTCGGATCGCCGACTGGACGGTGCCGCCGGTCGCCGAGGACGGGGTCGCGGGCTTTCTCGACCTGTTAGTACACTCACGAGCCTGATGCTCGACGCGAAGCTGATCCGCTCCGACCCGGACGGGGTGCGGACGGCACTCGAGCGGCGGGGCGGCGAGGCCGCCGCCGGCGTCGACCGGTTCCTGGAGCTGGACGGCGAGCGGCGGGAGCTGCTGCAGCAGGTCGAGACCGCCCGCGCCGAGCGCAACGCCGCCGCCAGGGCGATCGCCGAGGCCAAGGGCCGGGGCGACGACGCCGCGGCCGAGATCGCCCGCCAGTCCGAGCTGAAGCGCAGCCAGTCGGAGGGCGAGGAGGCGCTGGCGCGGATCGAGGCCGCGATCGGGGAGGTGATGGTCACGCTCCCCAACCCGCCGCACCCGTCGGCGCCGGTCGGCGACAGCGAGGACGACGCCGAGGTCGTCCGCGTACACGGCGAGCGGCCGTCGTTCTCCTTCCCGCCGAAGGACCACCTCGACCTGGCCGGCCCGGGCGGCCTCGGGCTGATCGATCCCGAGCGGGCGGCGCGCGTGTCGGGGAGCCGCTTCCACTACCTGCTCGGCGACCTGGTGCGGCTCGAGTTCGCGCTCATGCAGTGGGGGATGACGAGGCTGTCCGGTCGCGGGTTCGTGCCGGTGATCCCGCCCGTGCTCGTGAAGCGCGAGGCGATGGAGGGCACCGGGTTCTTCCCCGAGGCGGAGGCGCAGGTGTACGCGCTCTCGAGCGACGAGCTCTTCCTGGTCGGCACGGCCGAGGTGCCGCTCGCGTCGATGCACGGCGGTGAGCTGCTCTCCGAGGACGACCTGCCGCTGCACTACGTCGGCTTCTCGTCCTGCTTCCGGCGTGAGGCGGGCGCGGCCGGTAAGGACACCCGGGGCATCTTCCGCGTGCACCAGTTCGACAAGCTCGAGCTCTTCAGCTACTGCCATCCCGAGCGGTCGTGGGACGAGCAGGAGTCGCTGCTCGCGATCGAGGAGGAGATCGCGCAGGAGCTCGGCTTCCACTACCGGGTCGTGAACGTGGCGGCCGGCGACCTGGGCGCGTCGGCCGCGCGCAAGTTCGACATCGAGGTGTGGCTGCCCGGGCAGGAGCGCTACCGCGAGCTGACGTCGTGCTCGAACTGCACCGACTACCAGGCCCGGCGTCTGAACATCCGTTTCCGGGCGGAGGGCGGGAAGCCGCAGTTCGTGCACATGCTGAACGGCACCGCGATCACGTCGAGCCGCACGCTGCTCGCGCTGATCGAGTACGGCCAGCAGGAGGACGGGTCGATCGCGACGCCGGCCGCCCTGCACCCGTTCGGCGCTCCCGCCGTCATCTCGAGTACCGCCTGATCAGCGGCGGAGGTAGACTCCGCGCGGGCAGGAGAGCGAACGCGAGGGGCCGGCGTGGAGGCATCGCAGCAGGACAACGGCGACGAGCAGCGGTACGACGTGCCGCAGGAGCTCCGGGAGGCGGCGTTCCCGCTCGCGCTGCGCGGGTACAGCTGCGAGGCGGTCGACGCATACGTGCGCCGGGTGATCACCGAGCTCGAGGTGCGAAGCTCACCGCGGGCCGCCGTGCGCGACGCGCTCGACCGCGTCGGCGAGCAGGTGGGCGGGATCCTCCAGCGGGCCCGCGAGGCGGGCGCAGACGTGACGACGGCGGCCCAACGAGAGGCCGGGGAGATCACCGCCCGCGCCCGGGCGGAGGCGACCGAGCTCGTCGCCCAGGCCCGCGCGCAGGCCGACCGCGAGCGCGCGCATGCCGAGAAGACGCTCTCCCAGGCCGCCACGGCGGCCGAGTCGATCCTGAGCCAGGCCAACGCGGAGGCCGCCGAGACGCGGCGCCGGGCCGAGGAGGAGCTGGCGGCGCTGCAGGAGCAGGCGCAGGCGCGGCTGGCCGCGCTCCGCGCCGACACGGAAGCGCTCTGGGGTGAGCGGTTGCGGCTGCTCGACAACGCACGGGAGACCGCGGCCCGGCTCGAGGCCGCCGTGACGAAGGCGGCGATGCAGTTCCCGCGCGCTGACGAGGAGCCGACGGCCGTGCGGCCGGCGGTGGTCGCCGCCGCCCCCGGCGCTGACGTGGCGGCGAAGCGGCGCCCACGCGCCGGCCGCCCCTCACGCGACTAGTCTGACCGCCCAGCCGGCGGGGTGGCGGAGCGGTTGAACGCACCGGTCTTGAAAACCGGCAGTGGCGGTCAACGTCACTCGTGGGTTCGAATCCCACCCCCGCCGCTCGCTCGCTCGCTTCGCTAGACGGAAGGCGGCATGGTTGGGCCGTTGGCGTCACACTCGCTGCTCGTCGAGATCGCGTGCGCTCAGTCCGCTGAAGTCCGCCCTTACCCATTGAATGGGGGGCTGATGGTCACTCGGGGTGGTGCCGTCAGCAGGGGATCGGGGCGTTGGCCAGGTCTTACCGGATCATGGGGCTGCGTCCGTCGCACAACGAGCCGTGTTTCGCCCCAGCGAGCCGGTGGTGAGCGCCGCGTCTCGCCGTTGCCGCGCTGGACGGATCATCTCGCGCCTCGGGATCGTGCGCACGACGACCGTCCAGCAGTACAGCAGGTGGGCCTTGTCCCAGTTGACCTGGCGCTGCATCCCGTCCAGGCGGGAATCGAGCGAGGACACCAAGTGGGAGAAGTAGGCCGACTGGCCACGCTCGTAGACGAGTTGGCTTCGTACCCTGCCAATCTGTGCCCTGGTGGTGTCTCGCTCAGACGCCAGGCGGGACGCGACTGCGCCCAGCGCGAGCGCGGAGGCGGCAAGAACAACGATGACTACCTTGGTCAACACAGGTGTTCTTCCCTCATACGGAGTCGGAAGGTCGCGGCGTCCCGCCCCGCGGTGACGCGGCGGATCCGGCGCACACCCCAGCAGGCTCTTGTCGACCGAGTCGTGCGTGAATACGATGGAGGCTCGACTTGGCAGGCGATCGCCGATCGGCTCAACGAGGTGGCTTCTCGGCTCAGCGAGGCGGGGCAGCTTGGCGGGTGTCTACGGCGCAACGCCTGTACGACTCTCACCGGCTGGATGAGGAAGCTGCCACGAGCACGAAGGGATCGGCCCGACCCGTTAGTCCGAACCGCGAGTTTCGCCGGGATAGGGCGAATCTGGTCGGCGGCTCGTTCTATGGCGCCGAGTCCACAAGCGAGCCCATCGTGACGTGAGCGCAACTCCGAGGGCAGCGATCGCGACGGCCAGCCACGCGCCGCGAACCGCTGCGATCAAGAGCACGCCCACATAGAACACCGTCCTTGCCGCCCACGAGTATGCCCAGACTCGCTCGATCCGGCCTCCGACGAAGAACGAACTGAGCAAGGCGATCCCAACGAGCGTCCAGATGACGTTGTTGAACGTGACCGCCATGATCGCAGGATACGGCGGGGTGCTGTTCTTGGATGGGATGCCTGCGGGGGAGATTGACGACGCGATGCAAGAGATCGAGCTTCGTGCATTGGAGGGGCCGCCGAAGGGCTTGGCTCGCGGGGCATGGACGTGTGCTGTTGCGACAAACTTGGCGATGGATCAGCATCGTGACCGGGATGCTGCCGGTGTTTGAGCCGACGCGGTCGCTGGGCGAGTCGGAAGGGGGTGAAGCTTCGCGATGTCGTGCAGCCGCAAACGGCTTGGTCGCACAGAAAATGGGGCCGAGTCCGAGCCGGGGGCCAAGTCCGTATGTGCCCACATGGGGTTCCCGATGAAGAGCCGAGTGATCACACTCGCCCCTGGTTACTCAACGGCGTGCGCTATTCACTAGCGGTGCTCCGACTCAAGTCGAACTCAACACCGTGCCAGAGTCGAGGCTCGCAGCACTCTCTATCTGGTTGAACTGCGCGATGACGGTCCGAACACCAGGCTACGATCAGTCACGCTGAGCTGCGGCCCGGCTCAGCCCGCCCGTTCCTTCCCACCAGCCGCTCCCCCGATCCGGCCCAACCAGGCGCTTCCGGCCCCGCGGCACCGCTCTTATACTCGGCATATGACCGAGCGTCGAGCCGCGATCACAGGAACTCTCGGCCGCACGACCTATCCGGACGTTCCGGACGAGCCGAAGGCACGCACACCCACGGTGCGAGAGCTGGCCCTGCGAGCCGCCTTCTGGGTTCTGCTCTGTATAGGCGGCATTTACACCGTGACCACCGCATCCTGGCGACACGACGGCGTGCTCTCGATAAAAGCGGCCTTTTGGGCGCTCGTGATGCTGAACGCCATCTGGCAAGCATGGCGAAGCTTCGACGAACTGCGTCAATTGCGAAGCCACACCCATGCGCTTCCGCATCGACGAAGCTGAACTCGCCGAGGCGCTCGGCCGGCGTATCGTGGCCGCTCTCCCGGGTTCAGCGCAGACATCGAGCATCAGCGACCACTTCGACGACCTCCATTCCGTGGAGCGCGCCGACATCCCGCGACATGCCCTCCTCGCTGCCCTTGTCGAATCTGCGCGCGCAGGTCGCCCGGATCGTCGGCCAGGGTGACGAGAGCGCTACCGGCTACATCCGTTCACAGCGCGGGCCGAGAAGGTGCTTGAGCTCGCCCTGCGGGAGGCGCTGCCGTTCGGCCCCGTCCCACCCCCGCCGCTCGCTCGCCGATGGCGGGTCCGGCCGCGAGCCCCCGCCCGCGCCGTCGTGTGAGCGGATCGGGGGCTCGCGGGCGGTGGCTCAGGCGGCGAGCCCGGCGAGGTCGTCGCCGATCAGGCGCGCGAGCTCGTCCCGGACGCGGCCGGCCTCTCGCGCATGCTCATCGATCTCACCCGGCGACGCGCCCCGCGCCTCCAGCAGCTCGCCGACGAGCACCAGCCCGCGCAGGCGCGGCAGCAGGCCGTCGATCCGGGGGTCGAGGACACCGTCCCGGGACGGGAGGGCGGGAGTGTTCAGGTGCATCAGGCAGCCTCCTCGAGGCGAGCGGTGGACGGGGACGTGAGCGACTCGACCTCGGCGCCCTCGGGGCGGGGCCGCAGCATGACCGCGGAGATCAGCGCGCCGGCGATCGCGGCGCCGGTCAGGACGGCGAACCCGACCCGGAAGCCGTCGGTGAGCCCGCCCTCGATCGCGGCGACCCGGGCGAGCCCGGTGGCGCCGGAGCCGTCCGCGGCGTACGACGCGGCGATGGTGGTGACCGCCGCCAGCCCGACGGCGCCGCCGACCTGGCGGCTCGTGTTGATCAGGCCCGAGGCGATCCCCGCATCGGCGCGCTGGACGCCCGCGAGAGCGGCGATCGTCACCGGCACGAACGAGAGCGCCAGCCCGACGCCGCTGATCAGGAAGGCCGGGAACAGGTTCGGGAAGTAGTGCCCGTGCACCGGCAGCTGCGTGAAGAGGGCGAGCGCGACGGCATCGAGCACGAGGCCGGTCGTGAGCACCGCCCGCACGCCGACGCGGGTGACGAGCGTCTGCGCCACGTTCGAGAACACGATGATCGTGAACGTGACGGCGACGAACCCGACGCCCGTCTCGATCGCGGAATAGCCCAGCACCTGCTGCATGTAGAGGGTCAGCAGGAAGAACTCCGAGAACGCGATTGCGCCGATCATCGCGGCCGTCGCATTCGCGGCGGCGAGCATCCGGTTGCGGAAGATGCGCAGCGGCAGGAGCGGCGCCGGCGACCGCATCTCGGCGGCGAAGAACGCGGCCAGCAGCACGGCCGAGGCGCCCAGGAGCGACGCCGTGGTGACGCTGCCCCAGCCGTCCTGGGTGGCCCGCGTCATCGCGTACACGAGCAGCATCACCCCGGAGGTGACCGAGGCCGCCCCGGCGACGTCGAAGTGGCGATGCCCCTGCCCGCGGCTCTCGGCGAGCACGATCGGGGCGGCCGCGATCACGGCGATCCCCACCGGCACGTTGATGAAGAACACCCAGGACCAGCCCAGGTAGGACGTCAGGAAGCCGCCGAGCAGCACTCCCGCCGCCCCGCCCGATCCCGAGGCCGCGCCCCAGATGCCGAGCGCGCGGTTGCGCTCCCGGCCCTCGGCGAAGGTGGTCATGAGGATCGAGAGGCCGGCCGGCGCGAACAGCGCCCCGCCCAGCCCCTGCAGCGCGCGGAAGGCGATCAGCGAGCCCTCTGACCAGGACACCCCGCACAGCAGGGAGCTGATAGAGAAGATCGCGAGTCCCGCCATGAAGACGCGCCGGCGGCCGAAGACGTCGGCCAGGCGTCCGCCCAGGAGCAGGACCCCTCCGAAGAGGATGGCGTAGGCGCTGATCACCCACTGGAGGTTCTCCTGGGCGAAGTGCAGGTCGGTCTTGATCGCAGGCAGCGCGACATTCACGATGGCGATATCGAGCACAACCATGAACTG
>JAICJC010000143.1 GCA_025928655.1 Thermoleophilia bacterium | reverse complement strand
GGCCGAGCGAGAGCGCCTCCCGCAGCGCCAGCTCGAGCACCTTCTTGGCCCGGGGCGTGAAGGGGATCTGGCCGGTGGTGACCTCGTCACCCTGACCGACGATCCGGGCGACCTGCGCGCGCACCTCCTCGACGGTGATGTCGAGGGTGTCCAGGACGCGGGCGGCAAGCCCCTCCTCCTCGCGCAGCAGGCCGAGCAGGATGTGCTCGGTGCCGATGTAATTGTGCTTGAGGGTGCGGGCCTCATCCTGGGCCAGCACCACCACCTGGCGGGCACGTTCGGTAAACCTCTCAAACATGCTCGTGCCCCCTTTCTGCCGGTCGTGAATAAGTCTGGATCAATGGCTCTAGCCGGACCGTCAAATAGGTATCTCCTAAGTGACGCCCCGGTCTGGGAGTGGACGGTCAGGACTATAGCACCGGCACCCCAGCCCACCTGTGTCGCCGTCGGCCTTGGCGTTGCCCACCCATCGGCGCTCCGCGGGCCGGGCTTGAGCCTCAATTGTGACGGCTGGACACAGCGACCCAAATGCGCGACCATGCCGCCGTGCGCTACACGGTGGAGCACTACCGCGCGATCGACGACGACGGCTCTCCGCTGGGGGTCGCCTACGTCCCGACGGGCCGGGTGGACGAGGTCGAGGCCCACGACGAGACGACCGCCGCGGCCATCGCGCTCTCCGGCGAGGCGGAGACGCTCGAGGCCGACGTCGTGTCGTACAACCCGGGCCAGGGCCTGTACGGCGTGGCCGGCGAGGACGAGGCCGTGAAGGTCTCGTCGCCGGCGTGAAGGTCGACGAGGGCCACGTCCCCGTCCCGGGCGGGAATGTCTGGTATCGCAGCGTCGGCGAGGGCGGCGTCCCGCTGCTCGCCCTGCACGGGGGGCCGGGCGCGCCGAGCGACTACCTGAAGCCGCTCGAGCAGCTCGCCGACCGCCGCCGGGTCGTCTTCTACGACCAGCTCGGGTGCGGCAAGTCGGACATCCCCGACGACCGCTCGCTGTGGACGGTGGAGCGGTTCATGGACGAGCTGGACGCCGTCCGCGATGCGCTCGGCCTCGACCGGGTGCACCTCTTCGGCAGCTCCTGGGGCGGGATGCTCGCGATGCAATACGTGCTCGACAAGGGCCGGCCGCCGGTCAGCATGATCACCGCGGGCAGCCCGGCCAGCTCCCGGCGCTGGAACGAGATCTGCCAGGAGCTGCTGGACGAGCTGCCCGACGACGAGCGCGAGACGATCGAGCGGCTCGAGGCCGAGGACAAGATGCTGACGCCGGAGTACGAGGAGGCGCTGGGGCCGTTCTACCGCCGCCACGTGTGCCGGCTCGATCCCTGGCCGGACTACGTCGTGCGCTCGTTCGACCGCATGGCGACCCCGATCTACCACTACATGGCCGGGCCGAGCGAGTTCCGGATCATCGGCACGCTGCGCGACTGGGACGTCATGGACCGGCTCGGCGAGATCCGCATCCCGGCCCTCATCACCTGCGGCGAGTTCGACGAGTGCCGGCCCGTCCACACGCGCGAGGTGGCGGAGCGCATCCCCTCTAGCCGGCTCGAGATCATCCCCGACGCGTCGCACCTGTGCTTCGCCGAGCGGCCCGAGGTCTGGATGCCGATCGCGAACGAGTTCATGGCCGCCGCCGAGGCATAGCGTGGGGACAGTCCCCGCATGGGGACTGTCCCCGCTTCTCAGCGGGGGCGGAGCGTCGGGAAGAGGATCACCTCGCGGATCGAGCGCACGCCGGTGAGCGCCATCGTCAGCCGGTCGATGCCGATCCCCACGCCGGCCGTCGGCGGCATCCCGTACTCGAGCGCGAGCAGGAAGTCCTCGTCCATCGGGTGGGCCTCCTCGTCGCCCGCGGCCGCCGCGGCCCGCGCCTCCTCGAAGCGGGCGCGCTGCTCGGCGGGATCGTTCAGCTCCGAGTAGCCGTTCGCGATCTCCATCCCCACGCAGAACGCCTCGAAGCGCTCGACCAGGCCCGGGCTCGCCGGCGAGGCCTTCGCGAACGGCGACAGCTCGACCGGGTAGTCCACCAGGAACGTCGGCCGCTCGAGCGCCGGCTCGACGAAGTGCGACAGCAGGTGGTCGACGGCGTGCGCCCAGGTGACGTCGGCCGAGGTGTCGATGTCGCGCTCGCGCATGAACGCGACCAGGCGCCCGAGGTCGCGGTCGGCCATCGGATCGATCCCGGCCCGCTCGTGGATGGCGTCGCGCAGGGGGATCCGGGGCCAGGGCGGGGCCAGGTCGATCTCGCTGCCCGCCGCGGCGCCGGCCGCGGCGACGACCCGCTCGGTGCGCTCCATCGCGACCTCGTAGTCGGCGTAGGCCTCGTACCACTCGAGCATCGTGAACTCCGGGTTGCGCTTGAACGAGACGCCCTCGTTGCGGAAGTCCTTCGCGATCTCGTAGACGCGCTCGAGGCCGCCCACGATCAGCCGCTTCAGGTAGAGCTCGTCGGCGATGCGGAGGTAGAAGTCGCGCTCGTACTCGTTGTAGCGGGTCACGAACGGCCGGGCCGCGCCGCCGCCGTAGATCGGCTGCAGGGCCGGCGTCTCGACCTCGGTGAAGCCGTCGCCGTCGAGCACGCCGCGCACGGCGGTCACGATCGCCGTCCGGGCGAGCGCGATCCGCAGCGCGTCGTCGTTCACGAGCAGGTCGAGGTACCGCTGGCGGTAGCGCCCCTCGACGTCGGCCAGCCCGTGGTGCTTCTCCGGGAGCGGGCGCAGGCACTTGGCCAGCGGCCGCCACTCGCGCACCCGCAGCGTCAGCTCGCCGCGGCGGCTGCAGAAGACGTCGCCGTGCACTGCCACCACGTCGCCCAGGTCGGAGTCGGCGACGGCGGCGAGCCCGTCGGAGCCCAGCACGTCGAGGGTGGCGTGCAGCTGGATCTGCCCGGTGCGGTCGGCCAGGTCGAGGAAGATCGCCTTGCCGTGGCCGCGGCGGCCGGTGATGCGGCCCGCGACCCAGAGCGACTGGCCCGACTCGGCCCCCGGCTCGAGCGCCCCGTGGTCGGCGCGCACGGCCGCCACCTCGGCCCGCGGCGGCGTGCGGGCCGGGTACGGGTCGACCCCGTCCCGGCGCATGGCCTCCACCTTCGCGATCCGGTCGTCCCGGATCCCTTGCTCGACGTCGCTCGACACGGCGACCAAGGATATGCGGACACGCCCGGGAGGGCGATCAGGACGGCTTGATGTCCATGATCTTGAGGTGGATGGCGCCGGAAGGCGCCGCCACCTCGACCGTCTCGCCCTTCTTGTGCCCGAGCAGGGCGCGGCCCACCGGCGACTCGTTCGAGAGCCGGCTGTTGGCCGGGTCGGCCTCCGCCGAGCCGACGATCTCGTACGTGTCCACGTCGCCGTGGTCGACGTCCTTCACCTTCACGCGCGTGCCGACTGACACCACGTCCTTGGGGACGTCCTTGGGATCGATGACGCGGGCGGAGCGCAGCTGCTCCTTGAGCCGCGCGATCCGGTGCTCGAGCAGCGCCTGCTCGTTCTTGGCGTCGTCGTACTCCGAGTTCTCGCTGATGTCGCCGAACTCGCGCGCCTCGCGGATGCGGTCGGCGACCTCGCGCCGCTTGTTGGTCTCCAGGTCCTCGATCTGCTGCTTGAGCTTCTCGTAGCCCTCGGTTGTGAGGATGACGTCTTTCTCCACTGCTCCCATGCCTTTTCGGGTGCGTAAACGGAAAATCGGTGTCGACCGGGAGTGCGCCATTTGCAGCGCAATTCACGGCTGACACCGAGCGACGGCGGATTATAGGTCAACTCACCCGCGAGCGCCAACATCGGAAACCGACAAGCTGCGGCGCCCGGAACGGCGGCCCTGCGCCGGTACCATCCCGGGCATGGCGGACATGACCGAGGCCTGGTCGATCGGCGGCGTGGAGATCCCCTCGCGGATCGTGCTCGCGCCGATGGCGGGTGTCTCGGTGCAGGCGTTCCGGCGCCAGGGCCGCCGCTTCGGGGCCGGCCTCGTCTGCAGCGAGATGGTGTCCTCGTGCGGCCTGCAGCACCGCAACGAGCGCACGCTCGGCTACCTGCGGATCGCGGCCGACGAGCATCCCCTGGCGGTGCAGATCTTCGGCTCCGACCCCGGCCCGATGGCCGAGGCGGCGCAGATGGTCGTCGCCGCCGGCGCGGACATCGTCGACATCAACTTCGGCTGCCCCGTGCGCAAGGTGACGAAGACCGGCGCCGGCGCCAGCGCGCTCGAGGACCACGAGCTGGCCTGCGCCCTGGCCGGGGCGGTCGTCGACGCGGTCGACGTCCCGGTCTCGGTGAAGATGCGGCGCGGCCTGCGGAACGGCTCGCGCACGGCCCTCGAGCTGGGCCCGAAGCTCGAGGCGCGCGGTGTCGCGTCGCTGACGCTGCACCCCCGCTCCGCCCAGCAGATGTACACCGGCACCGCCGACCACTCGCTGACGGCCGAGCTGGTGGAGCGGGTGGGCATCCCCGTGATCGCGTCGGGCGACATCGGCGACCGGGCCGGCGCCCAGCGGGTGCTCGACGAGACGGGCGCGGCGGCGGTCATGGTGGGACGCGGCGCGCAGGGACGGCCGTGGGCGCTGCGCGAGATGGCCGGCGCGGGCGGCCCCGACGCCGATCCGGCCGAGGTCGTGTCCGAGCTGATCCGCTTCATGCGCGAGGTCGAGCGGGAGATGGGCGAGCGGGCCGTCGGCTTCCTACGCAAGTTCTACGGCTGGTACCTGCGCGGCACGCCGGGCGCCAAGGCGATCCGGGGGGTGCTCGTCACCTGCGCCACCGTCGCGGAGGCGGAGCGGGCGCTGCTCGAGTTCTGCCCCGAGGCGCGGCCGCTCGTCGCCGTGCACGAGGCCGAGCTCGAGCTGCTGGGCGACATCGACGCCGACAGCCTGCTCGAGCTCCCGATCTCGATCTACGGGGGCGGCTAGGCGGACGCCCGCGCCGGTCGCCACATCGTGGTGACGACCGGGCCGCCCGCCAGCTCCACCCGCCCGAACGGCTCGAACCCGCGGCTCATGTAGCGGCCCTCGTTGGCCGGGTTGGTCGATTCCAGGTACGCGGGCGACCCGGCCGCGTCCACCCGCTCCAGGCAGGCGTCGAGGAGCGCCATGCCGATCCCGCGGCCGCGGTGATCCTCGTGGGTGCCGAACAGGCTCAGGTGATGGTGCGGCTCGTGGTGGGGGTGGGCCGCGTCGAGCCGCTCGAAGGCGTCGAAGACGATCGCGGCCTGGGCGTCGCCGAGCAGCTCGTGCAGGAGCGCTTCCAGGGCCCGCTCCTGCTCGTCGGTGAGCTCGCGCTCGCCCGGCGGCACCCACACCGCCGCCGATTCGCCGCCGGCGGAGATGAACGACCACCCGTGCCGGATCAGCGCCGCGAGGTACACGCGCCAGACGGCGGCCGCCGTGTCGAGCCGCTCCCGCGAGCCCGGATACGAGTACTCGCCCCAGACCGGGTCGTTGCGAAACGCGGTCGCCATGATCGCCGTCAGCGCGTCGAGGTCGCCGGGGCCGGCCACGCGGAGCGCAATCGTCATCGCGCGATCCTACGCGCCCCGGCCGTGCATGACCGGTCCCTGGCACCGGTTATGCAGGCTCACAGGGCGGGCGGGTCGAGCTCCGTCTCCGGCGCGAAGGCGAGCGCGGAGGCGAGCGACGCGAACGCGAGCGTGGCCGCGCCGGCGGCGACGGCCACCGCGTACTCGTAGTCCGGCGCGCCGACCGCCGTCGGCAGCACGAACGCGAGCACCGGGACGGCCACGCCGAAGACGGCGACGGCCAGGTGCGGGCTCCAGCGGCCGGCCAGGAACCAGGCCAGCATGATCGCCCCGAGCGGCCAGAAGACGATGGTCGTCTCCCAGTAGGAGGCCAGGTGCAGGATCGTCAGCGCCGCGGGCAGCGCCAGCCACGCGAGCGACCGGTGGGCCGCCGGCCGGCGCCGACCGCGGCCTGCGACCCACAGGAGCCCGGCCGGGGCCGCCAGGAAGATCGCGGTGCCCAGCTGGTACGCGTTCTCCATCCAGGACTGCCCGGCGCTCCACGACTGGTAGCCGCCGGTGCCTGCGAACCCGACGGCGCCGCCGACGTAGAGCGCGGCGGCCGTCAGCGCCATGGCGAGCGGGAGCAGCCGCCGGCCGCGGCAGACGGCGAGCGCCGCCCCCCAGGGCAGCAGCGCAGCGGCCAGCACGCGCACGAGCCCCGCCGGCTCGAGCGGCACCGGCGAGAACCCCCCGAGCGGCCACCCCATGCCGAGCCGCGCGTACCAGATGTCCCAGCCGAGCTGGAAGGCGGCCCCGGTGGCCGCGAGCAGCAGGAGGACGAGCGCGGCCAGCGCGCACCCCTCCGCCCAGATGCCGGCGCGGTCGCCGCCGGTGACGGCGCGGCCGCGCTCGCACACCCCGGCCTTGACCAGCGCGCCGGTCTGGCGCAGGCTCGGCCGCCGGGCATCGCCCTGCATGTCCGCGAGCGTCGAGAGGATCTCGTGCCCGCGCGCGCGCCGGTAGCCCGGCGGATAGGCCCGCAGGGCGAGGCGGTAGGTGAGCTCGGCCGCGGTCATGCCGCCGGCTCCGGCGTCGCGGAGATCCGCGAGACGACGACTGCGGCGGCGCCGGCGAGGCGCGCCGCCTCGGCCTGGAGCGCGCGCCGCCCGGACGCCGTGAGGCGGTAGTAGCGGCGGGCGCGGCCCTCGACGACCTCCTCGCCGTCGACCGTGATCAGCCCCTGGCCGAGCAGGCGGTCGAGCGCGGAGTAGAGCGTGCCCGCGGTCAGGCGCACCCGGCCGTCCGAGACCGCCTCGGCGTGCTTGGCGATGGCATACCCGTGGAGCGGCCCGTCGAGCAGTGCCGCCAGGGTGAAGTAGGTGGGCTCTCGCATCGTCTGCATACGCGATATATACCGCGTATCGATATATGTGTCAAGCGGCCGCGACGAGGAGTAGAGTTTGGATCCAAAGTGGCGGAGCGACGCGCACATCCCTACCGCGACCTGGACGTGATCGATGCCCGGGCGCCGCGCTTCAACCAGGCGGCCATCGGAGCGCTCGCGCTCGTCGCCGTCTTCACCGGCTGGTGGCCGCTGCTCGGGCTGCTCGCGCTCCAGTTCGCGCTTGGGCTGACGCTCGGGCGGCGGTGGTGCCTCCCCTGCCTCGCCTACTTCGCGCTCGTCCAGCCCCGCATCGGCGAGGGCGAGCTCGAGGACGCCCGGGCGCCGCGGTTCGCCAACATGATGGGCTTCGCCGTCCTCACGGCCGCGACGGCCGCGCACGCCGCCGGGCTGCCCGTGCTCGGCACCGTCCTCGCCGTGCTCGTGAGCGCCCTGGCCCTGCTCGCGGCGGTGACCGGGTTCTGCACCGGGTGCGAGATCTACCGGCTGGGCGCGCGCCTGCGCGGGATCGGCCACGGCGAGCTGCGCCGGATCGATCCGGCCGACGTCGGCCTCGCCGCCACCGCCGACGGCGCGATCGTCGAGTTCACCCACCCGCTGTGCTCGGAGTGCCTGACGCTGGAGCGCGAGCTGCGCGAGACCGGCCGCGACGTCGTGACGGTCGACGTCCGCACCCGCCCCGACCTGGCCCGCAAGTACGGGATCGGCATCGTCCCGACCGCCGTCGCGGTCGACGCGGCCGGCACCGTCACCGCCCGCCTTGCGTGAATCCCCGGTGCCTGGCACCGGCTATTCAGGCGTTGCGCTCCCAGATCATCCGCAGGCCCTCGAGCGTCAGCCAGGGCTCGACGTGCTCCACCGTCTCGCAGTGAGGCGCCACCAGGGCGGCCAGGCCGCCGGTGGCGACGGTCGTCGCCTCGGCGCCGAGCTCCACCCAGAAGCGGCGCACCAGCCCGTCCACCAGCCCGGCCCAGCCGAAGACGGCGCCCGACTGGACGTTCGTGTCGGTGTTCGTGCCGATGGCGCGGGCCGGCGCCACCAGCTCGACCTTCTGCAGCCGGGCGGCCCGATCGCCGAGCGCGTCCAGCGCCACCTGCAGCCCCGGCGCGATCGCCCCGCCCAGGAAGTCGCCCCCGGCGGAGACCGTGTCGAAGTTGATCGCCGTGCCGAAGTCGACCACGATGCACGGCCCGCCGTGGAGGGCGTAGGCCGCCACGCAGTTCGCCACCCGGTCGGCGCCGACCTCGAGCGGGTTGTCGACCCGCAGCGCGACGCCGGTGCGGACGCCCGGCCCCACGACCAGCGCCTCGTCGCCGAGGTGCTCGCGGCTCATGGCCGCGTACTCGATCGCCAGCTGGGGCACGCTCGAGGCGACCACCAGGGCGTCGATCGAGCCGAGCGTGAGCTCGCGCAGCTCGAGCAGCCCGGCCAGCATCAGCGCCAGCTCGTCGCCGGTGTGCGTGCGGACGGTGGTCGTGCGCCAGTGCTCGCGGAGCTCGGAGCCGTCGTACATCCCGGCGACGGTCTGCGTGTTACCGACGTCGAGGGCGAGCAGCATCACTCATCGCTGAGCTCGAACCCGGGCGGGAACGTCGTCTCGATCTCGCTCTCGGGCTTGAGCTCCTCGACCGTGACGTCCTGCGTCGTGTGCACCTCGGCCCGGGGGATGATCCGGCTGGGCCGGTTCT